>CAZJTM010000018.1:0-48700 GCA_964548925.1 uncultured Verrucomicrobiota bacterium | reverse complement strand
GATTCGTCTCTACTGCACGGCGCAGAACTATACCCTGGTCGAGCAAAAGATCCGAGAGCGGCAGCAGCATCCGGCCGGAAATGACAAACGGCGATCCGTCTAATTCGGCCATTTCTTCATCGCGTCTTGGATGCGTGCGTAGTCGGCAGCTTCTCCGTTCGCCGGAGGTCGGCCAATGGCGATCACACGATTGGGGATTCTCCATTTCCAACGTTCGGCGTGGCCGTCGGCGAATGAAAGAACGCCGCCTTGATTGTGCCGGTCGGCAGGCATGTCCCACCAATTCTGCGAGTAGTAGGGCATCTGGACGGGATTGCCGAATTGGGCGTCCATCATGGTGTCGGGATGCTCATCAATGAAGACGAACGCCTGACTGGGCGGGGGCTGCCGAATCTCGGACAGTTTCTCCCAAGCCGGCAGATGATCGTCGGGCGGTGGCAGGTGCGGCAGGACCAGAAACGAATTGTAGCCGTTGACCGACTGGCTCATGTTGTAACTCCGATTTCTGAGCCGGGACGTGGAGCGGCCCGCCGCATCCACCACCACAGACGTGTCCGCCGGACAATGGTAGATGGCGACCGAGGTGTTGTACCGGAACAGGAGCCCGTTTTCGATGTCCACAGTGTTGGTATCCGTGGCCGCGTGGTCGGGACACCAGGAGATGTCGCGCGCCAACGCGCCACCGCCGATGAGCATCACGGAGTTGTTCGGAGTCAGGCGGTCATTGTTGTCCACGGCGTAAAGATGCCAGCACACCTCCAGTTGTTTCACGTTGCTCAGACACCCGATGGTCCGCGCCCGCTCCTTGGCCTTGGTCAGCACCGATAGGAGCATTGCCGCCAGTAGGGCGATGATGGCGATGACCACCAAAAGTTCGATGAGGGTGAAGGCGGCGGCCCGGGCTTCGGGGGAGAAGCCCGCTGGCCAACCGCGAGGTCGCGGTCGGTGGCACGACGGACAGTTCATAATCGCGAACCGCTTTCCAAACCACAGGAACGATAGTCAATTCACGAGGACGCGCCACCGAGAATCCATGCCTCTCGGTATTGATCGAGTCTCGCCGGGAGAACACCAGTGGCGCAGGGTTTTATCCTGCCTCACTCCGGATTCGGAATCCAATGCCGCTAACTCTTCATGTTCGCCTGTTTTGAAGCTGCGGTGCGCTTGGGCGCTGGTACCACGCAGCGCCCGGAACACTTGTGGAACGTGGTATGATACGCGCGGTTCTGGTGGTCGCGGCTTGGCCCGCTGGGGCAGTCGGGCGTGCGCCGGGAGAGGGCCTCGAGTGGCTGGACGCGACTTGGACGCTGGCGAAGCAAATCTTCCCGCTACTTATCGGCGGCGTGTCCGTCTCAGGAATCCTGTTGGGACGACCGGGCCACGAAGGGTTGATCCCCTCGGAGTGGGTGAGCCAATCGGTGGGCGGGAATTCGTTCTTCGCCAAACTCGTTTCCTCGCTGGTGGGAGCATTCATGTGTTTTGCCACGCTGACGGAAGTCCCGATTCTGCAAGGCTTGCTCGGCAGCGGCATGGGCAAAGGCCCGGCGTTGGCGCTCTTGTTGGCCGGCCCGGCCCTTTCGCTGCCGAGCATGTTCGTGCTCCGGAGCATCGTGGGCACGAAGAAGGTCGTGGTCTATGTGGCGCTCGTGGTCGTCATGGCCATGCTGACTGGACTCAATTCACGGAGCATTGTTTTCACCTCAAACCAAAGGCATTGAATCATCAGGCTCTTTCGAAAACATCTATCAGTTCCCCTTCCCCAGGACGCTGATTCACGCCCTGCTGACCCGGCCCACGTTGCGGCAGCTCTGCGGCTGGGAGGCGGTCGCCGCCGTGCCGGGTGAAGCGACCTTCAGCCGCGCCTTCAGCACGTTTGCCCGTGATCAACGACCGCAGCGTGTCCATGAACCGATGGTGAAGCGGCACGCCGGGCCGCAGCAGGTGGGCCACGTCAGCCGCGACGCCACCACGATTGAAGACCAAAAACGGGTGCGGGGGGATGGCGGCGGCGGTTTTCATAACTTCAGGCGCTCGCGCTTTGCCTGGTCGCTCTCACGCACCGCGAGTTTTGAAAAAGCCTCGCTTGTAAGAAACTGAGAGTCCCCCCTTGAGGATTTTAACGCAAACGCGGCGCTTGAGAGGAACAAGCAGGTCTTTCGCTGTTTTGAGGGGTGTTGTCGGAGTGGAGTGATTGCGAGACGGAGCAGACGCTTCGGGCAGAATTCCAAACTCCAAGCTCCGGAAAACCTCACCCCCGAATCTCACCCCCGACCTCGCTCTCAACCCCGAGCGGCGGACTATTTATTCAAGCTTTGCACTTGCCCGCCACGTTGTCCACAGACAGCTTCGCGGCGTGAAAAGCGTTGCACTTTCGATTGCCTGCTTGGTCCTGCCGGGCGTGTCTGCTCCCCTGTCTGCGCAAACCATGGAAACCCCAGCCCTCAATCTCGTTCAAGGCCACCGTCCACTGATCATCGCGCATCGCGGCTACTCGTCGGTCGCGCCGGAGAATACGCTGCCGGCCTTCAAGCTCGCTCTGGCAACCGGCGCCGATTTCGTCGAACTGGACACCTACCACAGCCGCGAGGGCGTGCCGATGGTGCTCCATGATTACACGCTGGACCGAACCACCGACGCGACGAATCTTTGGGGCGGCGCAAAGATCAGCCTCACCTCGAAAACGGTGGCGGAACTCAAAACCTTGGATGCCGGAAAGTGGTTCCACGCCTCCTTCGCGGGCACGCGACTCCCCACATTGGCCGAGGCGCTCGACACCATCCAAGGCGGCGGCAGCATGACACTCATTGAGCGCAAGGAAGGCGATCCGGCCACGATGGCCAAGCTGCTCGAGGAGAAGAAATTGATCAACCAGCTCGTGGTCCAGTCTTTCGATTGGCAATTCCTCCGCGAGTTCCATGCCCTCCAACCCCGCCAGGTGCTTGGCGCGTTGGGCGTTCCCAGCCGCTTGGCCGATGGCAGCAAACCCACCACGAAAGAAAAGACCCTGAGCGCCGATTGGTTGGACGAACTGGCCAAGACCGGGGCGAAGGTCGCCGTTTGGAACCGGGAAGTCACCCGGGAAGCCGTTGCCCTCGCCCACCAACGTGGTCTGAAGGTCTGGGTCTATACGATTGACGATCCCAGCGTCGCCAACGAACTCCTGGATCTGGGCGTGGACGGCATCATCACGAACAACCCCGGCCTGCTTTGGAAGACGCTGGCGTTGCGGGCGCTGAAATAGCCGAGGCGGCGACCGGACGACCGGGCCGCCTCTCGTCGTGACGCCAACGGAACGGCCATTCTTCCACATCATCGCTGGCAAGCGCGCGGGCCCGTTGGACATTCTCCCTGGCGTTTGATAGCCTGCGCCAGCCATGAGCAATTCGATCAACGACCAGGCAACTGCCGCCGCCGCGCCGCCGCCATCCGATTTCATCCGCGACATTGTCGCGCAACACGTCGCTGAGGGCCGCTATCCGCAGATTCACACGCGCTTTCCCCCCGAGCCAAACGGCTACCTCCACATCGGCCACGCCAAGAGCATTTGCCTGAACTTCGGCATCGCCCGCGAGTTCGGCGGCATCTGCAACCTCCGAATGGACGACACGAACCCCACCAAGGAGGACGTGGAGTACGTGGACTCAATCCAGGAGGACGTGAATTGGCTCATCGGTGGCTGGGCGGAAGACCGGCTCGGCCTCAAGCCGCATGGAAAGACACCCGACACGATCACCTCAAACGGCAAGCCTGACTTCCATCTACCGGCGATCTTCGGCACATCGGAGGCCGAGCGGAAGAATGGTGACGTCAAGTTGGAGCCGTTTTACGCCTCCGATTATTTCGACCAGCTTTACGAATACGCCATCGCGCTGATCAAGAAGGGCAAGGCTTTCGTCTGCGACCTGACGCCAGACGAGACGGACGAATACCGCCGCAAGGGCTTGGAGAGCCCATTCCGCAACCGCAGCGTGGAGGAGAACCTCGACCTCTTCACGCGGATGAAGAACGGCGAGTTCCCCGACGGCGCACGGTCATTGCGCGCGAAGATTCAGCCCGACTCGCCGAACATCTGGATGCGCGACCCGCTGATCTACCGCATCAAGAAGGCGGAGCACCATCACACCGGCAACAAGTGGTGCATCTACCCGATGTATGACTTCGCGCATTGCCTGAGCGATTACATCGAGGGCATCACGCACAGCATTTGCACGCTGGAGTTCGAGGTCCATCGCCCGCTCTATGACTGGATTCTCGAAAGCCTCGACCTGCCGCGTCCCCTGCCCCACCAATACGAGTTCGCCCGCCTCAGCCTCGGCTACACCGTGATGAGCAAGCGCAAGCTCATGCAACTCGTGAACGAGGGTCTCGTCGCCGGCTGGGACGACCCGCGCATGCCGACGATCAGCGGCATCCGCCGACGCGGCGTGCCCGCGGAAGCCTTGCGAGCCTTCGCCTACAACATCGGCATCACGAAATACAACGGCATCACGGATGTCGCCGTGCTGGAATTTGCCATCCGCGAGGACCTGAACAAGCGCGCCCTGCGCCGGCTCGCCGTCTTGCGCCCACTCAGGGTCGTCATCACGAATTATCCCGAGGGCAAGACTGAGGAACTCAACGCCGTCAACAACCCGGAGGACCTGAGCGCCGGCGGACGGAAGATTCCGTTCAGCCGCGAGTTGTTCATCGAGCGCGACGATTTCATGGAAACGCCGCCGCCGAAGTTCTTCCGTCTCAAACCCGGCGGCGAAGTGCGGTTGAAGTACGCCTACATCATCAAGTGCGACGAAGTAGTGAAGGACGCCGACGGCAACGTCACCGAACTGCGCTGCACCGCCGATCTCGACAGCAAGACCGGTGGCCCAACTGCCAATCGCAAGGTCAAGGGCACAATCCACTGGGTCAGCGCCGCACACGCGATTGACGCCGAATGCCGCCTTTACGACCGCCTGTTCATCGTGCCCGAGCCGGATGCCGACGGCGACTTCAAGCAACACCTGAACCCGCGCAGTCTCGAAGTCGTCACCGCCAAGTGCGAGCCGAGCCTGAAGGACGCAAAGCCGGAGGAACGCTACCAGTTCGAGCGCCTCGCCTACTTCGCGTTGGACAAGGACAGCGCGCCTGGAAAGCTGGTGTTAAACCGAACGATCACCCTCAAGGACGCGTGGGCAAAGGAAGCGCGGAAGGCGTGACGCGGCTTGCCGGTTGCGTTCGGTCGGCGTAGGGTTGACCGCATGAGCGAGAGCGAACAAGCCGCCCGCGAGCGCCGCGTGGAGTTGGCCCGGCAGGCGTTCCGGGACTTCTACGCCCAGTGTTTCTGGTCATGTCGCGAAGACGCCGAGATCGACGAGGAAGACATTCCTTGGATCATCCGGGAGTTGCGTCACTACGGCGGGGCCAAGGGGTATCAAGTCGTTGCCGAGCTATGCCGCTAGGACCGTTCGAGGCCGAGGTGCTGCGCCTGCTGGCGCGCAATCGCAACCCGGACAGCTACGTCGGGGGCGCGACGGTGCTGCATCAGAGCCCGCACTCGCCACGGACGTCGCAGGACGTGGACATGTTCCACGATGAAGCGGACGCCGTGGCGGTGGCTTCGGAGACGGATTTGGCGGTCCTGGGCTCTGCTGGCTATGCCGTGGAGGTGCAGCGTCCGCAAGAGGGGTTCGTTCGGGCATTTGTTTCCCTCGGCAATCACCACACCAAGATTGAGTGGGTTCACGACAGTGCGTTTCGGTTCTTTCCGGTCGAGGCGGATGTGGAGTTGGGCTGGCGGCTCAACTTCTGGGACGCGGCAACCAACAAGCTGCTGGCGTTTGCCGCGCGCATGAAGCTCCGCGATTATCTCGACGTGATGTTTCTGCACGACCATCACCTGCACGTGGGCGCGCTGGCTTGGGCGGCCGCGGGTAAGGACCCGGGCATGAACGCCGAGTGGATCATTGACTGGGGCGGACGCCAGGCCCGGTTATCGGGACAGGACCCGAAGCAATTGCGGCTGAGCGAGCCGGTGGATTTTAGGGCGCTGCGCCTCCGCTGGCAGCGGGCCGCAGAGGAAGCCCTGGCACTGATCGAAAAACTGCCGGTCACGGAGCGCGGCTGCCTTTACCTAGATGCGCGGGGCAAACCTGTGTGCCCTGATCCAGCCGCGCCGGAGTTTGCCACGCTCACTCGCCACTACGGCAGCGTCAAAGGCGCGTGGCCCAGGATTGTGGAAAGCCCGTCTTGAACTGCTGCCCGTTTCAATTCCAACCATGAAGACCTCATTCCTTCGCCTCGTTCTGAGCCTCGTCCTCACAGCGTCCGCATTGTCCTCGCACGCTGGCTGGCTGGACAAATTGAAGTCCGCCCTGTCCTCCACGAACACCACCGTCGCCACCAGCACGCTGACCCCGGACCAGATGGCGGGCGGGCTGAAGGAGGCCTTGAGCAAAGGCGTGGAGAAAGCGGTGGCGTCGCTCGGACGGGAGAACGGTTTTCTCACCAACCTCAACGTGAAGATTCCCATGCCGGAGAAATTGCAGACGGTGGAAAAGGGATTACGCGCCGTCGGCCAGAATCAACTCGCGGAGGATTTCGTTCGTTCCATGAACCGCGCCGCCGAACAAGCCGTGCCCGTGGCCGCCGGCGTCTTTGGCGATGCCATCAAGCAGATGTCCATCGCCGACGCCAGGTCCATCCTTGCCGGGCCGGACGACGCCGCCACGCAGTTCTTCCGGCGCACCACGCAAACGAATCTGCACGCGAAGTTTTATCCCATTGTGCAGAAGGCCACGGATCAGGTGGGCGTGACGGCACAATACAAACAGATGACGGGCAAACTTGCGGCGGCGGAGTCTCTCGGCGCGCTGTTCGGCAAGAGCCCTGCGACGAAACTGGGCGCCGCAGACATTGACGCCTACGTCACCGATGAGGCGTTGGACGGCCTGTTCAAGCTGGTCGCGGAGGAGGAAAAGAACATCCGCGCGAACCCACTCGCGCGCACCAGCGAGTTGTTGCAGAAGGTGTTTGGCTCGGCGACGAAGTGAGGTCACGTCCGGCGGCCAGCGCGGCGCGTTTCGATTGCCCTATGTGCCACCTGCTGAGGCCGGAACGCTGAAGCCGGCGAGTTACCCGACGCTCCCAGACCGAAACAGAACGACCGGGCCCAAAGGCCCGGTCGCGCGCAGCGAACCCACAAACCGAGTCGCTCTACGGTGTCCGCAACCGGAAAAACTGCGGCCCCGCCGAAGCGTTCACCGAATACGGACTGGTCGCGCCGGACACGTCCGTGTAGGTCCCGCTCACGCTTGCAGCGCTTTGCAGAACGTAGGGGCCGGCCCAACTCAGGGTGACATTCGGCGGGGACAGTTGAATCTCAATCCGCCCGGGCGGCGGCGGCTGTTCGCTCACCGTGATCAGGGCGGGCGGACTTTGAATGCTGCAATTGGCGTCCGTCACGAGCACGGAGTAGGTGCCGGCGCTCTCGGCGGTCACATTGGCGATGTTGTAGGTGCTGGTGCTCACCCCCAGGTCAACGCCGTCCTTGCTCCATGCATAGCTGTATGGAGGCGTGCCGTTGGCGGTCACGCTCAGCGTGAGCGAACCGCCCAAGTAAGCGGTCTGATTTCGGGGGGCGTCACTCAGAGTGAGCTTGTTCTTTGTTTCGCCCACGGGCAGGACGAGGACCCGCACCGAGATGGGCTTGCTCAGGTCCACGATCGGATATTTCTTGTCCGAACCCGCGCCATTGGCCACGGCGCGCTGCCAGAGCGTGGTCAGGTTGTCCTTGAATTGCCAGTAATAGCGGAGGCTCTTTGTGCCCGTGTCGGCATTGGCGGTGGTAATTTCGGAAATGCGCGGCAGCGCGATCGAGTCGCCGCCAAGGAGACCGGCCGCGCCAGGGCCAGCGAAGAGGACCTCGGGCTGACCATTGGTGTAAGACTCGAAATCCTCAATGACGACGTCTCCGTTCACAATGTTGTCAATGTAGATTTCAAATGGACCGGCGTCGGCGGCGTCTCCCAGTTCGAAGCCCAATCCGGCCAGTGCGGCGAAGGGGTTGGCATCGGGCAGTGCCACCGCGCCTTGGAATTGACCCGTGGGATCAACGCCAGGCGTCACCGTGACCGTCTGCCAGCAACCGTTCGGCTCCACCCGGATCCCGCCGGTCGGGGCGGTACCGTAGCCGCCAGACAAGCCGATGTAGGGAATGTGATACTGAACACTCGTTGGCGTTGCGGAAGCCCCCACCGGCCCGGTCAACGCCGCGTTTTGGTCCAGGATCATGGAGACATAGATTGGCGGATTCGCTCCGCCGCCCACTTTGGGGCCAAAGGTGCCTTCATTCGGGGTGCAGCTTTCCTGGTTGTTTACCGTTTGCGTGGCCACGATCTTGGTGTCCTTGACCAACCCGGAGGTGGTCACACGGTTCATGCCGCCCGTGACCCCGGTGCTCTTGCTGCCAATCAACGCCCCGTCGGCATACACCCGCACGGCGGTGGCGTTGGTGGCGATGCCGGGGACGTCCACGTAGGTCTGCCCGGCGACCAAGGGGCCGCTGACTTCCGGCGGCGGGGGAGTGGCCAGGCAGGGATCCCCCACGGCGGTGAAGCGCAAGGGAGCAGGATACCAACGCCGGCCGAATCCGGTGCCGTCTTGCGGCGTGACGCCGTCGATCAGTGTCGTCGAATAGGTAAACGTGATTTCCGGCTCAGTGACTCCGACATCATTCGTGATGTAACATACGAAATTCCATCGCTCAAAGACGCCTCCGAAGGCCAGCGTTCGGTTGGTGGAGAGGGTGCAGCCGACGGCGGTGATGTCGGTGGTAATGTCAGCCGCGGCGCTGGTAGTGGGAATAGTGACGTGAACCGCGTAAACGCCACCGGCATTGGCCAGGGTGGGTTTCACGGTGATGGCCGGATACCCGGCCACTCCAAAGCGGGTGCCGTAAGCTGGCACGGGATCCTCCGTCACCTTGCTGTTGCCGCTCGAAGCATAGAAGCTCCCCGTCTCGAGATACGGCGGCCAGTCGTTGATCTCCGTGCTGTTTTTCTTCGCCAGCACAAAGACTTTGTCGCCCAGTGCCGTGAGCGTGCTCAGCGCCACCACGGTGGACGCGATTGCGAGGGTTCTGATTTTCATATTCGAACTGATGTCTGTCGGTTTGAGTTTCTCGGGCGGCCAGCCCAAGCGAACGGCGTCGCCGGACACGGTTTCAAACGCCTGAGCACTTTGAACTAACTGCCGCTGGTAGGGCCAGCCTAAGCCTCGATCGCCCAATGTCAACGTCCAATCCCTCGCACAGCCGGGCAAGCTCGCCAGTTAGCTTTCTCTCCGGGGAAGAGAATTCTCCAAGAACTCACGCGTTGAACCTGAACCGTAGCGGCGTCTCGGGAGAGCGCCGCAGATTTTTGGAGGAGGAGTGGAGGAGCAAGTTAACCGTGCTCTGCCAAGCCGCCGCAGCGCCATTGTTCGCGGAAGGGCCATCGTCTTGCCAATCCCACGGATGCGGCCAAGCAAACACGACTCAGAGGCGGCTGATCCAGCGCGCCAGCGACGCGTCCGGCTGGACCTGGGCTTCGCTGACAAAGCTGCGACGCGCCGAAGCCGCCCGGTATGCCTTCCCCAAATTGCGGGCGGCGGCGGATTGCCCGGCGTTGTGCAGCAATAGCGGATGCGGGGCGGCCAGCAGCGCGGCCGTCTCAAACCCGCCGAAACTTTTCAGCCCGGGACAGAAGACGTCGGGCGCGAGCCAGGCCGTATCGTCGCTGACATCAAGACTGCCGCCATCGGCGATGACCGCGTCGGCGCCCGGCGCGGCCAGCAGCGCCCAGAGTCCGGCGCGGCCTTCCCCGCACAGCACCACGCGGGGCGAGCCGCCGGTCTGCCGGGCGTTCAGACGGGCGCTTGCCATCACGGACAAGAGATCAACCACACGCTGCTGCAACATTGTTCGATTGTAGGTCGTGTAGAAGTTCGCGAAAGGGTCGGCAGCCGGCACGTCGGAAAACCGGGTGACGACGAGCACGCCGTGGCCGGCTTCCAAGAGGTCCTTCGCCAAGCCTTGAGGATTCTTGTCGGCGCTCAGATAGGCCGCCGCGCCGTTGGTGTGGACCAGCACGACGAGTTTGGGCAGGCCGCGTCCGCCCCCGCGGCGTTGCTCCGGCTGAAAGGTGGTCGCGGCGATGGCCTCAGTCTGCCCGTCGCGCCGGATTTCCAGATCGGTGGCGGTAAAACCGTTCCCCGCCCGCATGGGTTTGAAGCTGACGTGGGTGGTGCTTTGCGGCCACTGGACTTGCAAGGTGTGTTTCCAGAGTGGGAGCAGGGCCTCGCGGAACTTTGCGAAGTCCGCCTTCGCGCGCGGCTGGAGCGCGGCGAGTTGGGCGCGGCGTTGGGTGATGAGCCACGCGATGAGTTGCTCGTCGGTGAGCGCGTCCGGCGGGAGTTGGTCGCCCGGGAAGACGCGCAGTTCGGCATCGGGCGGCTTCTGATACGCCGCCTCGGGAGACGACGGCGCGTCGGGCCGATTCAACAACCAGCGATCAAACCACGCATACACGGCCTCGCGGCTGGTTTGGTTGTAGTTGTGCCCGGAATCGAAGCGGACGTAACGCAGCTTGTCCGTGGCGTCGAACCAACGATAAATGGCCTCCACCGCGGGGCCTTCGACGGTTGGCGTGTCTTTCGTCCAGTCGCCGGTGGCGGCGATGAGGATCTGCGGGCACGGCGCGGCGGCGGCGGCGATCTCCATGTTGGAGAACTTCACGCGCAGTCCCGGCGCATTCTCGCAGGAGCAGCCGCCCTGCATCGTGTGAGAAACCATGCAGACCGGTGCCAGCGCGGCGAGCCGATCGTCAATCGCGCCCAGCATGAAGGTCTGCGTGCCGCCGCCGGATGCGCCCGTGCAGGCCAGGCGCTTCCGGTCCACATCCGGCAGCGATTCGAGAAAATCCAACCCCCGGATGGCGTTCCACGTTTGCAGTCCCATCAGGCTAATCCCCCAAAGCTGGCAGACGGCGTTGGTGGCGAAAAACCGGTGGCGCTTGTAGAACTCCGAACCCGGTTGCCCTTCGCGGGGGTAGTTGGCGAAGGAGGTGTCGTTGTAACCCACCATGTCATAGGCGAAGGCGATCAGGCCGCGTTTGGCAAAGTTGATGCACCGCCCGGGGATGCTGCCGTCATTGGCATCCGTGAGCCGCCCGTTGGCCCAATGCCCGTGCGGATTCAAGATGGCCGGGTATGGTCCGCCGCCTTTGCCCAGCGGCCGATACAAGTTCCCGCAGACGTAGAACCCGGGCCAGCTTTGGAACCACACCTTTTCCACGGAGTAATCCCCATGCTCCACGCGATCGAACACGCGCGCCTTGAGCGGGGTTCGTTCCGGCATCGGCCACAGGCCGCAACTCACGAGGACCTGCTGGCGGATATCGCGGGCCCGCTCCTGCCACTCGGCGCGCGAGGCGACCGGCGGGAACACACGCGGGGTGTTGAGTGTGACGGCTTCATTAGTGACGGCCGCAATCGCAGGAATGGCGCAGGCCAGCCAAACGGTTTGAGGATTGATCAGGTTCATGTGCGGTGGTGCCAGAGTGCGTGCAGCGAACGAGTTGGAAGTTGATGCTACCGCGGTTTGTCCACGTACGACCCGGATGGCGTCGCCTTCGCCATGCGGGAGAAATGCTCGAAGGTGACTCGCGCGATTTCCTTCGTGGCAATGGTCGCGTCGTCTCCCACGCCGTAATTCTCCATGACGACGAGGACGTAAGGCCGGTCTTGGAGCAGGACGACGGCCCATTCTGCCGTCACGCCGCCGATGCTGCCGGGCTTGAAGGCCACCGCCACGTCGGCGGGGAGCGCGGACTTGATGGCGCCGGGCTTGCCTTTGCGGAGAATGGCGAGCACGGCGTCGCACGTCTTCCGGTCAAGGAACTCGCCCCGGAATAGGACCTCCATGATCCGCGCGGCCTCGGCGGGCGTGGCCAGGTTCTCCTCGCCGCGCCAGGAGGCCGCCGTATCCATCATTCGGCGGCGCAAGCGGGTCTGCTTGAGCCCCAGCGAGTCCAACGTCCGGTTGATGTTCTCCATGCCCACCAGGTCAAGGAGCAGGTTCGTGGCGGTGTTGTCGCTCAGCACGATCATCAGCACGCAGAGGTCCTCGATTGAACACTCGACGGTGCCGTCGCCAAGTTCGTGGAGAATGCCGCTGCCGCCGGTCTTTTCCAGCTTCCCGATGCGGCGGGGATCGCTGAGCTTGAACTTTCCCTCACCGGCTTGTTTGTAAACCTCCATGAGGATGGCGATCTTGATGGCGCTGGCCTGCGGAAAGGGGAGCGTTTCGTTGAGGGCAAACCGCTCGCCGCTGGCGAGGTCGTGGGCGACGAACCCCAACGCGCCGCGGGAACGGGCGGCGATCTCGCGAAGGCGGGCTTCCGTCTTCTGGCGGACGATTTGGAGATGGGGGTCCTGAGCCATGAGCAAAGAACTGGACGCTGTGGGCGAACTGATGATGGCGGTCTTCACATTGCGAACGGCCAGGGCTGGTTGGGTCCGGCCGTCTTCCGGCGACGCATCGTTGCCGGTTTTATCGGAGCGCGCCAGAAGATTTTGATCCCGGACAAATTGTCCGTCAGGCGCATCCTGACGGGACCACCAGAGAGGAGCCGGCATCCTGCCTGTCTGGGCAAAGGCGATTGCAGCAGCCGCGGACAGTCCGAGCCGGACAGGCTGGATACACTGTCCCGCCCGCATCCAACGCGGGAGCCTTGGAGAATCGTTCTTCGGCTTGCCGCCCGTCGAACCCCTACTTGCCAATGCAAAACTGGCTGAAGATCAAATCCAGCAAGTCTTCCGTCGCGGTTTTGCCCACGACCTCCCCCACGGCATCCACCCCGCAACGCAAATCCACCGCCACGAATTCGAGGGACATCCCACGACGCAGCGCCTCGCCCGCGTTGAGGACCGCCGCCCGCGCCCGGCTCAATGCGTCTTGATGGCGCGAGTTGATCATCACCTCCAACATCTCGGATCGGATCTCGCCCGCCCAAGCCAGTTCCTTGATCGCGTCCTTGAGCGTCTCGATCCCCTGGCCGCTGCGGCAACTGACCTCGACCAGTGGGCCCTGAATTGAAGTCCCTTCCAGCCGCCTCGGCAGGTCGGACTTGTTGCCCACCAGAATCCGCTTCTTGCCGGCGAACTCCGCAAGGAAACGCTCGTCCTCCGGCGTCAGCGGCTCGGAAACGTCCAGCACATGCAGGAGCAACTCCGCGCGGGAAACCGCCTCATGGCTGCGGCGGATGCCCTCCAACTCCACCTCGTCGTGCGCCTCGCGCAATCCCGCCGTGTCCACGAACACGACCGGCAACCCACGAATGTTGGCCGTTTCCTCGATGGTGTCGCGCGTCGTGCCGGGCCGCGGCGAGACAATCGCCCGGTCGCGCCCGAGAAGTTGGTTCAGCAAACTGGATTTGCCCACGTTGGGCCGGCCCACGATGGCGGTCCGGAGGCCGTGCCGCAGAATCTGGCCTTCGTTCGCCGTCCGCAACAGCGCATCCATGAACGCCACCCCCTGATCCAGCCGTGCGAGCAACTGCGCCTGGGTGTCCGGCGCGATGTCTTCCTCCGGAAAGTCCAGGTGCGCCTCGATGTGCGCCAGCGTTTGTATCAGGTCATCGCGCAACTGATTGATCCGCTGCGACAACTTGCCTGCCAGTTGCTCGTTGGCGGCCCGCAACGCCAGTTCCGTGCGCGACTGAATCAAATCGGCCACCGCCTCGGCCTGGGTAAGATCAAGGCGTCCGTTGAGGAACGCGCGGCGCGTGAATTCGCCCGGTTGCGCCAGGCGGGCGCCGTTCTCGAGCACCGTGCCGAGGACCAGCTTCGCCGTGAGCAAACCGCCGTGGCAGGTGATTTCGGCGACGTCTTCGCGGGTGAAGGTCCGCGGCGCGCGCATCACCGAAACCAACACCTCGTCCACGGTCACCCCGCCCCGCACGACATGGCCGTATTGAATGGTGTGGGTCGCCGCCTCGCTCGGGCGTGCCGAGTGGCGGCCCTTGGGCGCAAAGCTCCGATCCGCGACCGTGAGGGCTTGCGGGCCGGAAAGGCGAACGACCGCCAGGCCGGCTTCTCCGAGGGCGGTGGCGATGGCCGCAATGGTGTCGTCGAGCATGCGGCAAATTAGCGTGCGCGTGTCTGGTGAGGCAAGCTGTGTGCCGCCGCCGAGGACGTGTTTCGCTGGGCAGAGAGCGTTCCGGCAGTCTGTGTTGGTGGAAGGAGTCGGAATTGGTTCGGCACCGCGACGGGATGGGCGCGCGGTACGCCGCTGCGGCGTCGCTCCGCCTGCAAGCTTGCCGGAAGCCGCTCCCCGATTATACTCCGCCCACCTGTTGACTTGATGACTATGAATTCGACACCCCTACGCGTGGCGGTGACCGGCGCCGCCGGCCAAATCGGTTACTCGCTCCTGTTCCGCATTGCCTCCGGCGCGATGTTCGGCCCGAACCAGCCGGTGATCCTCCAACTCATCGAGATTCCCGATGAAAAAGCCATGAGCGCCCTGCAAGGCGTCTGCATGGAATTGGATGATTGCGCGTTCCCGCTGCTCAAGGGCATCGTGCCCACGTCCAACCTCGACGAAGGCTTCAAGGGCGTGAACTGGGCGCTGCTCGTCGGCGCGGTGCCGCGCAAGGCCGGCATGGAGCGCAAGGACCTGCTCGGCGTCAACGGCAGGATTTTCACGGGCCAGGGTCAGGCCATCGCGCGGAACGCCGCGCCCGACGTGCGCACGCTGGTGATCGGCAATCCCTGCAACACCAACGCGCTGATCACCCTGAGCAATGCCCGGGGCGTCCCGGCGCGGAACTTCTTTGCCATGACCATGCTCGACCAAAACCGCGCCAAGACCCAGCTCGCCAAGAAGGCGGGCGTGGAGGTAACCGCCGTCAGCAACCTCGCCGTGTGGGGCAACCACAGCGCCACGATGTTCCCGGATTTCTTCAACGCGAAGATTCAGGGCCGTCCCGTGCCGGAGGTCATCAGCCAGCGCGAGTGGCTGGAGAAGGATTTCATTGCCACGGTGCAACAACGCGGCGCGGCGATCATCAAGGCGCGCGGCCTCTCCAGTGCCGCCAGCGCCGCCAACGCCGTGGTGGACACCGTCCGCCGTCTCACCACGCCCACCCCGGCGGGCGACTGGTTCAGCGTGGCCGTCTGCTCGGACGGCAGCTACGGCGTCGAGCCGGGGCTGATCAGTTCCTTCCCCATGCGCAGCGACGGCCAGAACTGGGAGATCGTCCAAGGCGTACCGCTCAACGACTTCAGCCGCGCGAAGATCGAGGTCACCGTGAACGAACTCAAGGAGGAGCGTTCCCTGGTGGCGGACTTGCTCGGCAAGTAAGACCCTGGCCAGGCCATTTGCGCGGGCGGAGGTTTCGGCTTCCGCCCGTTCGCTTCATGCGCCGCGCACGAGTTGGCCAGGGGCCGGGAAAACGCCGGCGCCGGGTGTCCAAAACTCGTGTTTGACGGGAAGTATGGGTAGCGATTGACGAATGTCGGCAGACTCACAATGCCGGTCGGATGACTCCAACGCTGCGCAAGAGCGGTTCCTGTCGCTCTTCCTGCGCAGCGAGCGCGAGATCTTTCGCTACGTGGCTGCGTTGGTCCCGAACGTGACCGACGCTGAGGACATCGTGCAACAGACCGCCCTGGCGCTCTGGGAGAAGTTCGACGCCTACGATCCGACCCAGCCCTTCACTCCTTGGGCCTGCCGGTTCGCCTTGAACAAGGCCCGGCAATGGATCGAGCGGCGACAGCGCTGGCAAGCCCTGCTGGCCCAAGGGCTGGCGGAGGAGTTGGCGCAGCGGCGGGAGGAGTTGCAGCCCGAGTTTGAACGACGATTGCGCCACCTCGAGGGCTGCCTCCACAAGCTGCCCGCCGCGCAGCGGGCGCTGGTCGAAGCTTACTACTACGATCGCACCGATGTCGAATCCCTGGCCGAGCGTTCCGGCCGAACCGTGGCGGCGACCTACAAGATGCTGCAACGCGCGCGGCATCTGCTCCAGCGCTGCGTGGAACGCCAAGCCAATCCGGAAGTGGCATGAGGCTCGATTTCCCATCTCCCGAGTTCGACGACGCCGTGGCGGCCGTGTGTCACGGCACGGCGGATGACGCCGAGTTGCGCGCGTTGAACGAGCTGTTGCGAGGCGACCCCGTTGCCCGCGACGAGTATTTGCTGCGGATCGAGTTGCACGCTCGGTTGGCGTCCGATCGAGACATCTATTCGCAGCCGCAGGACTTGGTGCCGGCATGTCGCACGCCCGTCATTAACTTCGGAGACCGGCGTGTCCGGTCTGCTCGGAACCCCGCGGCACCGGCGCTCCGGCGCAGAGCGGCGCAAGCGTTGGCGCTCGCGGCGGGGCTTGCGCTCGTCGCGGCGGGCGTGTGGAGCTTTTGGTTGAAGCAGCCCGCAAAGTGGAATCGAACCACCAACCGGGCGGTGGCCGTCCTGACCCGCGCCGTGGATGCGCATTGGGACGAGAACTCCGCCCTCGTGCGGGTGGGCGGCGCCTTGGAGCCGGGCTGGCTGCGGCTCGAGTCCGGCCTGGCGCAAGTGGTTTTCCACAGCGGGGCGCGGGTCGTGATCGAAGGGCCGGCGGAACTGCAACTCGTGTCGCCGACCGAGGCGATCTGTCCGACCGGGCGGTTGCTGGCGGAGGTGCCGGAGCCGGCGCGCGGTTTCCGGCTGAAGACCGATCAACTCAACGTGGTGGATCTCGGCACCGCGTTCGGCGTCGAGGCCACCCGCGACCGAACGGAGGTTCACGTCTTCAAAGGAAAGGTGGATTTGCTGCCGGAAACCGCGGCGAGACAATCCCTGGGAGAAGGCCAGGCGGCCCTGGCCCGGGGACACACCGCGCCGCAGCTCATCCCCGCAAGCACGGCGACCTTCGCGTCGTTGTTTGAGTTCCAGGAACGTTCGCTGGCGGCCGAGGCGTTCCGCTACGAACAGTGGCAGCTTGCCAACGCGCGGCTGAATCAGGACCCGTCGCTCGTGGTGCATCTGGAGTTTCAGGACCTCGGCACTTCAGACTGGACGCTGCGGAACACCGCCGAGGGCAACCGCTCCGTGCCCGATGCCACCATCGTGGGCTGCCAGCGCGCCGAAGGCCGGTGGCGAGAGAAACAGGCGTTGGAGTTTCACCATGTCAACGACCGCCTGCGCCTGGCCGTGCCAGGGGAATTCCGCGCCTTGACGCTTTCAGCGTGGGTTTGCGTCAAGGGGCTGGACCGGGAGTTCAACTCGTTGTTCATGTGCGATGGGTTCGATCCGGGCACGGTTCACTGGCTGATCCGCAATGACGGCGTTCTGGGCCTGACGGTCTTCGGCCCGGAATGGGGAAAATTCCAGATTCTGGCCAGCCCGCGCGTGATCACGCGCGAGAAGCTCGGGATGTGGACGCATCTGGCCGTGGTCGTCAATGGAAGAACCAAGCAAGTGGTCCATTACGTCAACGGCTCTCCGGTGGCGCGCCAGGCCCTGAAGCTCGCACCGCCGTTTCGGATCGGCCCCGCCGAGTTGGGCAATTGGAACGCCAAGAGCGGCTCAAACCTCGCGCCCGGTCTGATCCGCAACTTGCGCGGCGCGCTGGATGAGTTTGAGTTGTTCAACCGGGCGTTGAGCGACGCCGAAGTCCGCGAGCTTCATGCCAAAGGCAATTCCGACTCGAACCTCGAAGCACAAGCCACACGCTGAACATCAGCGAATGAAGCCGCCCCAGGCCATTCCTTTCCGTGAAACCAAGCAACCAACAACAACTGCAACCTGACTCCATGCAAAACATCCTGACTCAAACCCTCTCCATCTGCGCCGCCGTTGGCGCGCTCACCTTCGTGACCGGCTGCCAGACTCACGATGGCGGATCCGCGCCGACCGCCGCGCAACCCGCGACGGCCACGGCCACCGCCACCGCTGCCGTCTCCCCTGCTCCATCCGCGGCCAAACCGGTCATCCGCATCAAGACCGGCGTCTTCTCTCCTGTCACCGACTCCAGCGGCAACATTTGGCAGGCGGATCAAGGTTTCGCCGACGGCGAGACCATCGCCCGCCCTGACTTGCCAATTGCCAACACGAAAGACCCGGTCATCTACCAGGCCGAGCGTTACAGCATGACACGCTTCACCCAACCCCTGCCCAACGGAAAGTACCTGGTGAAGCTGCATTTCTGCGAGACGTTCGAGGGCATCACCGGACCGGGAGAGCGCGTCTTCTCCTTCAATGTGGAAGGCCGTGAATTCAAGGACTTCGACGTCTGGGCCAAGTCCGGCGGCTTCGCCCGCGCCTACGTCGAAACCGTGCCGGTGGAAATCACCGACGGCAAACTCGACATCACGTTCACGCCGAACATCGAGAACCCGGAAATCAACGGGATTGAGATCATTCCGCAAATGTAGTCACGTAGTCGCCGTGCGACCGCTTCCGGCGACGCAACTCCGAATCTCAGCGACGCCAAGCTGTCCAAGCCCTCCGCAACTGCCGTTCGGCGTCCATCTTGGATGACGCGCAGGGCAAGTTTACGGTGACCGTTGACGGAACTGGTCAGAAAATCGTGGCGGCGCGAGGCCAATGGGCTCTATCGTCGTGACATGAACAACTCCATCCATCATTTAATCTGTGCCGCGGCCCTCGTCATTGGCTCCGCCGGAGCGTTTGCCGCGGAACGCCCGTTGGCCGCGAATGTCCCAGCCCCGGACGGATCGTCCAGCCTGTGGTACCGCCAACCGGCGGCCAAGTGGGTGGAGGCGCTGCCGGTGGGCAATGGGCGCTTGAGCGCGATGGTCTTCGGCGGTGTCAGCCAGGAACGGTTGCAACTCAACGAGGGCACACTCTGGGCCGGCGGACCTTACGACCCCGTGAATCCCAACGCCAAGGAAGCGCTGCCGCAAGTCCGTCAGTTGGTCAACGAGGGCAAGTACCGCGAAGCCGCCACGCTGATCAGCGCGAAGGTCATGGCCAAGCCGCTCACCCAGATGCCATACCAGACGGTGGGCGACTTGTTGCTGACGTTTGCCAGCGGGACGAACGCCGAGAACTACCGGCGCGAGTTGAACCTGGACACGGCGATCACCTCCCTGAGCTACACGAGCGACGGCGTGCGTTTCACCCGCGAGGTCTTCGCGAGCGCGCCCGACAATGTCATCGTCATGCGGCTCACGGCGGACAAGCCGGGCCGCATTTCCTTCGCCGCTGGCATGAAGACGCCCATGCCCGCGTCGGTGGAAACGGAAGGCAACGACACCTTGGTCATGCGCGGAACGGGCGGCAGCTCCGCTGGCATCAAAGGGCAAATCAAATACCAGGCCCGCGCCAGAATCCTCGCCAAGCGTGGCAAGACCACCGCCGAAGGCGGCAAGGTTTCTGTGGCCAACGCTGATGAGGTTGTGCTGCTCATTACTGCGGCAACGAGCTACAAGAACTTCGACGACGTCAGCGGCGATCCCGAGGGCATCGTGACGAAGCAGCTCGCCGCCGCGTCCAAAAAGTCCTTCGCGAAGCTGCGCGCCGCCCATTTGGCGGACTATCAGCCGTTGTTCCGCCGTGTGGCGCTAGACCTCGGCCAAACCGACGCGATGAAGCTGCCAACTGACGAGCGCATCCGGCGCTTCGCGGAGGGCAACGATCCGCAACTGGCAGCGCTTTACTACCAGTTCGGGCGGTATCTCCTCATCAGTTGCTCGCGCCCGGGCGGCCAGCCGGCCACCTTGCAGGGACTCTGGAACGAGAGCATGAACCCACCCTGGCAGAGCAAGTACACCATCAACATCAACACCGAGATGAACTACTGGCCCGCCGAATCCGGCAATCTCGCCGAGTGCGTCGAGCCGCTGATTGCGATGGTAAACGACCTGACGGTGACCGGTGCGCGGACCGCTCAGAAGATGTACGGCGCGCGGGGCTGGGTGGCGCATCATAACACCGATCTCTGGCGCGCGTCGGCGCCGATTGACGGCCCCAATTGGGGCATGTGGCCCACCGGCGGCGCGTGGCTGAGCCTGCATCTTTGGGACCGCTACGAATTCAGCGGTGACCAGGCGTATCTGAAACGGATTTACCCCGTGCTCAAGGGCGCGTCCGAGTTCTTCCTTGACACCTTGCAGGAAGATTCGAAACGGCAATGGCTCGTCACCAATCCCTCCATCTCGCCGGAGAACGGTCACCCCTTCGGCGCGGCGATTTGCGCGGGGCCGACGATGGACATGCAAATCTTGCGCGATCTCTTTGCCAACACGATCAAGGCTGCGGCAATTCTCGGCGTGGACACGGAGTTTGCCAAGCAACTCACCGCCACGCGTGCGCGGCTCGCGCCCAACCAGATCGGCAGCGCGGGGCAATTGCAGGAGTGGCTGGAGGATTGGGACATGCGGGCGCCGGAAATGCGCCACCGCCACGTCTCCCATCTCTATGGTCTGTATCCCGGACGGGACATCCACCGGCGAGACACGCCGGAGTTGGCGAAGGCAGTGGCCAAGTCGCTGGATATTCGCGGCGACAAGGCCACTGGCTGGGCGACCGCCTGGCGCATCTGCCTCTGGACGCATCTGGGCGATGGCGACCGCGCGTTTCAAATTGTGAAACACCTGATCACGCCCGAACTGACATATCCGAACATGTTCGACGCCCATCCTCCCTTCCAGATTGATGGCAACTTCGGCGGCGCGGCGGCCATTGCCGACATGTTGATGCAGAGCCGGCTGGGCTCGGTTGCCACGGCCTTGACGCCGACGCGGACTAGCGAGATTGAACTGCTCCCCGCACTGCCCAAGGCATGGCCGACCGGCAGCGTGAAGGGGCTGCGGGCGCGCGGCGGCTTCGAGGTGGATGTGACCTGGAAAGACGGGAAACTGACTGAAGCCGCCATTCGCTCGCTCCAAGGCGGTTCGGCCCGGCTGCGTTACGGCTCGGTGGAACGCGACATCCAGCTTTCCAAAGGCAAGACGTTTCGGTGGAACGGGCAGTGAATTCAGGATTTCTCCAGCACCGACAACCAACCAGACACCAAAGAAAGACGTTTATGAAAATCAATGGCACGATTCTCCTGTGCGCCGCGCTCGCATTCCTGGCGGCCACCCTCCACGCCGCAGACCTCGCGGGTCAGTGGCGGGCAGAGTTTGAAAGCCCGCGGGGACTGCAAAAGTATGTGTTCACGTTTCAAACGGACGGCGAAAAGCTGACCGGCAAGGCCGTCTCGGAAGTCGGCGAGCGGAAGCGCGAAGCGGAGTTGCTGGAGGGAAAAGTAACCGGCGACACGTTGACCTTTGTGGAGTTGCTCAATTTCCAGGGCAACGAGGTGCGCATTCGCTACACCGGAAAGATCAATGGAGATGAAATCGCGTTCACCCGCGAGGTGGGCGACTTTGCCAAAACGGACTTCAAGGCCACGCGCGGCGCCGCCGCTGCGGCCGGCCCCGCCACGGGAAGCTCCGCAACTGCGGCTGCCGGTGAGCGGCCCCGCCGGGCGCCGGGCGGCTTCGGCGGCCCCATCGAATTGAAGCCGGACGACAAGCCGGCGTTCGACGATCCGCCCGCCGGCATTGACCAGAAGCGCGAGGGCATTCCGCACGGCAAGCTGGAAATGATCGAATACGATTCCAAAACCGTTGGCGCCACGCGGAAGATGCAGGTCTATACGCCGCCGGGTTACTCGAAGGACAAGAAGTATCCCGTGCTCTACCTCCTGCACGGCATTGGCGGCGACGAAACCGAGTGGCAGCGGTTCGCGCATCCGGACGTGCTCCTCGACAACCTGATCGCCGACGGTAAGGCCGTGCCGATGATTGTCGTGATGCCCAACGGCCGCGCGCAGAAGGACGATCGCGCCGGCCCCAACGCGATGGCGACCGCGCCGGCCTTTGCCAAATTCGAGCGCGATCTCCTGGACGACGTGATTCCGGCGATCGAGTCGCGCTACAGCACCTTCGCTGACCGGGAGCACCGCGCGCTGGCGGGGCTTTCGATGGGCGGCGGTCAATCGTTGAACTTCGGGCTGGGCCACCTGGACACGTTCGCGTGGGTTGGAGGGTTCTCATCCGCGCCAAACACCAAGCCGCCCGAGCAACTCGTGCCCGATCCCGACGCCGCCACCCGACAATTGAAATTGCTGTGGCTCTCCTGCGGAAACAAGGACGGCCTGATCCGGATCAGCCAGGGCGTTCACGCGTATCTCAAGGAAAAGCAAGTGCCGCACGTCTGGCACGTGGACGGCAACGGCCACGACGCCACCCACTGGCGAAACAACCTGTGGCTGTTCGCGCAGCGCATTTTCAAGTAGCGGGCTTCCGTTCCAATCGGCTCGAACAGCACATGAATGCGTCACTCCGGGACCGTGCGGGAGACTCGAAACGGGGTTGCGGAGCAGCCTCGTTTTCCCAGATCGCCGTGGTCGCGTGGCTCGCGGGGATTTGCGCGGTTATTGCCCAAACGGCCCCGCGGGAATCCCCTGTCAACCTGCCTCCATTGAAGGCAGTGCGCTTGCTCGATGGCCCGTTTGCCGACGCCATCAAAGCGAACCGCACCTATTTGCTCGCGCTTGAACCGGACCGTTTGCTCGCGCCCTTTTTGCGCGAAGCCGGCCTGGAACTGAAAGCCCGCCCTTACGGCAATTGGGAAAGCATCGGCCTGGATGGGCACACGGGCGGCCATTATCTCTCGGCCCTGGCAACCATGATCGCCGCGGGAGCGGACACGCCCGAAGGCGAGTTGAAACGCCGGCTTGACTACATGGTCGCCGAACTCGCCCGCTGCCAGCAGGCCGCCCCCGACGGCTACCTCGGCGGCGTGCCGGGCAGCCGCGAACTGTGGTCGGCTATCGCCACCGGGCGTGTGGAGGTCATCCATCGGAAGTGGGTACCGTGGTACAACCTGCACAAGACGTATGCCGGGCTTCGGGATGCATATTGGCTCACCGGCAACCCGCAGGCGCGCGACGTCCTCCTCCGCTGCGGCAACTGGTGCGAGAAGATCACTTCCGGTCTTTCCGACGACCAGATGCAGCGGATGCTCGGCCAAGAGCATGGCGGCATGAACGAAGTGCTGGCGGACCTCTACGTCATCACTGGCGACGAACGCTTTCTGCGCCTCGCGCAGCGTTTCAACCACAAGGCCGTGCTCGATCCGTTGACGCGCCAGGAGGATCAACTGACCGGCAAACATGCCAACACACAGATTCCCAAAGTCGTCGGCCTCGCCCGCATCGCCACGCTCACCGGCGACCCGGCCGCGGCCGGCGGGGCGCGTTACTTCTGGGAGAACGTCACGGGCAAACGCAGCGTCGCCTTCGGCGGCAACAGCGTGTCCGAGCACTTCAACGATCCCAAGGATTTCCGCCGCATGTTGGAGCACCGCGAAGGACCGGAGACCTGCAACACCTACAACATGCTTCAGTTAACGAAGCAACTTTTCACGGCCCGACCGGACGCCGCCTACGCCGATTACTACGAGCGCGCCCTCTACAATCACATCCTCGCCTCCATCAACACCGAGCGGCCTGGCTTCGTGTATTTCACGCCCATCCGCCCGCAGCACTACCGCGTGTATTCGCAGCCGGACAAGTGCTTCTGGTGCTGCGTGGGCACGGGCATTGAAAACCCCGGTCGCTACGGCGAGTTCATTTACGCGCGGGCCACGAACGGGCTTTACGTCAACCTCTTCATCGCCTCGGAAGTCACTGACACCAACCTCGGCCTGACGCTTCGGCAGGAAACCGCCTTTCCCGACGAAGCCCGCACCCGGCTTACGCTCAAACTCAAACAGCCCTCCACCTTCTCGCTTTACGTGCGCCATCCGGGCTGGGTGGCGGACGACTTCGCGCTCCGCGTGAACGGCCAACCCTCCACAGCCGCGTCCGCGCCGTCGTCTTATGCCGAACTGCGCCGCCAATGGCGCGATGGTGACACGGTGGAGGTTGCGCTACCCATGCGCACCACCACCGAGCGGCTCCCGGACGGCTCCGACTGGGTGGCCATCCTGCGCGGGCCCATCGTGCTGGCCTCTCCGGCGGGCACGAACGACCTGCGCGGGTTGTATGCCAACGACAGCCGCATGGGCCAGGTGGCCGCCGGCCCGCTGGTGCCGCTCGATCAGGTGCCCGTCCTGCTCGCCAGCGCAACCGATGTGCCGCGACACGTCCAACCCGACCACGCCTCTGGCCCGCTGCGCTTTCGCCTCGTTGACATCGTCGAGCCGCCCGCACCCGGAGGGCTGCCGCTCATGCCTTTCTTCCGGCTGCACGACCAGCGCTACCAGATGTATTGGCAACTCACGACGAGGGAACAGCTCGCCGCACGAAGGGAACGCCTGGCCGCCGAGGAGCGCACCCGCGCCCAGCGCGAGGCCGACACATTGGATCGCGTCGCCCCCGGCGAGCAACAGCCGGAAGTCGAACACGACTTCAAGGGCGAAGGCAGCAATACGGGCATCTCCGAGGGCCGGCGCTGGCGCGATGGCCAGTCCTTCCAATACACGCTCAACCCGCGCGGCGAAAAGGCGGTGGACCTTGTCGTCACCTACTGGGGCGGGGACAGCGAACGCACCTTTGACATTCTGGCCAACGGCACGCTGCTGGCCACCCAGGAACTCAAGGCGGAGAAACCCGGCGAGTTCATCGAGAAACGGTATCCCCTTCCGCCGGATGTGCTCGCGACCGCCGTTGATGGACGCGTCACCATCAAATTTGTGGCCAAGGTTTGGGTGGCTGGTGGCATCTTCGACCTCCGGCTCATGAAGGCGGCGGGTCGCTCCGCCAATCCGCCGGCGAACTGAATGGCCCATCCAAGCGTGTCCCCAAATCCCATGACTTCATCGCGCCGGGCAAAAGGGAAACCTGGCAGCAACGCAGCGCTGGGAGGAGGTCCCGCCAGCCCTGTGCATCAGGCCGTGAGGATCGCCTTGCCGATGCTGGTGGCGGTTCTTGTTGTTGCGGGACAATCGTTCGCCGTCGGCAATCAGATGTTCGAGGCGGAGGCCGCCAGGCGCATTGGCGGGGCGGCCAGATTGACTGACAACTCGGCATCAAGCCGGCGTGTAGTCGGTTTGAGCAAGTGGGGCGAAGGCATCCTATTCACTCGCCTGCCAGCCGCCGGCAAACTGGCCATTCGTTATGCTTCGACCAACGTCGGCACCATCAGTGTCGCGGTCAACGACCAGCCCCTGCGCAAGGTGAATGTTCATTCCTCGGGCGCGTTCACGGATTCGTTTCTCAACGCGATCGTTGACTTGGCCATTCCCGCGAAGGCGACGCTGACCATCAGTGTCGCCACGAACGACGTGGCGGTGAACATTGACCGGATCATCGTGGGCGACGGCGATCTGGGCTTGCCGCCGGACATCTGGAACCTGCCGCCGCTGCCCGTGGCCGCCGGACCGTATGCCGCCGACTGGCAGGCGTTGAGCCGGGCTTATGTCGTGCCCGAATGGTGGCGCGACGCGAAGTTCGGCGCATGGGCGCATTGGACACCTCAATCCATGCCCGAAGCGGGCGACTGGTATGCGCGCGGCATGTATCAGGAGGGCCATCCGCAATATCGTCACCACACCAATCACTTCGGGCACCCGTCGGAATACGGCTACAAGGACATCTGCCACAACTGGGTGATTGACCGGTGGAGGCCCGATGAGTTGATGGACCTGTATGTGGAAATGGGTGCGAAGTATTTCATGGCGATGGGCGTTCACCACGACAACTTCGATTGCTGGGACTCGGCGTATCAGCCGTGGAACTCCGTCCGCGTCGGCCCAAAGGTGGACGTTGTCGGCACCTGGGAGAAGGCCGCTCGCCGGCACGGCATGCGCTTTGGCATCGGCTTTCACCACTCGCCGCCGCGCACCTGGGGGCAGTTCATGCCGGTGCGTTACACCAGCGACAAGAACGGCCCGAAGAAAGGCGTGCTTTACGATGCGCTGCAGACGGTTCTCGACGGAAAAGGGAAGTGGTGGGAAGGCATGGACCCGGTGGACCTTTACGGGCCGGTTCACACGGCCAAGGATCCGTTGCTCTCGCCCTTCGCCAACCAGTTCATGTGGCGCGTAAACGACGCCATCACCAAGTATCACCCCGATGTGATCTATTTCGACGAAGCGGCGGGCGACACGCTGCTGGATTTGGGCGTGAAAATGGGCCTGGGCCTTCTCGCGCCGCCGCTCGTCGCTAACTACTACAACCAGTCCCTGAATTGGAACGACGGGAAGATGGACGTGGTCATCAACCTCAAGTGCGTGGGCGGGCGCTACAACAGCTTCAAGAACACCCCCGAGTTGATTCCCATCGTGGAACGCGCGCTGGTGAAGAGCACCGAGGCCCACATCGAGCCGGAAATCATGGCCTATCCCTTCCAGACGGAAACCACCATCCAAGACTGGCACTACCGCACCGGCCAAGGATTCATCGGCGCCAAAAAGCTGGTCCAGTTGCTGATGCAGAATGTCTCCCGGAACGGAACCATGCTGCTCAACCTCACCCAGCGCGGTCGCGGCAATCTCGATCCCGACGTGACGCGAATCTGCAAGGACATCGGCGCTTGGCTGAAAATCAACGGCGAAGCGGTCTATGCGTCGCGTCCATTTGAAGTCTGCGAGGAAAACGCTGGCGCCATCTGCTACACGCGCAACAACGGCAACGTCTATGCCGTGCTGATGAATTGGACCAACGGCCCCGTCACGCTCAAGGCGCTGCGCGCCAGCGGAGCCACGCTGGGCAAGGTTTCCAAAGTCGAACTGCTCGGCTCGGATGTGGCACTGGCGCTTGTGCAGGACGATCAGGGCTTGATGGTGACTCCGGAAGACCCGGCGCAGCCACTGCCGGGAATCACTGATCAGTCGCTGGCATCCACGGCCCGGGTTCTGCGCATCACCCATGACAAGGGGTGGTTCAACGACGACGATCCGGGCGCGACGCATCCCGGCTGGATGCGCCGTTGCAATCTCGGCACCGGCGATTTCAACGACGACCTCACCACCAGCGAAACGCCCGGCGATGTTTGGAGCAGTTCGTTCACCGGCACGGGCGTCGCGGTCATCGCCCCAAGAGAACCGGGCGCCGGAACCATCCAAGTTCAGATTGACGGCCAGGCCCGCGCCACAGTGAATTTGTCCACCCCGGGTGCGCGCCAGCCTCAACAAGTGGTGTGCGAAGTGAACGGTCTGACTTCAGGCCGGCATCCCATTCGCATCGTCAATCGCGGTCCCGGGCCAGTGGCTCTGGATGCTCTAATTGTCCGACCGCCACTACCCCGACTGTGACATGAGAATCTTGCGATGTCTTGGCGGCTCCATCTTTGGCGCGTGCGCCGTGCTGTTCACCGTGCAACTGGCCGCCGCCGAGGTGGCGCGCGAGCGGCTTTCGCTCGACGCCAACTGGAAGTTTTACCTTGGCGATATTCCGCGCGAATCGTTCCCCGGCGGCCAGGGCGTGGCGCTTTACGGCGCGGACATCACGCATAGCGACGGCAAGGCCGGGCATGTCTGGGGCGCGGCGGCGCGCGGTTACGACGACCGCAACTGGCGCACGGTGAACCTGCCGCACGATTGGGCGGTAGAGCAGCCGTTCGATGCCATGGAACTCAAACAGCAGGGCTACCGTGCGCGTGGTATTGGCTGGTATCGCCGCACGTTCAAGCTCGATCCCGCCGATCGCGGCAAGAATCTCGAATTGCAGTTCGACGGCGTGGCCACTTACTGCACGGTGTATTTCAACGGCACGCCGGTCGCCCACAATTTCTGCGGCTACACTTCCTTTTACATTGATGTCACCGCGCTGGCGCGTTACGGCAACGACGTGAACACCATCGCCGTTCGCGTGGATGCCAACGCCATGGAAGGCTGGTGGTATGAGGGCGCGGGCATTTATCGCCACACTTGGCTCGTGAAGCGCAGCCCCGTGCATGTCATCACCGATGGCGTTTATGCGAACCCCGTCAAGGGCGCGGATGGCAAGTGGACGATTCCGGCGGAAGTGACGCTCGGCAACACCGGTCATGGCGTGGCCTCGACCACCGTCGAAATCGAAGTGTTCGACAACGCTGGAAAGAAGATCGCCGGAGGCAAAGCCAAGCCGGTGGACGTTGTGCCGATGGATCAAGTCGTGGCAAAGCTGTCAATCCCCGTGAAGTCGCCGCAACTCTGGTCCGTGGAGCAGCCGAACCTGTATGAGGTGCGCACGACGGTGCTGGTCAGCAACCAGCCCGTTGATAGCGTCAGCACCAAATGCGGCTTCCGCACCATCCGCTTCGACAAGGACAAAGGATTCTTCCTTAACGACCAGCCGCTCAAGTTGCAGGGCACTTGCAATCACCAGGATCACGCGGGCGTCGGCGTGGCCGTGCCGGATTCGCTGTGGGAGTTCCGCATCCGCAAGCTCAAGGAGATGGGATCGAACGCCTACCGCACCTCGCACAATCCGCCGGCCAGGGAACTGCTCGAAGTCTGCGACCGGCTGGGAATGCTGGTGATGGACGAGACGCGTCTGTTCAATTCCGCGCCGGAATACCTCAAGCAACTGGAATGGCTCGTCCGCCGCGACCGCAATCATCCCAGCGTCATCATCTGGAGTTTGTTCAACGAGGAGGGGCTGGAGGTTAACGAGGAAGGCATGGAAATCACCCGCGCCATGAACGCCACGGTGAAGCGTTTCGACACCACCCGGCCCACCACCGGCGCACAGAACAAGGGACAATTGAAATCAGACGGCACGGCCAACCCGAAAAATGCCGCGTGGACGATGGACGTCGTTGGCATCAATTATCAGGCGGATCTGTATGACAAGATTCTCGCCGCGTATCCTGACAAGCCGATCGTCAGCACGGAGGACACTTCTCAGGTCATGACGCGTGGAGCTTATGTCGGTGGCCCAAACATCGTGACGGCCTACGACGACGTGTTTCCCGGTTGGGACAAGTGCAGCAATGCCCGCAATTCCTGGGAGGCCATCGCCACGCGTCCGCGTATCGCGGGCGGCTTCTCGTGGACGGGCTTTGACTATCGCGGTGAACCCACGCCCTACGGCTGGCCGTCGGCAAGTTCGTTTTTTGGCGCAATGGACCTCTGCGGTTTTCCGAAGACCGAGTTCTACATCCGGCAGGCGCATTGGGTGAAGGACAAGCCGGTGTTGACGCTCGTGCCGCATTGGAACTGGCCGGGCAGGGAAGGAAAGCCGGTCAAGGTCATGGCGGCGTCCAATGCCGACCGCGTCGCGCTGTCGCTGAACGGCAAGCTCATCGAGGAAAAGAAGGTTGATCCGTTCCAAATGGTGACGTGGGAAGTGCCTTATGCTCCGGGCAAACTGGAAGCTGTCGCGACGAAGGATGGCAAGGAAGTCGCGCGTTATGCTGTGGAGACGACGGGCGAACCTGTGACGCTGCGGCTCACGCCGGACCGTGCCGCTCTTGCTGCCGATGGCTGTGACGCCGTGCCGGTGACCGTCGAGGCGCTGGACGCGCAAGGTCGCGCTGTGCCGCTGGCGCAGCACAAGGTGAACTTCGCGCTCGAAGGTCCGGGCAAGATTATTGGCGTCGGCAACGGTGATCCGAATTGCCACGAGCCGGAGGTGTTCCTCCCCGAACGGCCGCGAGCCATCCGCGTCACGGGATGGCGCTGGAAGCTGGCGGACGTGCCCGGCGACCGCAGCGTGCGGCCGGAATACGCGAATGACTTTGACGACTCCGCGTGGAAGGAGTTGAAGCCCACCGACGGCAACACGATCAACAAGGAGCAGACCACGGCGATCTATCGCGCCCGCGTGACCGTGACCGAAGACGATCTCAAGCACGCGGAATTGCGGCTGCGTTTTGCCGGTTGCGACGACGACGGCTGGTTCTTTGTGAACAACCAGTTCGTGGGCGAATCGCACGACTGGGCCGCGTCGCAAGTGTTCAACGTGAAGCCCTTCCTCCGCGCCGGGGAAAACGTGATTGCCGTGGGCGTGAAAAACACCTGGGGCGGCGGCGGATTGAAACCCGACGTCAGCCTGGACCTGGTGAACGAAGCGAAACCGTTGCCGTGGTCGCGCAGCCTGTTTAACGGCCTGGCGCAAGTCATTGTTCAATCCTCTCGCGACACGGGTGAACTGAAATTGACGGCCAGCGCCGACGGTCTTTCGCCGGCAACGACCGTTCTTCAAACCAAACCATTTGCTCCGCGCCCATTCGTGCCATGATGAACGCTCACATAAACCCACCCACGTGGGCGATCCATGAGTTGAAGCGGCGTGAACGCCGCGCTCCGGAGCGCGGGCTTCAGCCCGCTTCAACGTCCGTCTTCGCAAGGGGTGTCCGATCAATTCTCTGCGCGTGCATGACCTGCTGCGTGTTGGTCTTGTCCGCCCGGTCCAGTCATGCGCAGCCCTATTATGTCGCGCCCTCGGGCAACGACGCCAATCCCGGCACGTTGAAGAAACCCTTCGCCACCCTGCAACGCGCCCAAGAAGCGGTGCGCAAGAAACGAGGTGACGTTTTTCTTCGCGGCGGCACTTACTATCTGCCCGCGCCGCTCGTGTTCACTGCCGCCGACTCCGGCACGAAGGACGCGCCGGTGGTTTTCCAAAACTACAAAGACGAAAAGCCGGTGATCAGCGGCGGCATTCGGCTCGATGGTCTGAACTGGCAGCCGTTCACGAACGGAATCCTTCAGGCGCAAGTCCCGGCGGATTTGCAGACGGAGGAAATTTTCATCAACGGCGAGCGGCAGATTCTCGCGCGCTATCCGAACTTTGATCCCAAGGCGAAATACTTCGACGGCTTCGCGGCGGATGCCATTTCCAAGGAGCGTGCCGCGCGCTGGGCTGACCCGACGGGCGGCTATTATCACGCCATGCACCCGGCGTTCTGGGGCGATTTCACCTGGCGCATCACGGGCAAGAACGCCAACGGCGACCCCACGCTCGAAGGCGGCTGGCAGAATAATCGTGGCGCGGCGGCGCACCGGGACGTGCGTTTCGTGGAAAACATTTTCGAGGAACTCGACGCGCCCGGCGAATGGTTTTTGGATGCCAAAACGCACACGCTCTATTTCTATCCGCCCGCCGGACTGGAGTTGAAAACCGCCGTCGTCGAAGCCACGCGGCTGCGGACGCTCGTCGAGTTTCGCGGCGATCAGGCCAATCCCGTGAAATGGATCACGCTGCGCGGCCTGACCTTCCGCCAGGCGGCGCGCACGGTGATGGACACGCGCGAACCGCTGTTGCGCACGGATTGGGCGATTTATCGCGGCGGCGCGATTTTCTTCAACGGCGCGGAGGATTGCGCGCTGGAGGACAGCTTGATTGACCAGGTCGGCGGCAACGCCGTTTTCGTCAACAACTACAACCGCCGCATCACGATTCGCGGCACGCAGATCGCCAAGGCGGGCGCGAACGGGATTTGTTTCGTCGGCGACCCGAAGGCCGCGCGCAGTCCACTGTTCAATTACTACCACACTCAGGACCTTGAGAAGATTGACCGCACGCCCGGCCCGATTGGAAATAATTTCCCCGCTGATTGTCTCGTGGACGACTGCTTGATTTATCTGACCGGGCGCGTCGAGAAGCAGACCGCTGGTGTGGAGATTGACCTCGCGCAGGACATCACGGTGCGGCACTGCTCAATCTACGATCTGCCGCGCGCCGGCATCAACATCGGCGACGGCTGCTGGGGCGGGCACGTCATCGAGTGGTGCGACATCTTCGACACGGTGAAGGAAACCGGCGATCACGGCTCGTTCAACTCGTGGGGACGCGACCGTTTCTGGCGGCCCAACATCGGCGAGGTGGACGCGTGGGTGAAGCAAGCGCCCGATCTCCCGCTGCTCGACGTGGTGAAGCCCATCGTGCTCGCGAACAACCGCTGGCGTTGCGATCACGGCTGGGACATTGACCTCGATGATGGCTCGTCCAATTACATCATCACGAACAATCTATGCTTGCGCGGCGGCATCAAGAATCGCGAAGGCTACCAGCGCGTTGTGGAAAACAATGTCATGGTGGACAACGGCTATCATCCGCACGTCTGGTATGCTGAGTGTGGCGACATCTTCCGGCGGAACATTGTCTGGACCGATTATCAGCCGGCCAACATGCCGCCGCCGCCGTGGGGCAGGGAAATGGATTCCAATCTGGTTCACAAATCCGGTGCGATCGGGCAAGCGCCGGCCAAACGCTTGCAGGAACAAAGCGGGCGCGACGCGAATTCCATCGTGGCAGACGCGCAGTTCGTTGATCCGGCGCGTGGCGATTATCGCGTGAAGGAGGGTTCGCCCGCGCTGGCGCTGGGCTTCGTGAATTTTCCGATGGATCAATTCGGCGTGCGGAAGCCGGAACTCAAAGCCATCGCGCGCACGCCGCAGTTGCCGGGGAGCAGAGCGCCAGCGCCTCAAGCCGTGACGCGGGCCGCTGATCCGGTGACGTGGCATGGCGTGAACTTGCGCAATGTTACCAGCGAAGGCGAAATGTCCGCCTTTGGTCTGCCCGGTGTGACCGGCGTGCTGGTGTTGGACGTTCCCGCCGACTCCGCGCTCGCCAAAGCCGGGCTGCGGAAGAACGACGTCATCCTCTCCGTGAACGGCGAGAAGACGGAAGACACGGCGGCTTTCCTTCGTCAAGCCGCGTCGTCCCCGTCTGTCAAGCCGATGAAGATCAGATTGTCCCGCGACCAGCAGGAAACGATGATCGGGGTGATGCCATGAGCGTTCATCTTTACCGGAGCGCGGCTGTGTGCGAAGCACCAGCCGCAGCCGCGTCACCAGCCCGGAGCGATTGGAGAATTTTGCAGCGTCGCGATGTTCGGGCATTGCTGCGGCTGGTCCTATCGGACACAGCCGCGCGCCATCCGGCTGCTCGAAGTGCCGGCCGCCCGAAAATGAAATCGCTGAAAATCAAGGTAACGGTCGCGCTGTTGTGCGCCGCCACGCTCGCTCAAGCCAGCGCGGCGGCGCGGCGCGAGTTGGACGCCACGCAGGTGCGGCTGCTGCCGGGCAGTCCCTTTTACGACCGGCAGGAACTGCACCGGCGCGGTTACGTGGCTTCCTTCCAGCCGGACAAGCTGTTGTTTCATTACCGAGCGCTGGCGAAACTGCCCCAGCCCGAAGGCGTGAGGGGTGGATACGATGGCTGGGACAGCGGCTTCATCCGGGGGCACATGGCCGGGCATTTCCTTTCCGCCGCGTCGCGGATGGCAGCGGCCACAAGCGACAACTCGTTCCGTGAGAAGGCGAATTACATGGTCGCCGAGCTTGCCAAGTGTCAGGACGCGCTGAAACAGGACGGGTATCTCGCGGCGTTTCCCTCCGGCGCGTTTGATCGGCTCGAAGGCAAGCCGGGTGATGGCGGCGGCGTGGTGGTGCCGTATTACACGATTCACAAAATCATGGCCGGGTTGCTGGACGCGCATCATTATCTCGGCAACACGCAGGCGCTGGACGTCGCGGTGAAAATGGCCGGTTATTTTGAGCGGCGTCTGGCGGCGCTCAAGCCGGAGGAGATCGAGAAGATGTTCCGCACCGACGGCAGCCGCAATCCGCACAATGAATTCGGCGCGATGAGCGATGTGCTGGCCAAACTGTATTCAATCACCGGCGACAAGAAGCACCTAGCGGCGGCGCAGGTGTTCAACCGCGCCTGGTTCATCCGGCCGCTGGTGGCGGGCGAGGACCGATTGGCCGGCCTGCACGCGAACACGCATGTCGCACAGGTCATCGGCATCGCGCGTTGCGGCAATCTCACCGGCGACACCAATGAAATGAAAGCCTCGGAAAATTTCTGGAAGCTGGTGACGCAGCAACATTCGTTCGTCATCGGCGGGAATTCGTTCAAGGAATGGTTCGACCAGCCCGGCGTGGAAACCGGTCCTTCCATTGACGACCACAAGGAACTGCCGCCCACCACCGCCGAGAGCTGCAACACGCACAACATGCTCAAGCTCACCGCACGCCTCTTCGAGCGCGAGCCGCGTCCCGGGTATGCCGATTACTTCGAGCGGGCGCTTTACAATCATCTGCTGACCACCGTCGCGCCGGACAGCGGCGCGGTGACGTATTTCACGCCGCTGCGCGGGGATTTCCGCACCTATCTCGACGGCACGCATTGCTGCGTCGGCTCGGGCATCGAAAACACGGCGCGCTACAACGAAGGCATTTACTTTCAGCAGGGCGATTCGCTTTGGGTGAACCTCTACATTCCGTCCGAACTGGACTGGCGCGAGGCGGGGCTGGTGCTGCGGCAGGAAGGCGATATTACGCGCGGCGAACCGGTGCGGTTTACGGTCGTGCAGGCCGGGAAGAAAGCGAGCACGCTGAACTTTCGGATTCCGCATTGGATCTCCGGGCCGGCGGTCCTGACGCTCAACGGCAAGGTCAAGGAGCGCGCGGGAAAAGCGTCCACTTACGTCTCGCTGAAGTGGAAATGGAAGAAAGGTGACGTTGTCACTCTCACGCTCCCCGCCGCGCTGCGGTTGGAACGCGCCAAGGACAATCCTTCGCTGGTTTCCGTGTTTTACGGCCCGGTGTTGCTGGCCGGTGAACTGGGCCGCGAGAACATGCCGAAGGATCGTGCCGACCGGGATGCCTATTTGAAAATGCCGCCCGCGACCGTGCCGGAGATCAAATCCGCGTCCGCGAATCCCGCCGACTGGCTTGAGCCGGTGCCGGGCGCGCCGCTGGTTTTCAAGGCCCGCGGAGCTGGCCCGGCGGATGGAATCATCTTCCGTCCACTCTACGATCTGCATCATCAGCGTTATTCCGTGTATTGGAACTGCCCGGTCGGAAATCCCTGATGGCGCGTTAAACAAGGCACTTATGAAAATGAAACCCGAAATGCTCGCTTTGGCGGGTCTGTTTGTGTTCAGCGTGAATGCTTCGGCGGCGGACGCCCCGCCCGCCACCGGGCAAAAAACATTTATCAACTATTTCCTCCCCACGCCGATCGTTGGCTCCCTGACCACGAACATTTGGGGCGCGGCAACGGTCGGGCCGCGCGACCCGCAGAATGGCTTGGAAGACACCACGATCAAGAAATACTGCTACTGGGACGGCCAGATCCTCAAGGCTGCCGACGGCAAATACCACCTGTTTGCCAGCCGCTGGAGTGAGGCGGCGGGCCACAATGGCTGGTTCGGTTCCGTGGCCGTCCATGCGGTGTCGGATTCCCTAATGGGTCCGTATGTGGACAAGGGGCTCTGCTGGCCGACGAACGGCGGCGGTCGCGGACATAACGTCGGCGCGCTCACGCTGCCCGACGGCAGCTACGCCGTTTATGTCAGCGAGACGCGCCCCTGCGAAATCTTCACATCCAAGTCGCTCGACGGCCCATGGGAACATCTCGGCACAGTCACCGTTGAAGGCGAACCGCGCTGGCACGCCTCCAACGTGTCCATGATGGTTCGGCCCGATGGCAAATTTGAGTTCACGGAACGTAACGGAGGAATTTTCATCAGCGACAATGGCATTCTCGGTCCTTACCGGCGACTGGCCAAATCCGTTTGGCCCACGGGAATTCCAGACCTTGAAGACCCCTGCATCTGGTATTCCGGCGGACTTTATCACATCCTGGTCAACTCCTGGTCCACGCGCAAAGCGTATCACCTCACCTCCGCCGATGGCATCCATGACTGGACGAATCGCGGCGTTGCTTACGATCCGCGCGAGAACATTGTCCGCTACACCGACGGCACGGTGAATCACTGGAACAAAGTCGAACGCCCCTCGGTCTATATTGAAAACGGCCACGTCGTTGCCATGACTCTGGCCGCGATTGATGTCGAAAAAGAACAGGACCACGGCAAGGACGGTCACGGCAGCAAAGTCATCGTGATCCCCTTCGATGGCGCGGCGCTGGATCGCGACCTGCGATCCGCAGCGAACGCAACGAAATGATAAAGGCGCATATTCCTCGCCATGAGACTCTGCTCTGCAATCGCCACTTGCCTGATTGTCGTTCAAACTGCCACAACGTTTTCCGCCGCCTTTGCCGGGCCAGGGCACGATGGAAACTTTGACACCGGACGGCGCTTCCTGCGCGCGGATCGCAACGACCTTGCTTACGTCACGGTTGAAGTTGTTGCCCGCGATGGAGACCGCGTTCCGAGCGCAACGATTCGCTCTGCCGGCGCAGGCCAAAACCTCGCGGCAAATTGATGAGTAGCTTGGCAAAAATCCTGGCCCTTGTTTTAGGCGTGTTCGTCGCTGCGCAAACGCTCGATGCGGCGCAACTCAAGCCGCGGCTCGTGGTATTAACCGACATTGCCCCCGGTGATCGCGAGCCGGACGATCAGGAATCGCTGGTGCGGTTGCTGGTCTATGCCGACCGGTTTGAAATCGAAGGGTTGATCGCATGCAGCGGTTGGAACAACAGCGGCCACACCTATCCCGTGGCGTGGCTGGACATTCTCAAGTCCACGATTGATGCCTACGAGCAGGACTTGCCGAACCTGATGAAGCGTTCCAGGCAGACGAACTTCCTTTCCGCCGACGCGGAATCCCGGCCGCAGGCGCTCGGTTACTGGCCCAGTCCGGCGTATCTTCGTGCCCGCACCATGCTGGGCAGCCTGAAACTGGGCTTCAAACAACTCGGTGACGAAAATAATTCGGCAGGCAGCGATTTTCTGATCCGGCTTGCTGACGAGAAGGACGAGCGTCCGATCTACGTCGCCGTCTGGGGCGGCGCGAACACGTTTGCCCAGGCGGTCTGGCGCGTGCAGCAGGAACGGACGCCCGAACAACTCAAGGCGTTTCTCGCCAAGTTCCGCGTCTATACGATTACGGACCAGGACAAGGATTGGGGCGCGAAAGTGCCGTTCGAGATCAGCTCGCATCAATGGCTGCGGCGCGAGTTTGAGCATGACCTGACGTTCATCTGGGATGAATCCGCCTGGCTGTATCACTGCGACGCCGGGAAGAAAGGCTGGAGTCGGTATGAAACGGAAATCCAAGGGCGCGGCCATCTGGGAAAAATTTATCCGAAATACAAATATGGCGTGGAGGGCGACACGCCGTCGTTTTTGTATGTGCTGCCGAACGGGCTGAATCAGCCGGAGCAGCCGGGCTTCGGCGGCTGGGGCGGTTTTTTCGCACGCGGCATTGGCGCGGACAAAACGACTACCGCGTATGTCAATCAACCCGGCGCACCGGCGCGTCCGGTTTCGCGGAAGTATGAAACGTATTTTTATCCGGCCACGTTCAACGACTTTGCCGCGCGGATGCAATGGGCGGAAAACGGCGCGGGCAATCGCAACCCGGACGTGGTGATCAATGGGGATGCGAGTCTCGCGCCAGTGGTCGTGGCTGCCGCGCCGGGCAGTTCCGTGACGCTGGACGCCTCGGCCTCCAGCGATCCCGATGGCGACAAGCTGGCTTTCAAATGGTGGCTGCTGCCCGAGGCTGGGAGCTATCTAGCACCGGTGACGCTCGGGAATACGAATTCAAACCGCGTCACCGTGGAAGTGCCTGTGGACGCGGCGGGGAAAACATTTCACGTCATATGTGAAGTGACCGACAACGGCACGCCGAACCTCACCAGCTACCGCCGAATCATTTTTGAACCCACCGCCGGAACTCCGGCATCGAACAGGAAGAACAATGAATGACGAGATGATTTCAACCACCCGTAGCAGCGGACGTCAGTCTGCTCACACTTTCCGGAAAATGGAGCGGACTCACGTCCGCTGCTACAGTCGTCATCCGATGGCGCGGGCTGCGCGAATTGCTCTGGCCGTCGTCCTTGGCCTGGCTGCCGCGCCACTTCACAGTGCGGCGGCGGACCAGGGGCTTCCGTCGGGCTCGACGCCTGCATCGGACGCCCCGATCCCATACGCCACAATGCACGTGATTGCCGAGGGCGATTCTGATGCGGTTGTCGCCGAGAAGGCGGCGAAGGTGTTGCCGCGCCCGAATCAGGTTGCGTGGATGCGATTGGAGCGGACCTTCTTCCTGCACTTCGGCGTGAACACGTTCAATGAAGTCGAATGGGGCACGGGCCGTGAAGAGCCGGCGATTTTCAACCCGACGGAACTGGACGCGAGTCAATGGATGCGTGCCATCACCAACTTCGGCGGCAAAATGATCGTGGTCGTGGCGAAGCACCATGACGGTTTTTGCTATTGGCCGTCGCGATACACGGGGCACTCGGTGGCGGCGAGCCCGTGGCGCGGCGGCAAGGGCGACGAAGTGCGCGAAGTGGCGGATTCGGCTCGCGCGCACGGCGTCAAACTGGCGGTTTATCTTTCGCCGGCGGACTTGTATCAGTTGAAGACCAACCCGAAAAATCCAGCGGGCTACTACGGCAACGGCAGCAGCAATGTGCTGTCGGTGATTCCGACCGATCCCGCAAGCTTCCAGAGTGATCCTTCCAAGGGCCGCGCGCCGACGCCGGGTTTCACGAACTACACCTACGTCGCGGACGACTACAACCGCTACTTTCTGAACCAGCTTTACGAGTTGCTGACGGAATACGGGCCGATTGGCGAAGTCTGGTTCGACGGGGCGAATCCCGACCCGAGCGTCCATGAGACATACAATTACGCGGCCTGGTATCACTTGATCCGCAGCCTCCAGCCGGACGCCGTCATCATGGGCAAAGGTCCGGACGTGCGCTGGGTCGGCAACGAAAGCGGCGTGGGCCGCACGACGGAATGGAGCGTGATCCCGTTGCCGACTGCGCCGGAAAAATTCAACTGGCCGGACATGACGGGCGGCGATCTCGGCAGCCGCGCCAAGCTCAAGGCCGGTTCGCATCTCTGGTGGTATCCGGCGGAAGTGAACACCACCCTGCTCCAGAACAATGCCTGGTTCTGGGCGCGCAACAAACAGCCGCGCACGGTCACGCAGTTGGTGGACATCTTCTACACGTCCGTCGGGCGCAACGGGAATCTCATTCTCAATCTGTCGCCGGACAAACGCGGCCTCGTCCCCGACAATCAGCTCGACGCGTTGAGCAAAGCGGCCCAGATCATCAATGAGACTTTCGCCACGGATCTGGCCCGGGGCGGCAAGATGACGGCGGACAGTTCCAATGTCGCAAATGAGCCGTCGCTTGCCTTGGATGGCAATCTCGACACCTGGTGGGAAGCCGCGCCGGGCAAGACCAACGGCGCAGTGACCATCGCATTGCCGAAGCCGGTGACGTTCGACGTGGTTTCCTTGCAGGAAGCCGTGGCGCAACGCGGGCAGCGGATGGAATCCTTCGCCATCGAAGCGTGGGACGGCGCGGCGTGGATCAACGTTGAGCCAATTGCTTCCGACCAGCTCACCACCGTGGGGCATCGCCGGCTCATCCGGCTGAAAACGCCCGTCACAACCGAGCGGGTTCGCATCCGCATCACCGGTGCGCGCTTCGCGCTCACTCTTGCCGAACTCGGCCTGTTCAAGCAATCCGTCACGACCTTGCCACCGACGATTTCCGACCGCAGCACCGACGGCACGGTGAGCCTCAGCAATGTTGCCGGGAACAAGATGGTGTACACTGTGGACGGCAGCGTACCGACGGCCAGCTCGACGGTTTACACCGGGCCGATTGCGTTGCCGCAGGACCGCAGCGTCCGGGTGCGCGCCGTGAGCGTGCTGCCGGACGGCCGCCTCGGCATCGAAGGCGCACGAATCTTCGCCGGCCTGATGCCGGTCGGATGGAAGGTCGTGAGCGTGGACAGCGAGGAGACCGGCGGCGCGGACAATTCGGCGGCCCGCGCCATTGACGGCGATTCGGCCACGATCTGGCACACGCGATGGAATGCCGATCAGCGCCAGCCGCATTCCCTCACGGTGGACATGGGCAGGACGAACCGCATTGCCGGCTTGACCTACCTGCCGCGGCAGGACGGTCTGCTCAACGGCGTGGTGGAGCGGTATCGCTTTGAAACAAGCGTGGACGGTGCGACCTGGACGACGAACATCACCAGCGGCTCGTTCGCCAACATTCAGAACAACCCGTCGCTGCAGGAAGTGAGCTTCGCGCCGGTGAATGCGCGCTTCTTCCGCTTCACGAGCCTGCGCGCCATCTGGAACAGCGGCTGGACCAGCGCGGCGGAAATCTCGGTGCTTCCAGTGGGCGGGAAAGGAGACTAGTGTGGACCTATGAGTCACTTCGTTTGTCACACCTGGAGGTTGCTTCGAGTCGGTTGCCTCACCTGCGCGCGGCTCGTGAATGCGCCGCCGTTTCCTGCCATCCCGGCACCGGACACGAAGTGTAATTCCGGCGTTGATGCCGTAGTGGACGGCAATGAAACATCCAACAGCGCGGACGCAGCGTGGAATCTGCCGAATTCTTGGCAGGTGCAGGAAAAGGTTCTGCTGAGCTTCGCGGACAACGCCACATTCAACAACGGCGTGTTCGCGGCGGCGGCAGGCGACGAAAGAACCAAAACAAGAATGAGGACATTGATTGCGATGCGCGCCTCGGCCATGCTTGCGGCGGCAGTTGCGCTGCCGTTCACCGCTCCTGCGGCATCCTGCAACATCAACCTGGGGGCACCTCAGCAGACCATGGATGGTTTCGGGTTTTCCAGCGCATGGTGCGGCCAGTTATCAACGGCCAAGAACAATGCGCTTTACAACACCCTGGGCTTCTCGCTGCTGCGCATTCGCATTGACCCAAACCGTTATTGGACCGACGAGACGGCCAACGCGGCCGCGGCGCATGCCCGCGGCGCCAAGGTGCTGGGCACGCCTTGGTCGCCACCCGCCAACATGAAGGATAACACCAATGTCGTGCATGGCTCGTTGTTGGCCGGTCAATACGCCGCCTATGCAACCTACCTGAATCAGGCGGCCAACAGCATCGGACTGGACTACGTTTCCATTCAGAACGAGCCCGATTGGAATCCGGATTATGAAGGCTGTGTTTGGACCGGCGCCCAGATGCTGACCTTCTGCCGCGACCATGCGCAGGTGATCGGCAAACCCGTGGTTATGCCGGAAGCGGTCAACTTTCAGGACCAGTATTCCGATCCGACGCTCAATGACGCCACGGCGGCCAGTCACGTGAGCATCATCGCCGGCCACTTCTACGGCGGCGGAAATTACGTGCATCAAAACGCGCTCAACAAGGGAAAGCGCGTCTGGCAGACGGAGCACTATTTGACCGGCGGCCAGTCCGACTTCAATGTCTGCATGGAACTCGCCAAGGTGGTGAGCGACGCGATGAACAACCAATTCAGCGCCTACTTCTGGTGGTGGGTCAATGACTCGCAAACGGACGGCACCTGCCTGGTCAACAGCAGCGGCACGATCATCAAACCCGGCTATATTCTCGGCCAGTTCGCGAAATGGATTCGGCCCGGCGCAAACCGGGTCACCGCCGACTACAATCCCACAGCGAACATTTATGTCACGGCCTACAAGGTCACCGGCGGTACCAACCTGGTGATCGTTGCGCTCAACATGGGCAACAGCCAGGTCCTTCAGCAATTCAACATCGCGAACGGAGAGGTCGCCATGCTCGAAGGTTACCGCACTTCCAGCAGCGAGAGCATGGCCGACTCAGGCGGCTTTGCTGTCTCCGGCGGCAGCTTCACGGCGCCACTCCCCGCCCAAAGCGTGACCACCTTTGTGCAAACCGGTGGCCCCGGCACCCCTGCCCCGCCCAGCAACCTCACCGCCACCGCCGTTTCGGGCAGTCAGATTGATCTCACGTGGACCCCGAACGCCACGAACGCAACGGCATATCTCGTCGAACGGTCCTCCGACAATGTCATTTTCAGCCAACTGGCGTCGCTAGGCGCGAGCGCCACGAACTTTTCAAACACTGGTCTGCCCGGCTCCAGCACCTATTACTACCGCGTGCGGGCCAGTAACAACGGCATGTTCTCCCTTTACTCGAACACCGCCAACGCCACCACACTGCCCGGTGTGCCGGCCGCCCCCACCGGCCTGACCGGAGTCGCGGGCAACGCGCGTGCGACCTTGATCTGGAACGTCTCCAGCGGCACTCCCGCCACCGGTTATAGCCTCAAGCGCTCGACTATCAGCGGCGGTCCGTACACAACCATTGCCGCTTTGGAAACGACCAACTTCGTTGACTTCCCTCTGACCAATTGGACCGCCTATTATTACGTGGTGGCCGGCACCAACGATTACGGGACCAGTTCCAACTCAACTCAAGTCACGGTCACGCCCTTGCCCACGACCCTTCCGTCGCCGTGGGTGGATCAGGACATCGGGAGCGTGGGCCAGACCGGTCGCGCCAGTTTCAGCAACACCCTCTCCACGGTTACTGGCTCCGGGGCCGACATCTGGGGCACCGCCGACGCCTTTCATTTCGCATACTTCCGGGCCACCAACGATTGCACCATCATTGCCCGCGTCACTTCGGTGGAGAACACCGATGCCTGGGCCAAGGCGGGGGTAATGATCCGCGCCAGCCTCACGGCTGCTTCTGCCCATGCGATGATGGTCATCACGCCCGGCAATGGCGCCAGCTTCCAATGGCGCGCGACCACCGGCGGAACGATGTCTCAAAGCCAGAGCGCCGGCGTGAGCGCACCCTACTGGGTCAAACTGGTGCGCTCCGGCAACAGCTTTCGCGGGTATGTCTCAGCCGATGGTGGCGCCTGGACCCAGGTGGGCTCTGCTCAAACCATCTCGATGGCCGGAGCGGTTTATGTGGGGTTGCCCGTCACCGCCCACGACAACGCCGATTCATGCACGGCCACGTTCGACAACGTGTGGTCCACAACCCCGGCGGGGACATGGCAAAGCCAGGACATTGGCAGTGTGGGTTATGCCGGCAGCGCGACCCACAGCACCAGCCTCTTCACCGTCACGGGCGCGGGCGGCGACATCTGGGGCAATACCGACGCATTCAATTACGCGTTCCTGCCGGTAACCAATAACTGCACGATTATCGCCCGGGTCACATCCGTGCAAGGCGTCAATGTGTGGTCGAAAGCCGGAGTCATGATTCGCGAGAGCCTGGCCCCCAGCGCTCGCAACGCCTTTGTTGCGGTGACGCCGGGCAACGGCGTGACGTGGCAGTATCGTTCGACCACCAGTAGCACCACTGCCAACAACAACACCACCGGACTCACGGCGCCTTACTGGGTCAGGCTGGTGCGCAGCGGGAATACCTTCACGGCATACCGCTCCGCGAATGGCGTAAACTGGACTCAGCAGGGAAGCAGCCAGACGATCTCGATGGCCTCCACAGTCTATGCGGGACTGGCGGTCACCAGCCATGACACTTCGACGGCGTGTACGGCGGCTTTCGACAATGTGTCTCTGCCGGGTTGGTCCCCGCCACCCCCGCCCACCGGCTTGGTCGCCACGGCGGGGGATCGCCAGGCGGCGTTGGGTTGGATGGCCTCCAGCAACGCCGTCAGTTACAACCTCAAGCGTTCCACGACCAATGCCGGGCCATACACCCTCATCGCCAACGTCACCACGACGAACTACACGGACGTCGGCCTGACCAACGGCTGGACCTATTATTACGTGGTCTCGGCGTTGAATCTGGCGGGCGAGAGCGCCAATTCCACCCAAGCGGCGAGCTCGCCGCGTCCGCCGATGAGCCTGGCGCTGACGGAAACGAACCTGACGCTCTCCTGGCCGCTGGCCAGCGAGGGCTTCCGGCTGCAATCGCGAACAAATCTGGTTCTGGGCGAATGGGTGGACGTGCCGTCGCCCGCGCCCCAGATCATCGGCGCGCAATGGCAGGTGACCTTGCCCGTGTCGCCGAGCGACGTGTCCACTCTGTATCGGCTGATAAAATGAAATCCAACACAAACTCACTCCCGAAACAACCGCGCCGCTGGCTGCTCACGCTCGCCTGCGGAGCCGCGACCTTTTCCGCCTTCGCCGGCGCGGCGGAACTGGCGCGCAATCCCATTCTCCACGCCGACGTGCCGGACATGGCCATGATCCGCGTGGGCGACACCTACTACATGAGCAGCACGACCATGCACCTGAGTCCGGGATTGCCCATCATGAAATCCAAAGACCTGGTGAACTGGAAGATGGTCGGTTACGCCTACGACACTTTGGTGGACAACGACGCGATGGCGCTACGCAACGGGAAGAACGCCTACGGGGCCGGTTCCTGGGCCAGCAGTTTGCGTTACCACCAAGGGACGTTTTACGCGACCACGTTCTCCAGCACGTCCGGCCGGACGCACGTTTACCGGACCAAGGACATCGAGAAAGGGCCGTGGACGGAAAACTCGTTTCGGCCTTCTCTGCACGATAGTTCGTTGTTCTTCGACGATGACGGGCGCGTCTTCATGCTGTATGGCGCCGGCAATCTGCGGCTCGTGGAATTGAATGCGGATTTGTCGGGCCTGAAGGAAGGCGGCTTCAATCAAGTGGTCATTACAAACGCCAGCCTTGTTGCCGGACCGAATGTCGGTCTGCCGGCGGAAGGCTCGCAACTCATCAAGCACAACGGCAAATACTACCTCTTCAACATCTGCTGGCCGCGCGGTGGGATGCGCACCGTGCTGGTGCATCGCGCGGACCAACTCACCGGCCCGTGGGAAGGGCGCGTGGGATTGCAGGACAAAGGCGTGGCGCAGGGCAGCATCATTGACACCCCGACCGGCGAGTGGTTCGCGTATCTGTTCCAGGATTCCGGCGCGGTGGGCCGTATTCCCTATCTCGTGCCGGTGAAGTGGGAGGACGGCTGGCCGGTGATTGGCGTGGAGGGCAAAGTGCCGGATCAGTTGAACCTTCCCCCGAGCCGGGGGCTCATGCCCGGCATCGTGGCGTCGGATGAATTCGACCGCAAAGCCGGCGAGCCGGCCCTGCCGCTGGTCTGGCAGTGGAATCACAATCCGGACAACTCCCTCTGGTCCGTCACGCAGCGCCCGGGCTTCCTGCGTTTGACAACCGGCCGCACGGACGCGCACTTCCTCGCCGCGCGGAACACACTCACGCAGCGGACGCTCGGCCCCGAGTGTGCCGGTACAACAGCCGTGGACGTGAGCCACTTGAAGGACGGGGATTTCGCGGGGCTGGCTTTGTTGCAGCGGCAATACGGACTGGTGGGCGTGAAATCCGAAGGTGGAACCAACTTCGTCGTGATGGTGAGCGCACAATCCAATTCCCCCGTGGAGGTGGAGCGCGTACCGTTGAGCCAGGACATGTTGTTTCTCAAAGCCGAGTGTGATTTCAAGGGCCGCGCGGATCGCGCGCGGTTCTATTACAGTCTGGATGGCAAGGCTTGGACGGCCATCGGCGGCGAACTGAAGATGAACTACACACTGCCGCACTTCATGGGCTATCGCTTCGGACTGTTCAATTACGCGACCCAGACCGTTGGCGGCTACGCGGATTTTGACTTCTTCCGCATCACGGCGGAACGCTCCAACACGGATTAAGCCCGGATGTTCCATACCCAAACCGCCGGGTGAGGGCACCCGGCCTACAGGACCGGGTTTTCATGGTGTGGGCTGGGGGCCCTCACCCGGCGAGGTGTTCGCGATTCAATCGAGGCGTGAAAGATCCGGGTTGGGCCGTGACCTTGCTGAAGTGAGAGCGCAGGTGAACCCCAACGAGCCCAAATTCCGCGGCGAATTTCGTCTTCTCTTTTACGAGAATTACGGGAGCCGGCAAACATCCGGTTGCTTCGGCTAGGCTTTCTTCCGCGGTGTGCGTCGCATCCCGTTTTGGAGCCACAACCGCCAGACCATGATCAGGGCCTCGCGGATGATGTGGCCGGACATCTTCGAGTGACCTTTGAGCCGTTCGGTGAAGATGATCGGCACTTCCACGATGCGCATCCCCTGCCTCCACAGTTTGTGGGTCAACTCGATCTGAAAGCTGTAGCCGTTCGAGTGAACCCGGTCCAGGTCCAACGCCTGCAGCGCGCGCCGCCGGAAACACTTGAAGCCGCCCGTTGGATCGGTGAACGGCATCCCCGTGATGACGCGCACATACAACGCCGCGCCCTTGCTCAACATCAAGCGGTTTAGCGGCCAGTTGATGATGCGGATGCCGTCCTTGTAGCGAGAACCCAACGCCAGATCAGCTTCCTTGGCCGCCTCCAGAAACTGCGGGATGTCGTCCGGGTTGTGCGAGAAATCGCCGTCCATCTCGAACACGAACTCGTAGCCGTGTTCCAGCGCCCACTTGAAACCAGCCAGGTAGGCGCGGCCCAGGCCATTCTTCTCCTGGCGATGCAAGACGTGGATTTCAGGATGCTTCGCGGCGAGTTCGTCGGCGAGTTTGCCGGTGCCATCGGGCGAATTATCGTCCACCACGAGCAGGTCCACCTTGACGGGCAAATTCAAAAGCCGCTGTGCCATGCGCGGGAGGTTTTCCCGCTCGTTGTAGGTTGGCACGATGATGAGGGTCTGGCTCATGTCCGGCGCGCGAGCATAAATAGACCGGGGCGCGAGCGAAGACAAGTTGAGATTTCTTGGTTGATGGCTGATTTCGGGGCACGGCAAATCAGCGGCGGCGCGGCGTGGACTTTGGGGGTGGAAAACCGCTTGCGTCTTGGAGTGCGGCGGTGGCGAGCCGCTTCGCCGAGAGCTATGCCCCTCCCCGAGAATCTGCCATTGCTTTCGGCAGGGACGCGTTCCACCCGCGTCCCCGAACCTCGGGCTGCAGCAATAGGGACGCGGGTGGTACGCGTCCCTACCAGGTTCAGGGGCTCAGAGCGCGAACTCGGGTATTCGAGCCTCCCACTCGGCTCAGTTGTTCGCCTTCAAGCGGAAGAACGCGGCGGGCGGGTCCCCCACCGGCACGGGCAATTGGATCACGCTGTTCGTTCCGAGAATCGCGTCACCCCAGGGGTACCAGTCCGACAGATTCGTCGAGGCCAGGACTTGGTAGGACACGCCGGGGATTCCGTTCCAATTCAGCCACAGTTCGGCCCCCACCGCAGCCGAACCTAACTCGGAGACAATGCTCTCGACCATCAGGTAATTCTCATCGGTGATGGAGTTGGTCACATTCGTGTAGCTGCGCGTTCCAGGCACGAACACGAAACTGTCCAGTGCGGGCACCACGCTGCCCGCCCAGCCCGGCGGCACGCCGAGCGAGTAGCGGCCCAGCGCATCCGTCACCGTGGCGGGCAAGCCGCCGTCCGGGCGCAGCGTCACCTCCGACACCCCCTGCCCGGCGGCGTTCGTGACCGTGCCGGAAATCGTTGGCACAACTACCGTGAACGCGCCGGTATAGACCTGCGACAGCGGTTGCCCGAACAAGTTCTCCACTCCCGGTCCGGCTTCGAGGCGGTACTCGCCCGGTGCATTTTGGATCGGGAAGATCACCCGCACGGTGGATGGCTCCAGCAGGGAAACGCCAAGGCTGGTTTGCGGCAAGACCCCTCCGGGCGTGAACAGGAGGAAATCCTCCGCCGAAACCGATTCGGCATTCACGATCTCGCTGAAACTGAGGTCCAGCCACGTGACCAGGTTGCTGACCATGCCCGACGGGGTGTGCGCCGTGATCTCGAAGCCCGTCAAATTGGTGGTGACGAACACGCTGCCGCCCTGGCCCGCGTCGGCACCGCCACCACCCGCCACGCTGACCAAACCGGTGAACGTGTTGGACGGCGCATAGATCGCGATCCGTCCGCCGCCACCGCCGCCGCCGTTGAACCACTCGCCGTCGCCGCCGGTTGCGGAGATCACGCCATCTCCGGTCAATGCGTTGGCCATGATCCAAAGACTGCCCCCGGCCCCGCCGCCCGCGTTGTCCTGCCAGCCCGGTTGACCGTTGGCGCTCACACTGCCGTCCACGCGCAACGCGCCAGCCGCTTTGACGCGGATGCCGCCGCCCCCCGCCGAACCGATTGGAGCATCGCTGCCGCCGCCGCTGCCGGAGTCCACGGGTTGCGTTACGGAGCCGTAGCGGGCGCCGCCAATCGCGCCGGCAGACGACCTCCCGCCTTCGCCTCCGTGGCCGCCTCCGCCGCCCTGATTGGAGAACCACGCGCCAGCGCCAGGCCCCGTGTTCGCGGCGAACCCTTGGCCGTCCGCGCACAACGCGCCGCCGGGGGCGATGACAATGTCACCCGCCGACACTAGTTCAAACCCCGGCTGAGAAGCCAGGCTGGTGATCCAACCTCCCGGGCCAATGCGAACCGACTTGAACAGGGGAAAACTGGTCTGGGGATGCACGATGGCTCCGTCAGACACGAGCAGGTTGAGTCGCGCCGGCAGGTTCATCAATGGCGTGTTCGTGCCGGACAAACCGCCGTTGCTGACAATCAACCAACCGTTGGACGAGCCGGTCTGTTCCCAATACACCGTGCCCGCGCCGCCGGGCCAGGTGGCTTCACCGCCCCGCGCCGTGACGTCACCGGTGAAGAGATTCGTATGGTAGTAGATGGCCACGCGTCCACCGCCCCCGCCGCCCGCCCAGCCATTGCCCGCCCCGCCGTTGGCGGAGATGACACCCGAACCGGCCAGCGTGCCCGCCGTGAGCCAAACACTGCCGCCCGCGCCGCCGCCGCTGTCAACACTGCCCGCCGTTCCATCAGCAGAGACATTCCCGTCCACCGTCAGGACTCCTGCGACGTCCAAGCGCATGGCGCCGCCTCCCGCGCCTCCAAGCGGGGCGACGTTAGCCAAACCACTCCCGTTGGCGCCTCCACTACCTGCCGTCCTGGGCTCTCGCACGGGGCCGGCGAAGATGAAAGAAGGCACCTGACCAGCAGCGCCTCCAATCCCGGCATGGGAACCGCCAGCTTTGGGCCTCAGAGAGTGGTTGCCGGCGCCAATCCCTTCTCCTGGTCGGCTGCCTTTCCCAGTTAAACTGATCGCCCCGCCCGCAAACACA
>CAZJTM010000017.1:4741-49707 GCA_964548925.1 uncultured Verrucomicrobiota bacterium | reverse complement strand
TCTGAGATCGCTGATCACCAAATCAAAGGTCTCGGCCAGGGCGCAATCGAGGCCCTCGTCGCCGCGATCCAGCACGGTGACGTCATAGCCTTCGGTGTCCATGACCTTTTGCATGCCGCTGGTGATGGCGCGGTCGTCTTCAATGAGCAGTATTCGAGGGCGGTTCTTCATGGGGGGCGATGCGGGGCAGGACGATCCTGAAGGTCGTGCCGAGCTGAGGTTGAGTTTCGTATTCGATCACGCCGCCGTGCAGTTCGACAATGCGGGCGGCGATGGGCAGGCCCAGGCCGGTCCCGTCTTCCTTGGTGGTGAAGAAGGGATCGAACAGCCGTTTGACGACTTCCGGGGGCATGCCCTTGCCGGTGTCGGTTACTTCAATGGCGACGGCGTCGGTCGAGCGACCCAGGAGTTCCTGCGAAGTTAACCGCACACGAAGCGAGACGGTGCCCTCCCCCTCAATGCTCTGGCCGGCGTTCTGGATGAGGTTGATCAGGACTTGTTTGAGCTTCTGCGAGTCGGCTTGTGCCCAAGCCTCTTGCGTCGGCGACCGGACCAGTTGTACGGACCTTCTGGCCAATTGCGGCTCCAGGAGATTCCCCACCTCGTTCACCAGAGTCGTCACGTTGACCGGGCGGCACTCCAGTTCAGGGGGGCGGGCAAACTGGAGAAAATCGCTGACAATGCGCTCGAGCCGGTTGATTTCATCGCTGATGACCTGGACGTCATCCTGGACGGACGAGATGGAAGGCGCACTGCGTTTGAGGCTGAACAGCCGAACCTTGATGGCCGTCAGCGGATTCCGAATCTCGTGGGCAATCCCCGCCGCAAAGACGCCCAACGAAGCGAGCTTCTCATGGCGTTCGAGGTGCGTGCGGCTTTCGCTGAGTTGTGCGCGCAAGGAGACGAGAAGCCGCCGGTAAAAGACGGCCACCACCATTGCGCCGGCGGCGGCCACCAGCATCAGCGAAAGAAACCAGACGCGCTGCAGTGACTGGAGGGCCAGATTGCGGGCGGACGACTGTCGCCGAGTTTCCAGCTTCAGCTCCTGGTTGAATTCCTCGCAGAGCGCGAGAACACGATCGAACGCGGCGGCCCGAGAGGCCGGCGGTGACCTCATTTCCTCCAGGTAGCTGGTCATTGCACTGACCAGCCGGGTCGCGAGAGCCTGCTGTGCCGTGGTGAACGCCGCGGCGGTTCGACTCAACTCCATCTGCAACCGCGCCGCATTCGTTTGGAGACGGTCATCCGAGGATGCTGGGGGCGGTTGCCACCCGCCGATTTCAGTCAACCGATGTTGGAGGATGTCCGATTTGAGTTCGCCGACGAGGCTGCCCAGTTTGAGTGCCGAATCGTCCAATTGGAGGCGAAGGCGGTCAATCTGCCGCCATGCGGTGCGTTCGATCCACACCATGACGGCGAGCACAACGAGCGTGGCGATTACAAACTCGGCGAAACGGAATTTGGGGGCTGTCTTCATGGGCGTGGCACGCCGCTTACCGGACGTGGTCCAACCCGAACCAGCCGCCGGAAGCGCTCTCTGGCATGAACCGCAGAAAAAGTCATAAAAACCTCTGTTTGCTGCGTCGCGTGTCAATTGGCACGCAGTCAGCTTAAGCAGTAATCAGGCCTGAACTGTAAGCGAACGAGAGCGCTTGGGCGACAAGCAAATGTTGCGAGCCATGACAAGTGGCGACGCAGAGAACAAAAGCCCCGCCATTGCACGAAAGGGTGCGGGGCAAGAACCGATAAACCGAAGAACCTCCAACCCCTCAGCCATGAAAACGACAACACTCCTGCTGGCGGATGCAGACGCGTTTGCGCGCCAGACACTGGCGGGTTTCCTGCAGAACAGAGGATTCACGACGCTGCAGGCGGATCGCGAGAGCACAGCCATCGAGTTGTTTGAGTCAAACGATATTGGCCTGCTCGTGCTCGACATGAACCTGGGGAAACGCAGCGGTTGGGATACCGTTGCACGCCTGGTGCGGGTGAAGCCGCTCGTCCCCGCAATAGTGATGACGGACGATGGCGGGCAGGAGGCTCGCGCCGCCGAACTCGGTGCCGACGTCCTCCTGGAAAAACCCATCGAATACGGCGAACTCCTGCGCATTATCCAGGAGTTGCTGGCGCATCCAACCGAGGTGCGACTGCACCGCGTATGCACAGTGGAAGCTTTCGCCCGTTACGTGCCGCGGTCCTACGAAATCTTCCTCCACACGCTTCAAGAACGCTACACGGTGCCCCTCGCGACGCCGGAACTAGATGATGTACTGGCGCGCTGCGTGCCGCCTCTCACCGGCAAAATCGCAATCACGCCCAAGTCAACCCATGCCGGAGGCTTTACCGGTGTTTCGCCAGTCTAGGTCGTGAACCCGAAAGCCGAATGACTGCGAATGGGGATACTTATGACCACGACTCCGTTGACGACGTTTTGGCCCGCTTTTTGGCCCGTGAACGCAACCCCGCGGGAGAGCACAATGCCTCTCGCTGCGGACATTCCGGCCCACTGTCAGCAACCCTATTCGTACCGGCTGACCTCAATCCTTGTGCCCGTAGATTTTGGCAAATCCTCCCAAGCATCAGCGGACTATGCGAACCGCATCGCCTCGCGTGCCCGCGCTTCGATCATGCTCCTTCATGTGATCGACAGGACGTATGCTGGCGGACTTCTCAACGCGGTCACAAGGCGAAGCATCCGGGCCAAGGAGCAGGACTGGGCGCGACAGAGTCTGGCAGCCCTCGCGGAGAGGCACGAAACGAGCCGTGTGCCCATCCGGTGTCTGGTGCGCGACGGCGCCCCAGCATACGAAATACTGCGACTCGCCGAAACGCGCAACGTCGGCTTGATCATCCTTGGCCGTCCCCAACGCAGCGTTCTGAGCCGACTGATCTTCGGGAGTGTGATCGGCGATGTCGTGGAGTGTTCGCGGTGCCCTGTGCTAGTGGTACCGCCGGAGACCAATTGGCCAGCGACCGAACACCAGCCTGAACTCAACCATGAATGAACAATTATGCCAACAAAACGAGAACCTCTAAATACGTCCCACTCGAAGGAGGAACGGATGAAAATTCTTTGTGGAACAGACTTTTCCGAACATGCGGTCGAAGCCGGTCGCGTCGCCGGCATCCTGGCCACTCGAGCTCGGGGCAAAGTGGCATTGGTCCATGCCATGGATGTCTCGCGCTACGAACTGCCGTCCAAAGAACTGTTGGACTACCTGCGGACCTCACGAAAGGAGAAGCTGAAGCTGGAAGCAAATCGGCTACGCCACCGAGGCGCCGAGATCGAGGAAGCGTTCGTGGAGGGCTCTCCTGCGGGAAGCCTGGTAAGCGAGGCCTCAAAGAGCGGCGCAGATCTCATTGTGGTTGGATCACTGGGGCGAGTTGCACCCAGAGGCTGGCGGGTCGGCAGCGTGGCCGAACGCGCCGCCCAAGGGTCCTCCATCCCGATTCTCGTGGTGCGTGATCCGAAGCCCTTCGAAACCTGGACTCATGGCAAACAACCGCTTCACGTTGTCGTGGGCTACGATTTTACAGCCAGCTCAGATGCGGCCGTTCGCTGGGCGGCGTCACTGCGCGACCTTGGGCCGTGCGTCCTCACCGTTGCCTACGTGGCTTGGCCTTGGGAGGCCGCAGCCCGTCTGGGCCTCCCCAACCCCGCGTCAGCACACTACTGGCCGTCGGAGGTTCAGAAGTTCCTGGAACGGGACCTCAGAGAGAGATGCGAGGAGATTCTCGGCAAGGTGAAAGTACGGATCTGTCTCGCCACAACTTTGGGCCGGCCCGATCCTCAACTCATCGAATTGGCTGGCACCCAACGAGCCGACTTGATCGTCGTGGGCACCAACCAACGCCGTGGCCTGTATCGGCTGGGCTCCGTGTCCCGGGGCGTGCTTCAGCATGCTTCGACCAATGTGGCGTGCGTGCCGATGTCGGCCATCGAGGATGATGGCGCGCGCAGCATCCCGCAGTTCCGACGCGTGCTTGTTCCGACCGACTTCTCCACCTGGGGGAATCGCGCCATTGCGCTCGCATACTCGGTGGTGCGCACCGGCGGCGAGGTGCGTCTCGTCCACGTTACGGCGCCCTCCAACCGACGAACGTCCGAGCGAAGCAGTCAAGAGAGCCAGGCCGAAAGAGGCCGCCACGCTGCGGCGCAGCTCCAAGTTCTTGTTCCGGAAGCAGCCGAGGCGCGGCGCATCAAGAGCCGGACGGAGGTGACGGAGCATACGCAGCCAGCGATGGCCATCTGCGAAGCGGCGGAGCGGTTCGGCGCCGACCTTATCTGCATGGGGTCGCGCGGCCGATCCGGGTTAACGAAGGTTCTATTGGGTTCGGTCGCGCAGGCGGTGATGGCCCAGAGCAAGCGCCCGGTGCTGGTTCTGCGGGGATGATTGTGACGCAGCAATATGAGAAAACACCCAAGGAGACCATGACGCCAGAGAACACCATGAAAGTAGTCTGTGGAACTGATTTTTCCCAATTCGCGGCAGAAGCCGCGACGGTCGCCGCGCTGTGCGCGGTGAAGACCCAGGGGCAACTCACCTTGGTTCATGTGCGGGAGCAACCAGAGCTTGCGGCCGGCGCGCCCGGGGGACCGAGGTCGGCGGGCGCTGGTGCGGATCGGAGTCAAGCGCGGTTGACAGCGGAAGCGACCCGTCTCAGAAAACTCGGCGCGGTTGTGCAAGAGGAACTGCTCGGCGGTTCGGCCCATGTGGCACTGACCGACTTCGCCCGGCAATCTCGTGCCGACCTGATCGTTGTCTCCTCCCTCGGCTGTGTGACCCCTCTGCGCTTCCTGATCGGCAGTGTGGCGGAGCGGACGGCGCAGGCCGCAACCGTGCCCACCCTGGTGGTCCGCGACGGGAAACCCTTCCGGGCGTGGTTGCAGGATGACCGCCCTTTGCGGGTCCTGGTGGGCTGTGACTTCTCCGCCGCCAGCGATGAGGCGCTACGCTGGGTCGGCCGGCTGAATAAGATTCGCCCGTGCCATGTGACGGTGGCCCACATCTCGTGGCCTCCGGAGGAAGCGGCCCGTTTCGGCCCGGGAGAAGGAGGCGCGACAGCCGCCAATGCGGCCGACGTGCAACGGATTCTGGAGCGGGAGCTGCGTGAGAAGTGCCATCAGCACCTGGGGAAGACCAAGGCGCGGGTGGTGGCGCGAGCCGCTTGGAACGAGGTTCCGCTGGAACTCCTGGCTTTGGCCAAAGCCGAGCGGGCGGACCTGATCGCGGTGGGCACACGGCAGTTGCGCGGGCTCAAGCGTTTCTACCTCGGCTCCGTCTCCCGGGAGGCGGTGTATCATGCACCTGTCAGCGTGGCCTGTGTGCCCGTGCCGCTCGCGCCCACTCAAAGTCCGGGCGGGCTGCAACTCTCTCGACGCGTCTTGGTCCCAACGGACCTCACCAAAATCGGAAATCGCGCAATCCCGTTCGCCTACTCGGCCCTGCGTCGCGGGGGCGAAGTCAAGTTGGTTCACGTCGTCAGGCCAACCAGCCCGCTTTCGGATGTCGCGCGGAGGGAGTTGGCGGACCGCCTCAGCCGGCTGGTGCCCGACGGGGCGGCCCAGCAGGGCATCGCGACCCGCTTTGAGATTCTGGAGCACCGTTGGCCCGCCACCGCCATCGCGCAAGCGGCGGAACGCTTCGGGGCCGATTTCATTTGCATGGCCTCGCAGGGCCGAACCGCTTTGACGAAGCGGCTCCTGGGGAGTGTCGCACAGGCCGTCCTGGCGCAGAGTCGGCGCCCCGTGATGCTGATTCACCCTTCAAGCAACTGAACCAAACACCACCTCAAACAAAGAAGGAAACATGCGAATTGGAATCCCGAAGGAAATTCTGCCCAACGAGAAGCGAGTAGCCGCCACGCCGGAAACGGTGGAAAGCCTGGTTGGCTTGGGTTTCAACGTAATGGTCGAGAAGGACGCTGGCGCTGGCATTCTGGCCGGCGACGAGCGATACCGACAGGCCGGCGCCGAGGTTTGCGAGGCCGTGGAAGACGTCTATGAAGGTTGCGAGATCGTGCTGAAGGTGAAGCAGCCCATCTTCAACGAGCGGTCCGGATGCAACGAAGCGGAGATGCTGCGGACGGGTTGCACCCTGATCACATTTCTTCATCCCGCGGCCCCCGGCAGCCATGCCATGGTCCGCACGCTGGCGGAGCGGCACATCACAGCCTTCACGATGGATAGCGTGCCGCGCACGTCGCGGGCGCAGAGAATGGACGCCCTGACCTCGATGAGCACCATCACCGGCTACAAGGCGGTGTTAATGGCGGCCAACCTGATGCCCCGCTTCGTGCCCATGCTGACAACGGCCATCGGGACTGTGAAACCAGCGCGCGTTTTGGTCGTCGGAGCGGGAGTTGTGGGGTTGCAGGCCGTGGCGACCGCGAAGCGGTTGGGTGGGATTGTCACCGCTGTGGACATCCGGCCCAACGCACGGGAGGAAGCGGGAAGCCTTGGGGCCAAGATTGCCGGGTTTGAAGTGCCGGCGGAATTGGCCAAGGGCCCGGACGGTTATGCGCGCGCTCTGCCGGAAGAGTGGTTACGCCAGGAGCGGGAGCATCTGGGAGCGTTGCTGGAGGAGAGTGACATTGCCGTGCTGAGTGCGTTGGTGCCCGGGGAACAAGCGCCGGTGTTGATCACGCATGAAATGGCGAGGAGCATGCGCGCCGGGTCGGTCATCGTGGATGTGGCAGTGGATCAGGGAGGGAACTGCGCCGTCACCGAACCGGGATCTCTCACGGAGCACAATCACGTGATGGTGCTGGGCGTGCAAAACATCCCTGGATCGGTAGCCCAGCACGCCTCGTGGTTGTATGCCAACAACCTGCTGCACTTCATCGAGAACATGTTCAAGCACGGCCCGGGGTCCATTGACTTCGAGGACGAGATTGTGCAAGCGACGCTGGTCACCCGGGGAGGCGAGATCGTCCATGCCGGCACGCGCAAGGCGATGGGGCTGCCGTAATTTACGAGGAGGATGGTGATGATGGAACTGCTGCTCATGGCGGGCGTGTTCGCGGGGGCGTTGCTCATTGGCTATCTCCTGATCCGGCGCGTGCCGCAATTGTTGCACACGCCGCTGATGTCCATGACGAACGCAATCTCCGCAGTGACCTTGCTCGGGGGAATACTGCTGTTCGCTGGTGAGCCTGACACGCTGGAGGTCGTGCTCGGGGGTGTGGCCGTGTCGGCCGCAGCCTTCAACCTGCTGGGCGGGTTGGCCATCACCGACCGCATCTTGGGCTTCTTTCGGAAAAGATAGGCTGCCGTCATGACTACTTTCACGCGCGTCGCGATGGACGGAAGCATTGTCGTACTACTGCTGGCCGGGGTGGCGCTGTTCCGCTGGCCGCGGACGGCCCGTCTGGGCAACGGGGCAGCGGCGGCGGCTTTGGCGGCGGCAATACTCCTGGTTCTGTTGCGAAATCCCGCGAACGCATGGACCTGGCTCGTCATCGCGCTGATAACGGGCGGTGGCCTTGGTCTGGTTGCGGCCTACCGGGTGAACATGCTTCAGGTGCCGGCGATGGTGGCGTTTCAGCATGGTGTCGGAGGATTGGCGGCGATGCTCATCGCGTATGTTGAACTGTGGCGCGGCGGACAGATCGGAATCACCGCGTTGGGGCAGATGTCCGGCCTCCTGGGACTCTCCATCGGCTCGGCGACTTTCAGCGCCAGCCTGATCGCAAGCGGCAAGCTGATCGGATGGTTGCGACCGACCCCGACTCTGCTCTCCAAGCACGACCGGGTTCTTCAGGCGCTCGTGGCGGCGGGGGCAGGTTTTGGCGTGCTGGCCTGCTGGGCGGATGGGATCGGGAGCGTGGCGGCGATGCTTGGCCTGGTGATTGTGTGCGTGCTGCTGGGCGTGGTGGCGGCCATTCGGATCGGGGGCGCGGACATGCCGGTGTTAATTTCCTTCCTGAATGCGACGGCGGGTTTTGCCGCCGCCTTCTGCGGTGTTGTTTTGGGCAACCATTTGCTCGTCGCCTGCGGCGCCGTGGTCGCCGCCTCCGGGTCCATTCTGACACACGTGATGTGCCGAGCGATGAATCGGCGAGTGTGGCGGGTGTTCCAGGGATTCCAGCCGGCGTCCACCGCGTCGCAAAACGCTCCGCCAGCGGCTGAGACGCGGGCAACCGCTCCGGTCACAATGGAGGCCCAAGCCACTCGGAACCTATCCGCGGAAGTGGTGGCGCTGTTCCGCTCCGCGCGCAAAGTCATCATTGTTCCCGGTTACGGGATGGCGGTGGCGCAGGCGCAAGCCGAAGTCGTGGAGTTGGCGGGCTGGCTTCAACGGCGTGGCGCTACGGTGCTCTACGCGATTCATCCGGTGGCCGGCCGGATGCCCGGACACATGAACGTGTTGTTGGCCGAGGTAGACGTGGACTATGACCTGTTGAAGGAATTGGACGAGATCAATCCGCAGTTTTGCGAATGCGACGTGGCACTGGTAGTCGGGGCGTGCGATGTCGTCAACCCCGCCGCAACCAGTGTGCCGAATACGCCGATCTCGGGCATGCCGATTTTGCGTGCGGACGAGGCGGCTCGCGTGGTGGTGTGCAACTTGGATGAACGCCCCGGCTATTCGGGCGTGCCGAATCCGCTGTATCGAGACTCAAAGACCTTGTTGTTGAATGGCGACGCCAAAGCGTCCCTGCGCAAGATCATCGTGTCTCTGGATGCGGAGATCGAGAGCCAGCCCGCACGCAACTGAGGCGTGGCGAACGGCGCAGAGGTGTCGCGGAGTCGGCCTCACGGCGAGCATGCCGACGGGAATCGCCCCCGCCGCAAATTGAAGAGAGATTCCTCCCCATCGAAAGTTGACGCTTTGCGCCCTGGAACCCGGTCAGGACGCGTTCCACCCACGTCCCAAACTTCTTGCGATCCGATGAGGACGCGGATGGAACGCATCCCTGCCAGCGCGAAGGGAGATCCATGAAGAGGTTCGATAGAGACTGGCACGGCACAGACCACCAATGGCATGGCCCTTTCCAGAGGGATGCCGCTTGTGGCGGTCAGAATGCCGAGAAAGGCCGGTTTGCTGCTGTTTGACGCACCCTCCCGCGAGTGGCACGAGGCCAGCTAAGGAAAGGCCTGTGTGGTTGAACCGTCTGCGAACGCGGTTTGCAGGATTGTGGTTCCCCCTGAAGGTTCCTCCACATTCTTCGGTGCCAAGGCTTCCCTCGTGGTATCGGAGTGCAGGACTGCGTCAACAGATGCCTGCATAGACCACCCCGTGGGATAGGAATGCACGACCATGAAACGAATAGCTCAACACGTTCCAAACGCGAGGCACGGTGTTATATCACCGCATGCCGTGGCACAAGCGCGGGGACGACCGCAAAGTCATTACCTCCCGTCGATTCTGTAGGGAATACCCACCTCTCATGTCGGATTCCCCCTCTTTGTAACCAAGTGCCTACCTCCTAATCTCCGCCCGCGAAATCAGAGGGCGGGATCGAAACAGAAGCTGCCTGCATACAGAACTTCGAAAGATACATATCTGTCACGAACATGACAAAGGTCAGTCAACTTGCTCCAAGCGCGAGGCGCGATGTGGCATCACCACATCCGCCAGCGCTTGCTGACGCCGCACCTTGGGCAAAGTGCCTACCAGAACCATTGCAGGTCATTAACCATGCCTTCCATTAACGTCCTTATTATCGATGATTGCCCGACCTCAACCGCCCAGCTTGTCCAGGAGTTGGCGAGCGGAGGGTTTGCCATAACGCACCGTCGGGCGGATAACGCCGGGGCCGTGAGTGCCTTGCTGAACAGCCAAGATTGGAGCTTGGTCCTGTCCAAGCCGGTCTTGCCGCAACTGAACTGCCTCTTTGCGCTAGGACTGCTCAAGAGACAAAGACTTGACGTTCCATTCATAATCGTTTCTGACAGCACGAGTGAAGAAGTGGCTTCGATGGCGATGATGGTGGGCGCCCACGACTATGTAGAAAGAAAGCAGGCGACACGATTGAGGTCAGCCATTATCCGTGAACTGCGCGAAGCAGAAACGCGTCGGGAACAGCGGCGGGCGGAGCAGGCGTTGAAGACGGCCCATCAGCGATTGATAGACACACTCGAATCACTGCCTGACGCCATCTTTATCTTGGACGAAACGAACCGCGTGATTGTATGGAATCGCTCCTGTGAGGAGCTTACAGGCGTCAGCCGGCGTGAGATGCTCGGAAAAGGCGAGGGTGACTATGCAATCCCGTTCTTCGGCAAACCTCAGCCTATGCTCGTTGATTGTTTGGAGACCCCACTCGACGAGCTTGCGATGACTTGGGAGCATGCCAGTCGGATTGGCAACCACCTTCATGCCACATCGTTCGCCCCGTTCCTGAATCAGGGGCGGGGAGCATATCTCTGGACTGTTGCCATGCCGCTTCACGATCGGGAAGGGAGGCAGTTCGGGGCAATGGAAGTGATTCGTGACATCAGCGAGCAGCACCGTTTGGACGATGACTTTCGGAAGGCACAGAAAACTGCCGCGGTGGGTTTGTTGGCCGCTGGCCTCGCCCATGATTTTAACAATTTGCTCACCGTGATTCTGATGAATCTAGCGCTCTTGCGTGACCATCCCAACATGCCTCGGGATTTCCATGGCAAGTTGAAGGAGCTGGAAAGTGAGACGCTTCGCGCCGCGCGTTTAACCCGGCAATTATTGGTATTCAGCCGTCGTCAGAAGCTGGACGTGAAGCCCTTTGAATTCCGGCCACTGATCGACAACCTCGTGCAGATGCTGCGCCGCCTCCTCGGGGAGAACATTGATCTGGAGTTCCGGGACGATAGCCGCAGTGCGTGGGTTAAGGCCGACGAAGGGATGATGGAACAAGTAGTGACCAACTTGTGCATCAACGCCCGTGATGCGATGCCCAACGGGGGAAGGCTGACCATCGGTCTCCAGCAGATCAATATCATCGAGTCGTCTCTTCACCTTCACCCGAAGGGGCATACTGGCACTTTCGTTTGTCTCTCGATCACGGACACGGGATGTGGAATGGACGATGCGACGATCATGAAAGTGTTCGAGCCGTTCTTTAGCACGAAGGAAGCCGGCAAAGGGTCGGGGTTGGGGTTGCCAACCGTCTGTAGCATACTCAAACAGCATCACGGCTGGATGGAAGTGGAAAGCGCTGTGGGCGTTGGCAGCACATTTCGGGTGTATGTTCCATTGTGGACAGGCCCTCATGAGCCGGATGCCGCATCGGAGACTCCGGCGACCATTCGCGGAGGGACCGAGACGATCTTGTTGGTTGAGGATGATGCGTCCGTCCGCCAAGCTTCGGCCTTATGCCTTCGAAAACTCGGATACGTAGTCTTCGAGGCGGCGAGCGGAGTGGACGCTCTCTTGTTGTTCTACAAACACCAATCGCAAATTCATCTAGTGGTCACTGACATGGTGATGCCAGGTGGAATGACGGGACTTGAACTGGTGGAACAATTGACGAAGGGAAAGCATTCACTGAAAGGCGTGATTTCCAGCGGGCACGACGAACAAGTCACAATGCCCGAAACGTTCGGGGAGAAAGGAATTGCGTACCTGCACAAGCCTTACAGCGAAGCGGCATTGGCAAAAATGGTGCGAGAATGCCTGGATAGGATCACCGCCAGCCCCTCTGACTCCGGACTCCAACGTGAACCCAGCCAGTTATGAACATCCGTCAGCCAAGTCAGGCGCAGTTCCACTGTCAGCCCCTCGCCGCAGAGTGTCTGACCATGACTCCACCTGTCAGCCTGGTCACGAATCGTTCTCCAGCCATGACACCCGTGCGCATACTAATAGTGGATAATCAGCCATTGTTGCGGAAGGGAGTACGTCTCGTCTTGGAGCAGGAACCGAGCTTTTCGGTCGTGGGTGAAGCCGCCGACGGTCTTGCCGCGCTACGATTAGTACGCGAAACGAGCCCTGATATCATCGTGTTGGACATGCACCTTCCCGACGCATCAGGAGTTGCCGTGGCACGGAGCATTCTCGATGAAGATGCCGGTGTCAGAATACTTGGCTTCTCATCGGATAAGCGATTCTCTCCAGCGGACAATTGCCAACGCGGAGAAGGTAGCCCGCTTGGTCGCGGAGATCGCCTCGGCGTCGCAGGAACAGGCCCAAGGCATCACACAAGTCAACACTGCTGTCGGCCAGATGGACAAGGTCACACAGGCCAACGCCGCGAGTGCCGAAGAGAGCGCTTCTGCCGCCGAAGAGCTCAACGCCCAAGCTCACGCCATGAAAGATGCCGTAAACGAGCTGCTGCGTTTAGTGGACGACAAAAAACGCCTGGGCCGGCCACTGACTTCGCAGGCTTGCGCCCTCCGCTCCCCGGCTGCCGAGCGCAAAACCGGCCGAACGCAAGTTGCATCCCCCTCTAGCGGGAACGCACACCATCCCGAAGGTCCACTGCGTCCTTCTCTGGAAGCCTTGGCGCTTCAGTCGCCGGCAAGGTTGGCCGCCGCCAGTCGGCGCTCTGAGATTCCGTTGGAAGCCAGCTTCAAGGAGTTCTAGGATTCCGCGTTTTCCGCTTGGCGCCGGTGTCACCCACCGGCGCCTTTTCTTTTGTTTGCCAAACTCGTCCCCGCCACAAGTGAACTGCAAGACAGAATCTAAACGAAAGAGTGCTGCTTCGTGAGTTTTCACGCGCCAAGCGCCGACCCGTCGCGGCGATCAAACACAGGCACGAGCCGAACCACCCATGGTCTGTGGTAAGCCATTTACTGCGGAGTTACATCCTGAGGCACGTAGGAATTCCCTTCATTCTGGGACGAGCAACGCTGAACCATCCAGGTGGCATGGAGCTAGCTAAAGCAACGATGTGAGGGTGAGTCGTCTGCGAAGCCGGTTCGTCATGGCGGCGCTCCCAGTTCGCGGCTCACTCTCACTTTCAACACCAGTGAATTTGGATGCGACATGCAGAACAAAACCATCACCTCAACCTCGGCACAAAGCACAGTAACGAACGCAGCGTGCGCAGCAATGTCAAACGGAAGTCTCAGTCCGACTGTTGTCTTCCCTGTCGGAGCGACACGCACCTGGTCCATCGTGTTGGCGGGCGGCGAGGGCGAACGGCTGCGTCCGTTGACGGAACGCTGGCTGGGGACCCATCGGCCCAAGCAATACTGCCGCTTCCTTGGCCAGCGCTCCATGCTGCAACACACGCTGGAACGGGCGGCGTTACTCTCCGGCGCGGAACGCACGATGATTGTTGCGGCGGCGCACCATGCGCCCGAGTTGTGGGAACATGTGGATGTAGAATATCGGAAGCAGACGATTCTGCAGCCACGCAATTGCGGCACGGCGCCGGGCGTATTTCTGCCTCTGGCACACATCTACCAAAGAGACCCCGACGCCACTGTGGTGATCCTGCCCTCCGATCACTTCGTGTTTCCGCAAGAAGCGTTTCTGGCGGCGGCACGCCGGGCCGTGCAGGCGGCAGAGCTGCAGCCAGAAAAGCTGGTGCTTGTGGGCGCTCGACCGGATCGACCAGAGACCGGGTACGGCTGGATTCAGCCTGGCCGGACAGTGGACTGGGTTGACGGGCACGCGATCCGAGCGGTGGCCGCTTTCCTGGAGAAGCCGAACCTGACGGTGGCGCGTCAATTATTCACCGCCGGGAGTCTGTGGAACACCATGGTGATGGCCGCACGGGTCAGAACGTTGTGGAAGCTGGGGTGGCGCTGGCTTCCCGGGATGATGATCGAGTTTGAAGACCTGGCGCAGCATCTGGACACCGACGAAGCACCCCAGCTTCTGGAGTGGATTTACGAAAGCCTGCCCCGGCGAGATTTCTCGGCGGATCTGATGGAACGCATGCCCGCGTCGGCGGTGGTCCTGGAACTGGGAGATGTGCTCTGGAGCGACTGGGGCAACGAAGAGAGAATTGTTGAGACTCTCAGTCGGCTGGGGAAGGAGCCGCAGTTTGCCGCCAGCCGCCGGCCCCGGCGATTTCGCGATGCCGAAGAAGTGACGAGACCGAACCCCGCCAAGCGCCAGGCCATCCATCGCCGGCCCCGGACAGCCGTTCCTTCTCACTGCCTGATCCCGGAGGACCACTATGCCTGTAACCTATAAGATTCCGATCAACGCCGGGCCAACCCACGAATGGCCGGTGGTGATTGTCAGCGACACATTCGCTGCTGCGCGCCACGCCGAACTACGAGTGCGACAAGCACTGGTGGAATTTAGCGGTGATGCCCGGGTGAAGTGTCACGTATGGCTCCTGCCCTCACTCCAACTGCCCACGCTGCGGCGACTGGCCACGCAGCAGGCCCTGAACAGCAACCTGGTCGTCCTGGGCCCCGGCGCGCCGCTCGGGTTGCCACGTCCGGTGAAAGACTTTTTGCGCGACTGGGTCTGCCAGCTTGTGGACCGCGTATGCCCGTTGCTTTTGTTGCGAGTCGGGGAGCAGCGAGCCGCGGGCGACATCCCCTTGGCAGCCATTTCGGATGGAGAGGGAAAACTGCGAATCCCCGTGTTCTCCAACCTGCCCGATGCCGTGTCGGCGGCGCGGGAGCTGGCACATTGGTGGAAACCAAAGGCCGCGGCCGCCCCCGCGGCGTGCGAGGTTGCCGATCTGGAAGCAGCCCCGACGCGCGACCACCGATCCAGCGTCAGGAGGAGGTCGCATCATGGTTGACTTCGACCAACGGATTCTGATGACCGGCTTTGGCGTGGTGGCGCAAGCCACCCTGCCAATGCTGCTGAAGCACGTGCGCGTCCCGTTGGACCGCATCACTGTCATTGACTTCGCGGATGGCGAGGAAGTCCTGCGTCCGTGGACCAACAAGGGCCTGCGCTTCGTTCAGGAGCGGGTTACCCCGTTGAGCCTGCCGCGCCTGCTTTCGACGTACGCGGGGCGCGGAGACCTGATCATTGACCTGGCGTGGAGCATTGATTGCTTTGAGATTCTGGAATGGGCGCACCGCAACGGCGTGCTCTATGTGAACGCTTCAGTGGAGTCGTGGGATCCCGCTTCGGACATGCACAGCAAGTCCTCGTTCGACAAGTCACTCTATGCGCGGTACCAAAACCTGTTGCCGCTGGCCGAGCGATGGCAGAACGGCCCGACGGCGGTGATTGATCACGGCGCCAATCCGGGGCTGGTGTCGCACTTCGTCAAGCAAGGGTTGCTGGATATCGGGACAAAGCTGCTTCAGGAGAACCGCATGCCGGCCGCGCGTGTGCGGCGGTTGGAACGCCGAATGGAACAGCATGAGTTTGCCCACCTGGCGCGGGAGTTGGGCGTGAAAGTGATCCACTGCAGCGAGTGGGACACGCAGCGCGCGTCCCGGCCCAAGCGACCGGACGAGTTTGTGGCCACGTGGAGTGTGGAAGGCATGTGGGAGGAGTCCATTTCCCCCAGCGAACTGGGCTGGGGGACGCACGAGAAATGGGTGCCACCATTCGCCACCCGTCCGGAGACTGGCCCCGGCAACCAAATCATCCTGTCGCAGATGGGACTGAATACCTGGGTGCGCTCGTGGGTGCCCGACCAGGAGATCGTGGGCATGATCGTTACGCATGGCGAGTCCTTCGGCATTTCGCACGCGTTGACCGTGAAGGAGGACGGGCAGCCTGTGTATCGCCCAACGGTCCACTACGCATATATGCCCTGCAACGATTCGCTGGTGTCCCTGCATGAACTGCGGTGCCGGAACTACGAGTTGCATCCCCGGAAACGCATCCTCACGGACGAAATCACGGAGGGGATGGATTTGGTGGGGGCGCTGATTATGGGGCATCGGTATCAGTCGTGGTGGACGGGCAGCATTCTCAGCATCGAAGCGGCGCGGAAGAAGGTGCCGCACGTCAACGCCACGGCCGTGCAGGTGGGCGCCGGCGTGATGGCGGCGGCCTTGTGGGCGATCCAAAACCCGCGGCGGGGCATCTGTTTCCCCGAGGAGTTGCCGCACACGGAAATACTCCGTTACGCCCGCCCCTACCTGGGCCGGGTGCTTTCCGAGGCATCGGACTGGACGCCGCTACGGCGGCACCGGGTTTACTTTGACGAGAATCCCCAGGCGCAGCCGGACCAGAGCGATCCCTGGCAATTCACCAACTTCCTTTTCCGGCCTTGAGGCAAACAGGTGATGAAAACCCGTTACGAACGTTGGTATGAGCGACCACTGACCCTGCGAGCGTTCGCCAGGCGATTGGCGAAGCACTGCGCCGCCGCCGGGGTGTTGTTGTGCGGATCGCTCGGGATCGGCATGGCCGGCTTCTTGCATTTCGAAGGGTTGTCCGGTTGTGACGCATTTCTTAACGCGGCCATGCTGCTCAGCGGCATGGGCCCTGTGTATTCGCCGCTGAGCTTCGGAGGAAAGCTGTTTGCCGGCTTGTACGCCCTCTATGCTGCATTGGTCTTCGTCGGCGTAGCGGGAATTCTCGTCGCGCCCGTAGCGCACCGGTTCCTGCACAAGTACTACTGGGAGGACAAGCCGTGAAGGTTTTCGTGCTGGGCGCGGGAGCCACGGGCGGCGCGCTGGCACAACTGCTCCGCCGGCGCGGCCACGATGTGCTATGCGGTGATCGGGACGCGAAACGCGGACGCGCATTCGTGGGAGAGAACATTCCCTGTGTGCCGGCCAACGCCCGCCACCGTGTCTCGCTGATCCGCGCCGCGCAGGGCTGTGATCTCTTCGTCAACACCGTCCCCGCCGCCTTCAACGAAACCGCGATTCAGGCGGCGCTGCGGTTGCGGGTGGATTACCTGGACATGGCTTCCCACTTGGAACACGACCCGTTCAAAGCGGAGCAACTGCGGTTCCACAAGGAATTCGAGCGCCACGGCAGACTGGCGTTGATCAACGCAGGCGCGGCTCCGGGGCTCACCAACGTGCTCGTGGCCCTGGCCGCTGATTCGCTGGAGGAGGTGACCCGGGTACAAATTCGGCTCTTTGAGGAAACCCAAAGCAGCGAACCGATCTCCACCTGGTCAGCCGAGGTGGCCTTTGACGAGGCGACTTCCAAGCCGCGGGTCTATCGCCGAGGTCGCTTCCAATTGGCCCGTCGGTTTGGCGAACCTGAGTGGTTCCGGTTCCCGCCGCCGGTGGGTGAAGTACGCATGGTGCTGGTGGCGCAGGATGAAGTGGCAACCTTGCCGCACGTCATCCGCATGACCGATTTGGACGTCAAGGCCGGAGGCAACGACATTGACCGTCTCCGTCGCTGGTATCGCCAGGGCAAGCTGTGGCCGTCCGGTGGCAGGTCCGAACAGCGTTTTCCGGCCACCGGCAATCCGGCCGAGGTTGCGGAGCTGATGCGCCAGCGGACTCTTCACGATGCCGGTTTTGCCGTGGCGGTCTCGGTGGTTGGGAGAGTTGATCGTGCCTGGTTTGAACGGCAGCGGGCCTGCGTGTTTCCCAACCTTCGTCAACTGCGCCGCCGGCGACTCTTCACCACTCCCATCGCTTCCGCTGCCGCCGAGTCGGCCGCCGCTTTCATCCGGCATTGGCCCACACGGGTGGCCGGCGTGCTACCGCCGGAAGGGCTCCCAAAGGAAACCCGGCAATCCATTGTCGCCGATCTGCGCCGGAAGGGATTGCGGTTTCACCAGAAATCCCGCCGCATCCAAGCAGAAGCGCCAGCGAGCGCCAGGGAGCACTCTGACCTTGGGTAGCTCACGAATTCGTCAAGTCGCCGATCCACGTGACGTCGATGGTGCCCGGGTTTCAAGGCTCGTGCGTTTCATTGTCCGCTTCGTCAGGCATTTGCCAATTCGTGAAGGTAGCGCTGCTCGCCATCTGCAGGAACCTTTGGTGATCTGGGATAACTCTTCCAGCGAATTTGACGCAGCCCGATTCATCTCTTTTTGAACCCAAGTCCGGAGGCCAGTTGTTTTGACAGTTGGTCCAGACCCGCACGCTGGGACAAAACAAACCGGACCGGCGGTGGACTCAATTCGCCCACTTCGTGCGGTTGTGATTCCCGGCGATCCGCCCCCCTCAGATCTTTGCCGTTGAGACGAGCTTCAGCCCCATGACTCCCACGATGATCAGCAGGATGCATAGCATCCTGAGCGCCTCGCGCGATTCGCCGAGGAACGCCATCCCGATGATGGCCGTGCCTGCCGCCCCAATGCCCGTCCACACGGCGTAGCCAGTGCCGACCGGGATGGTCTTGAGCGCAACAGACAGCAGCGCAAAGCTGGCAATCATGGCGCACAGTGTGGCGATGCTCGGCCACAAACGGGAGAAGCCTTCCGTGTATTTCAGGCCAATAGCCCAACAGATTTCAAGAATTCCAGCCACGATCAAACAAGTCCAAGCCATGCTCCGATGATGAATCGAGTCGCTCTCACTCGCGAGTTCATTCCGCGCGCCAAGCAAGGTTCAATGAAAGCTGGCGGCGCTTGCTGAAGCGCTGGCGGACGCATCACTCGTCAGTCTATCTTCCGAATCGAACACGCACACTCCTCAGGCACCTATCGGATGCGGCTCACTCGCATTGCTGGCAGCGGGTTTTCTTGGTTCGCGCCGAAATAAATGGAACCGGTAACGAGTTCAATTCGACCGCATCGTGCGCAGTTCAGGATTAAGCACTCCGGATTCCATCGCAAAACGCGCACAAACCAACGCGCAATTCCACTGGCATAGAACCCGCTACGGAAGAAAGCGAACCAGTGCCGGTCTCCGCGGGCGAGCCGGTGTCTCCAGAGAACGCTTGTGAAAATACCATGCATTCATCCAAGACCGGATGCGCCGGACGATGCAGAAACCAGCGCGAAGCGCAGCCTGGGAGCAGTTGATCCGTCCGGTTGTGAAACCGCGCGATTCGGCCCGTTCGGATTCAGAATCAGCGCACGCCCCGGGAGCAGGCCAAAATTCGCCGGTCGCGGATCGCGACGGACAGGGATCGCCAGTAATTTCCGGTCACCAACTCACTCTTAACCACAACAAGCCAATGAAACACCAACACGCAAAAAGAGGCATTCTCCTAGTGAACGATGATCCTTCCGCATGCGAGGGACTGGGGGAGATGCTGCGAGCGGCGGGCTTCAACGTCCTGGTTGCCGAGAACGGACGGCACGCCGTAAAAACGCTCGTGGCCAATCCGGTCAGCGCCGTTGTCCTAGACCTCCGGACTCGCTTCGGCGAGGAGAAATCCGCCTCGCGCAGATCGAAGACCCTGACCGCCTTGACGGATGTGGATCCGTTCCTGCCGTTGATTCTCACCTGCGGCGCCGACACCAAATTGGACCACGATACCGCGTTGATGGCCGATCTGGTGTTGAAGCATCCGGTGCAGCCTTCAGCCCTGTTGGATGGGATTGATACGTTGCTTGGGGAATCCTTGAGGGAACGCGCTCGTCGGAAATCGGAGTACATCGCGACACTGCGCTGAGTGGACTGCAACCGGAACAAAACATGTTTATGCTCCTAGTCAGCACAAACTGTGGGTGAGCTTCACCGGCTTCAGGCGACTGCGCATCGCCCGCGCGCACCAGTAATCCAGAATGCCACCAGCCCAGATTGAGTGCCTGAGTCAGTTGCTCCTCCGGCCCAAGGAAGATTGATCACGAACCGCGACAAGAACCGCGCAGGTTATCGCAGGCACGGCGGAGATCTGAAGTGGTTTGCGGTACACCACTTCTTGTCAAACCGCCTGACAGAATCTTCGGAATCTCGAAGGTTTTTCGCTATTCAGCCGTTGCGCTCGCGCTGGCACAGAGGCAGCTAATGGAGGAAGAGTGCGTTTGCGGCATCAGACCATGAATGGTGACGCCAATCGTGGACCTGCAAGCGCACCTGGACAAACCATGAACATCGCTGAAATCATCGTCATCCTTGTCGCCGCTGGTTTGGTGGCCACCGACATCGCCGTCCGCCTTTTCATTGCACCGCGCAACCGAGATCGCTGGTTCGGGGATTTGTTGGACATGTTGCACGAACCACAACCTGGCTTCGAAGCCGCACCGGCACTCGCTCCCAAGCTCCTGCCTTCCGAGAGCCTGGGCGAGAGCCTGCTGCGGCACTTCATCCAATCGTCACTTTCCTGTCGGGTCGTGGACATTCTGGCTGCGAACAGCAGCGGAATGCACGAAGCTGACATCGCCGCCACCGTGAACGCTCAGATGATCGAGAAGAACCGGCGGCCCATACCGGAAGCGGCGGTGCGCAAGGTGGTGATGATTCTCATGGGGGCCGATTTTGTAAGCTTGCGGCGCGGCCTGCTTTCGTTGACCGACCTGGGCCGGCAGGTGCACCGCGTTCTCGTGGAACGCCGCCACTCGGCGACCGGGCCGGTCTCGCTGGCGTCCTGAGCAGGGGTGATTTCGCTCATGGAGAAAGAGCCGAGTATGGACGAACAGAACGCAATAGCAGAACTGCCCGCCGGTTCAGATACGCTTCAACCGCGACAGGGAGGGCAGCGTGAGTTATCAGCAGATGCTGGCGTCCCGGCTCAAAGGGAAACCGCGAAGCCGGCGGAGGTCGCTGGACTTCAGGACAAGCTTGCCACGTTGCGCGACCGGTATCTACGGCTGGCGGCGGATTTCGACAACTTCAGGAAGCGCATTCAGCGTGAGAGCGAGCATCGGGCCGCCGCACAGAAGGAGGCGTTTGTTCGCGATCTGCTGCCGGTCATTGACAATCTGGAGCGCTGCCTCTCCAACACCATAGGGTCCTCTTCCGAGGACCTTAAGCCCGGCGTCCAGATGATTTTCCAGCAAGCCCTCCAGGTTCTGAAGCAGCACGGCTTCGAGTCCCAGGAAGACCGTGGACAACCATTTAATCCTAGTTTTCACGAGGCGTTGGCTGTCCGCACTGACGCCACATGCCCAGACCATACGGTGCTCGAAGTCTGGCAACGAGGATGGCGCCGGGGAGGAGCGCTGTTCCGGCCGGCCAAGGTTCTGGTCAACGACCTGGCGGCGAACGCCAGCCTGGAGACGCGGGAGGACCCGAAACCGTAAACGCACGCAGGCACGGCGCAAACCACCGGTGGCATGGCCCTTTCCAGCAAAGCTCCTCCGGCGGCTTCAGAATGCGAGCAATTACGCAGTTTTCAGGGCTTTTGTCCGCCTCGTGCCGCATGGCATGACGCCAGCTAAAGACGGGTGGTGCGGGTGGATGGCGATGCGCGGGATGACCGCAGAGTCGCCCCCGCGAATCGAAGTTCGGTGGAGACGTTTTTTGGTGCCTTGCCGGTCTGTGAAAAGAACGCACCTGAGCGGTGTGCACCGCCTGGCAAGCTGCCATCCGTTGGCGCGGACCCACCAGGGACTGCCGCCTCCGCGGAATCCAGGCGACCGCCGTGTAAGAACGCCATGGCTCCGGCAAGGCACCATCAAAAAGAAGAAAACAATGAAAGTGATGTTCAAACAACTTGCGCAGAAGCCGGACCCTGTCTTGGCAGAGTATGTCCGCGCCCGGCTGGCAGAGATCGGGGAATTGATCACGATTGATGCCGCGCATATCGCTCTGCGGAGGAATCCAAGCCATTCCGTCTTCCGGGCCACAGCCCATCTGGAAGTGCCGGGCCCTGATCTGCGCGCTGAAGAACTCGGCTACACACAAAGGGCCGCCCTGGATCGGGTGCTCGTGAACCTCACGGAACAAGTGCGCCTCCGAAAATTAAAACGGCCGGCTCGATGCAAGGGGCGTTCATTGCGGGCAAGCCGTCCGACTCGGACTGTGTCCTGCCGGTAAGGGGACAACCGCCACCATTCTGAATCCTGACTTTCGATCGGCATGCCACTGGACTCCAAAGCGAATTCGCAATCCGAAGCACTGATCATCAAACCCGCATGAACACACTGACAACTCAACTCTGCGAACCCGACACTACCACAAAGCGCACCGCCCGCCTGAAGCCCGAACCGGGGAGCCGTGGTGGACCGAACGGCGATCCATCGCCCCGCTGGAAGAGAATCCTGGTGCCGGTGGACTTCTCGTTGGAGTCCATGAAGACAGTCTCCTACGCTTCCCAACTGGCCGAGGCGCTGGGGGCTTCTCTTTACCTGATGCACGTCCTGGGCGAGCCCTCGTTCCTGCGCAGCCTCCGGCGCATTCCCAGTCTGGTGAGCAAACAGGAGTTGGTGGATGCCGCGCGAACGAAACTGCTGGCCGTGACGAAGCGCAAAGTCCGCGCGGGCGTTCCGACGGGGGTGTCGGTTCGCATCGGAGAACTGGACCGTGAAATCCTCGCGGCGGCAGCAAGGGTTGAGGCTGATGCTCTGATCCTCCACACAGACACCAAACGCGGTCTAAAGGGATTCCTGCACAACGGAGTCACCCGGAGGGTTGTTCAAGGTGCATCCTGTCCGACCCTTCTGATTCCTCGTCAGGTCATCTGGGAGTCCGAACCCTCCTTGCCGCTGGTTCGCCCGGGCAACTGGCGGAACTTCCTCGTGCCGATTGAAATGAGCCCGGTCGGCGAACAGACGCTGGCCCGGGGCCTCGCCCTCGCCCGGTGGCTTAAGGCCAGGCTCACCGCATTCAATGTCGTCCGCACCGGGCAGCTCAGGGTTCAGCACCGGCCCACGCGCGCCCGCAACCAGCGTTTCGTTGAAGCCAAAAGCCAGTTCGAGGCATGGGTGACCCGCCACATTCCGTCGGGTGTTGCGGTCGAGTCTTACGTGGGCGTGGGGAAGACGGTTCCGACGTTCCTCCAGGCGGCACGGCATTTGAAGGCTCACCTGATCGTGATGGGAACCCAGCAGTTTGCGGGCTGGCGACAATGGCGGGCCGCGTGTGCGATGAGCCGCATCCTGGATGAGACGCCCTGTCCGATTCTTGCGGTGCCGCAACGACCGGGGGGAGGCAAGCCCCGCGCAACCTCCAGCCCAGAGGAGTCCAGGTTGACCACGTACGTAGTTGTGGCGGAGCCGCACACCGAGGGCAACAAGGACATCAACAACGTCCCTCAGAAACCCGGTCGCTCCAAGGGCTGGAAACCTTGACTCAACATGCCGACCCCGTGTCCAACCGCATTTGCCGACGCGATTCCCGCAGGCCTCACGTTGCTGAACGCTACTCAGCCGAGGGAATCTGCCGAGCAACTGCAATGCGGCGGAGGAACGCCGCCGCTGGCGCTGGAGACCATCCTGGTGTTGTACGACTTCTCAGAGCACGCGCACGCACTGGCCCGCTTGGCGGCTTCGATCGCGCTGCCGTCTCAGGCGGCGCTCCGGCTGCTTCATGTGATTGAACCCACCTTCGCCGCCAGCCGGCCCTGGACGGCGTTCGCGATGTCGCTGGATAGTGAGCGCGCTCAGTGGCGGGAGAAATGCCTGCGTGCTTTCACCCTTGAGGAACTGCCGCCGACGTTGTCCGTGCAAGCGGACGTTCGCATCGGGAAGCTCACGGAAGAGGCGATCGCGTGTGCGACTGCGGTGCATGCCGACCTGCTGGTGATGACCCTGCCTGACCCTGCAGGTTCACGCGGGTTCTGCTCGCGAAGCGCGGTGGAGCTCATTGCCCGGCAAGCGCCCTGTGCGACCCTGACCTGGCCCAAGGCGCTGCTTCGGCCTCCGGCGGTTCCAGCGAAATCTCCCGCCAGTGACTGGAAGACCATTCTCGTTCCCGCAGTCTGTGCCGAAGCGTCCGCGTGTGCCTTGCGCTACGCAACGGCGTTGGCGCATGCGAACGGGGGCCGGGTCGTCCTCGTGTCCGTTCCCGGAACTTCGGTGGACAAAGCCCGCTTCGAGGATGGAGCGACTCGCGCGAACGAGAGAAGTCTGGCCGAGTGGATGAACGCATCGCCCCCACCAGCGTTTGAAGTGATTGTCCGGATGGACTCGCCGCCAGCGCAGGTGATCCTGCAAGAGGCCCGGCGCTTGAAAGCCGACGTCATTGTCCTGGGACTGCAACGATGGAACGAGCGCCAGCGGCCTTCGGTGAACCGGACAACCGAGTGGGTTCTACGTCACGCCAACTGCCCGGTCTTGACAGTGCCCGAAGTAACAACTCCCCAGCCTCCCGAAACACCAGAGGCGGCCTGAAAAGGAGGAACCATGATCGCGTTTGATTTTATGCAGGATTTTGCCGTTGTCGTACTATTGGCGGCAGGCATTGCCTGGGTCTGTCAACGGGCCCGCATTCCGGTTGTGCTTGGGTACCTCACCGTGGGCATCCTGGTCGGACCGCATACGCCCTCGCTTCCGCTGATCACGAATGCCGAACGGATCCACACGCTGGCGCAGCTTGGGTTGGCGTTCTTGATGTTCTCGATCGGGCAAGGGCTGCGTTTGCAGCGGCTGAAGCGGACGGGTTTGCCGCTCGTTCTGGCGACCTTGATCATCGCAATTCTGATTCTGAACACGTGCCGTTTGGTGGGGAACGCGCTCGACTGGCCCGCAAACCAAGGCCTGGTGCTGGCGGGTTTGCTGATGGTCTCCAGCACCGCGATCATCGGCAAAAGCCTCCGCGAAACCCACGCCCTGCATTCGAGCCACGGACAAACCACTCTGACGATTACCGCCTTGGACGATTTGGTGGCGATGGTCATGCTGACGGTGTTGACCTCCCTCGCGCAGGCCGGCGTCGGCGAAGGCGTTACCGTGTTGGGCACGGTGTTCAAGCTGCAGGCGGTGATGATCACCTTGATCATTGTCGCCCTGTTGACGGTGCCGGCGTTGTTGCGAACAGCGGCCCGTTGCCTACTGCCCGAGGTGCAGACTCTGTTCGTCGTGGGTCTGTTGTTGGTGATGGCCCTGCTTTCCGCCAAGGCGGGTTTCTCGGCCGCGCTTGGGGCATTCCTGCTGGGAACCATTGTGACGAATACGGGCCTGAGCGCGCAGGTTGAACGTGCCTGCTCGGGGCTGTGCGATGTGTTTGGCGCCGTCTTTTTTGTGGCGATGGGGATGCTCTTTGACTTCGCCCTGCTCCTGCAGGTGTGGCCGCTGGCGTTGGGGGTGTTTGTGCTGGCCGTGGTGACCCGCGTGTTCGCGGCGACGCTGGCGCTCGTGACCGTGGGGCACGCCGCCGGGGAGGCCTTGAAGTCGGGCCTGTCGTTGACGGCCATTGGTGAATTCTCCCTGATCATCGCGCTGGTAGCCGTTGAAGGCGGCCTTGCGTCCGAGTCCTTCTACGCCGTCGCTGTTGCCCTTTGTTTTCTGACGGCGGCCACCACACCGTTTCTGATCCGAATTGCGCCCGCCTGGGGAGACTGGTTGGAGCGCCGCCAACCGGAGCGCACGCGGCTGTGGATTGGACTCTATCACAACTGGATTGAGCAACTCCGCCGGCGGCAGCGATCCCGGCACATGTGGAAGATCATCGGCCCCCGCGTGGTGCAAATTGTCATGCAGGTGCTGCTTATATCCGGTTTACTGCTGCTGGTGACGCCGTTCTATGGGCTGGTGCAACGCTGGCTGGGTCGCGACTGGCCGATCCCCCACGGATTGCCGGTATTGTTCTGGTTTGGGTTCGGCTTGGTGCTGTTGGCGCCGCTGGTGGCGCTCTGGCGGCAGATCGAAGCGATTGCCATGATGTGTGCCGAGGTGGCCACATCTCAGCGCAGCCGGCTGGCCTCCATGCGTCCCCTGTTCAAAGTGTTGTTCCAGACCGCTGTTGCGGGCACCACCCTGCTCTGGCTCATCACGCTGTTACCGCTGGATTCGTTCAGCGGTTGGGGTGCGCTCGTTCTGGTAGCGTTGCTTGCCTCGGCGACCGTGGTGTTGTGGCGTCGGCTCATCCGGTGGCACAGCCGGCTGGAAAGCGACCTGCGGGTTCAGTTGGCCGATACGCCCTTTGCCCGCCTCCCGGCTGCGGTGGGCCAGTCTCAAGGTCTGCGCACCTGGGAGTTTCAGGCGAGTGACATCGTCGTTCGCGCCGGCACCCGCGCCGTGGGTTTGAGAATCGAGCACCTGCCTCTGCGCCATCGCTTCCGCTGCACGGTGATGGCCCTGGAACGGCAAGGCGTGACCTTGCCCAACCCGCCTGCCGATACCATGGTATTCCCGGGTGACACGTTCCTGTTGGTGGGACGTGAGGATAATCTTCGCGAGGCGGAGCAGTGGCTCAACGAGCAGCAAGCTACAGAAATCCCTAGACAGGAGACGTGCGACCTTAACACGCTGAGTCTTATGCCTCTTTCAGTGCCTCTCGTCTCGAGACACATCGGCAAACCTCTCTCGGAATTAGAGTTGGGAACTCAATGGGGCGTTCAGGTTGTGGGCATCAAACGCGACGGGATGACCATGGTCAGTCCGGGACGAAACGACACCCTGCAGCCTGGTGACCACTTGCTGGTTTTAGGCGCGTCGGACCGCGTCAAGGAGCTGGCGTTCTGGTTCTCCACTTGACGCGGCGACGCAGGTTTATCAATCGAGACAGCATGTAACAATCATCCACTCTCAATACCATCATGAATGCAAAACGTACCATCTACATCACGGCAACGGACATGACGCGACTCCGGGCGCTGATCAAAGCCCATCGCGATCCACGCGAAGATATCAAGACCCTGGCCAGCGAACTCGATCGTGCCGAAGTCGTGAGTCCTGCGGAGGTCCCACGAAATGTCATCACCATGAACTCCGAAGCCTGCCTGCGGGAGTTGGAAACAAACGATGCGATCACCTACCGGCTGGTGTTTCCCGAGCAGGCGAACATTGATGAGCGGCGCATCTCGGTGCTGGCACCGATCGGGACCGCCATGCTTGGTCAGCGTGAGGGTGACGAGTTTCAATGGGAAGTTCCGGAGGGCTTGGTGCGTCTCCGGGTGGAAAAGGTCATGTACCAGCCGGAAGCGGCGGGGCACTACCATCTCTAAGCGATGAACCATCACCAAGACGCGTCGCTTGAAGCGATAAGCAAGCCATTGATAACCCTTGAGCCGCAGGCAACCAAGACTCATCGCAAGGGTTACTCCCCAGTGACGGGAGACTCTACCGCTGAGGGGGAGCGCATGCGCATTTCCTCATTGGCTCCTTTGACTGCGAGTGTGGGGGCCTTCCTCATAGGAAGCGCCCTCACGCTTGCCGCCATGCTCAACGCCTCCTCGCGACTAACCGTTGCTGCCCTGTTGCTCCTTCTCGCTGCCATCCACATTCTCGTTGCCTTGGCTCTCAAGACCACATTGAAAGTCGTCTCCTTTGACGGACAATGCTACCGGATCACAGGCCTCTTTCTGACGGACGAGATCGCCCCCAATGACGTCTGCCTGGTCGTCGAGGGGCGCAGGGTGCTCTGGAATGTCATCAGGCTTCATTTCAACCGCCGCACCCGATTTGGCTATGACATAGCTTTCGTGCCGGCGGTTTCTCGAAAGGACTTTGCCGCCTGTTTGCGTGGACTCCGTAATCCCAGTTGTTCGTCGCCCTCCTCAATGGAATCACGATAAACCACCCGATCTCCCGAGCGAAACTAAACACCATCCCAATTGACACTATGGCCAAGGCAAGAAAATCAACACAGTCATCTGAAACATTCACGTTGCACGCTCCCGACGCCGTCGCCGTGCGGCTCGCCGGCTCCTTTACTGACTGGGAGCAACACTCCATCCCTTTGCGCCGAGACTCGAATGGGACATGGAACGTCGCCGTCCGCCTTCAACCGGGCAAACACGAGTATCTGTTTGTCGTAGATGGACAGTGGTGCTGTGATCCTGCTTGCGCACGACGCGTTCCGAATCCTTTTGGGACGGAGAACATGGTGAGGGAAGTGGCGTAAGCCAAGTTTCGTTGAGCCTGTTTTTGCGGTCGGTGAGCTGCGTGTTAGAAGGATTTGAGTGAGTCAACGCACACCCCGCTTGAAACACTCAAGCCAGCGAGAATCGAGTGAAATAGCGCGTCCAAATAGACTGAGACATGGACAGTGCGTTCACGTCGAGCGGTATGAACCGGCAGAGAACTGAAGACCACGAATGATGAGATCACGACCTGTTTGCGGTAGAGAGGAGTTCGGGCGGTGCTGGTAAGTGAACCTCGGCGGTAGGCGGTGACAGTTGCAGCCGGAAGCCTGTGATCCAAGACGCCGACTCGGCGACGGCATAGAGCTCGAATCTAAGAAAGGCTGGGTGACATGGAGGGAGATGTGAGCCGTTGACCACCCCGGCGGACTGATTCACATGGGCCTCCCAGACCAACACTCGCACGTCCCAAAGCCGGCGTTCTCGAGACCTGGTTATCGCTTGAATAAGCAAGCCGTCATGTGGGCTCGTTGCCTCCGTTCTCTGCCTAATCTGGACTTCAAAACACGAAGGCCGGTGGGAATCCCGCCTCCCGCAGCCGTTCCCAGATCCTTTTGGCCGTATGCCGCTGCTTGCGCGGCATCGCTTGGTCCTCCTTCGGGATCTGTTCAATCCGGCCCAGATACTTTCCCAGTTTGTGCTTCCGCCGGGGCTTTAGCTGTCGGTAGCCCGGCGGCTCACTGTGCGCCAGAATCTTCTTCAGTGTCAGCCAATGCAGCCCCGTCTCCTGCAAGATCTGTCGCCGACTCACCCCCTCCATCAACACCCGTCTGCGAATCTCCGTCCATTCGTCCATATCGCGATACATCCAGCATGGTTAACGAAGATGTCGCACTTTTGAACCGCCCCGTCACATCCAAGTCCCCGCCGCACTTTTCAACCGGCGTTTACAGGTTGGGCGAGGAGTTCTTCCGTCGCCTGCCGGAGCGACCTGGCGTTTATCTCATGCAGGATGCGAGCGGGGTGGTGCTCTATGTGGGGAAGGCCAAGAGTCTGCGGCAGCGCCTTGGCCATTATCGGGTGGCCAATCCAGACCGGATGGGCCGCCCGCAGCTTCGTCTGTTGCGGCAGGTGGTGCGCATCGAATTGGAGGAATGCGCAGATGAACCCGCCGCGCTCGCCCGGGAGGCCGAATTGTTGCGGACACTCAAACCCAGGTTTAATCGTGCCGGCGTCTGGCCCAGCACGCCGCGCTTTCTGGCCTGGCGTCGGCGCCAGCCAGAACACGCTCTGGACTTGGCGATTACCGATACGCCAACCGACGGTTGGCGGGTCTTTGGCCCGTTTGGCAGCGGCGTGGTCCATCTGCGCGCCGCTCTGGTTCGATTGCTGTGGTCTGCGCAGAACCCTGCTGCGGGATCAACGGCCATGCCCGAAGGTTGGGTGCGAGGACGGTTGGTGTCCGTTGTGACCATCGCCGAATCCCAGAATGGCAATCTGAGCTCCGTTGGAATGGACGCGGTTTTGGCGCGGCTATTTGGGGGCGATGCCGACAGGTTCGTCGCCTGGATTGGCGAACGGACTCAGGCACTGGTCCATGCTTTCGATCGGGAGATTCGGGACGCCGACCTGGAGACGCTGCTTGGATTCATGCAGGCCAAAGCGCGTCGCACCTTGCCGTTCAATGCACCGGACCGAAGTGCCGGCGAGGAAATGGAGAAACAGGTTTCCATGTTGCCATTCCCAGAGGAAGCCGGAGGACTACTGTGAAGGTTCCTGCGTCAAAACCGGTTCACGTGCCGGGCGTACATGCCGTAAAGTCACCAGTCCCGGGGACGCCAGCCCAATCCGTTGACCCTGCGTCGTCTGACCGGTGCGAAACGAAGATCAACTTCTCCCGAATCCGCAGTTGCGCAGTCGCTCCACCTGCCGCAAGTCGCTGCGGTCTTCCATGAAGTCGCGCAAAACCACCAGAAATGGGTCATCACTCTCGACGTGCTGCTTTCAGCTCCAGTTCAGAACATAAACATCCAGGCCACCGGCCTCCTTTGCCAGATCCCGCGCACTGCGACCTTGGCTGTCTAAGCACGGATACGGCGGCAACGGCTTTCCAAAGGCGATCGCCACTAGGGCGATGGTGACCGCGATCGCCTGGCCCCGTCGCACAGGCTTCACCCGACGGTCAGCTACTGGCAGATCGAGACCTGTCGAGCAGACAAAAGCCTTCTGCATCGATGTGCCGCGGCTTTCTAGAATTCCGGTTCTAGCCCAAACGTCGCCGTTGGGCCACGCGATCACCGTGCCCACCTCAATCTCCCGCGCATATCTGAAAGCTGCGGGCACACGCTCGCCAGCCTCAATGAATAGGTGTGGTGTCCCGCGGCTGACAGCCTCAACGTAAACCTGGGTTGCGAGCGCAACAATATTGAGCCGCCCTTTCCGTAGCGTATGCGGCGGACGGTAGCAGTAGAACAGATTCAAGCCCAAGCCGCGAGCCGCCCGACTTTCCGGAAGGAGCGGATTCTGGGCGCCGAAGTCCAGAATGGACCCGTAACTGATGACAGATCCTGGCGGAGCGGGTGTCGTTTCGCGCAACACCGGTACCCTATTTGGTTTACGTTTCATTCGGTTTATTCCCTTCTCCAAGGTTCATTTGTCGCTAAAGCGGGATTCCTTCGGCGCATCGCCTCAGCGAGCACCTCAAGCACGGTCCTCTCCGCCGAAGCTGCCACAGGTCCGGACAGATACACTACCCTGACCCGCCGCCCAGAGGCAGTCACCTGCGGCCTAGAGCACTCGCTCCCCGCGGGCGCGGGTGCGTCTGCCAGGGCGGCACGCAGCAACCGGGTGGAGGCATTGGTGCTTACCAGCCGGGTCCGCGGTGTATTTCGACCGGAGGCCACATATACATTCTGGGCGACCGAAACGGTCGCGCAGAAAATACTGCGCAAGGATGTTCACGAAACGTACGTACGTTTTAGTGTTTGCAGCCGGAGTCTGGGAATGGCGCGATTGGAGTCGCCACTCCAATTCAGAACTCAAGATCAGGTTTCAGAGGGCCCGACCGGCGGTAGTATACAGGGCGGGACTACGGAAATCGCGCAGGCCGCAATACCTGGTCCGGTGACCGGGAGGCTTCCAGCCATCGCCGCAGCACCCACGGGTTGAGCCACAGCTCCGGCTTGTCCTGGAGTTTCTCCAGTTCTCGAGCAGCTCTTTCGTCTTGAGTGGTCAGAGCTTTAATCCGAGTCTCGCAGACTCGGATTCGTCGCTGGACCAGAGACCGACGATCCCCTGCCGAGAGCTTGCTCCAGTTGGTGTGCAAATGCGCCGCGGAGTTCTCCAGACATTGTAAGAAGTCTGGTTCAGGCTTTCGACCCTGCTGCAATCGGTGAAATCCGTTCTGCAGGTTGATCAAATCGCGCTCGTACGAACGCTTCAGCTCCTTAGTATCCCCCAGGAGGCTCTTTGCCACCGCGGCTTGAAGCCGGGGCAGCTCTCGCCACTGGTCGGCGTGGTATTCTGCCCGCTCGCAGTATATGTCCGCTAGTAAGTCCATGCAGCGTCTATTGGAGGCAGTGGACCAGACGAGCAAGTTGCGGGACGTGGAGACCGCCGAATTGTCTTCCAGTAGCGATTTGACCAGGGCCTGCTCGTACGGGGAACCGGCGTAACGGGGTGCTCCCCAGCCGCGCGGGGTCCGCTTGCGAAACGCCCGCGCCACTCCACGCCGCGCCTCCGCTGGCGTCACATTTGTGTCCGCGAGTCGCCGCAGGAGCTTGTCGAATTCCCCGTTGTCCCCCGGCGCAAGCCGAGGGATGCCACGCTTGCTCACCGTGCGGTAAAAACCCTTTGCCCTACTTTCGACCCATCCCTGTGCCTCCTGGTCAACCATCGAGGTTAGAATCCCCAGAAACCCCTCGAACGCGCGGTGAAGCGCCAGCCTGATAAAGCCAGTGGCTGGGAGTCCCACCAGGAGGGCAGCCTGGCGAAGCCTGCGATCAGTCTCCGCGTCCAACGGGACCAGCTTCCTCGACACTTTATGGTCCGGCCTTGGCTGCTTCGCATTCTCAGGTTTCACCGGAGCTAGGTTAGTCCAGGCCATTCGGTCTGGGCAATACCTCCTCTGGTCAACTGCCATAGGAAGGGGATGAGCATCGCGACCGATTTATCCCCAGCGACCGTTCCAAGCTTGGAGGTGGTGCTGCCGGTGTGGGGCAAGGATCCTGTCTCCTACACTTCAATCAACGGCCCTGCTGGTCCACCCTCAACCCTGCCTGCATGTCGGCACACCCCCTGGCTACGCCCAACACCTCGCCCACGTTGTCGATTTCGCGGCCTGGTTTGCCGCCGCGACGAACGCATCGGCTGCCGGTGCAAACTGGGACACCCTTGTGTTCCCCAACAGGGGCTGCCTCCGTCGGGAGGAGCCCACCCACCCCCACTTCCAACATCCGCACCTTTCGCTTGCCGACTCACCCCCGGACCACAGTGACCGCCCACATGCAGACGGTGACTGCCAGTCATCGCGCACCCTGGATGGCATGATCAGAGAATCGCTGCAGTGGTTCTGGTGACGTGGTGACTTCACTGCCGACCTACCACCTGGACCTTTGAATCACTCTCAGTTTCCGACACCTGAAGGACTGCGGACCTGACCTCTGAAATGGTCTGCCTAATCCCCTATTGCTCTCGACAACTGAGTTCTGCCTTGGCCAAGGTCACCATGATCCCGACTTGCTGACCTTGACGCTCTCAGCGTGATCGTGGTCAAGGCCGTCCTCTGTATAGAGGGTAGTCGAGGGAGATTCGGACTACAGACACTCTCCAACCCGTCACGTGCCACGGGTCATCTCCGGTGAGGGATCGACCAGCGTCATCCAGTGACTACGCCCAAGACATGCCGGCTGGGGCATCTGACCAAGGCGTGGAGCACTGTCCAACCGGAAGTAGGGGACGCCACTCACACCGGTGTCATGCGCAGGGACAGTGACGAGGGTAGACTCGACCACACGTCACGTGGTCCAGAGGAAGCTCTGAGGCCTACCGACCCGGACGCCGTCGCATCGACCTACCCTGACCTGGTTGCTCGGAGGGTCCACCGACACCAAGACCAGACCGCGCCAGGCCACCGGTAGTCTCCTCCCACTCCGTTATCGAGATCGTCCGGTGACGGTCTTGTTGCCAACCAACCTACGGTCAGAAGGGCATGGCGACCTCAACGTGACTCCCTAGACCCATAGCTCAGCGAGATCTGCCCCATGCGCCTACGGCTAAACTAACTCAGCCGGCTAACCCCGACGTCCATATCCCTGCTCCCATCGACAACCTCACCTCCCCAACCCAGCCCTGTGGTTCATGCACGGTGTCGAAGTTGTCGCGACGGCAACGTGGAGTGAGTTGCCTCCAAATACAATTTAACCAATATCTATTGTGACAGCGCCGCCGACAGCGCACGCGTGATCAGACCAGAGAGGTCATCCAAAGATGGGCTCAGATCGTGCCGATTGAAAAGATACAAGATGGTAGTTTGCACTATAATAAGGCAGTGAATACGGACGTTTTAGGATAAACAAGAACGGGGTTATACGACCGTTTTGGGATAAAACCGGCATGTGGTGCAGACGAATTGGAAAAAAAGTCAAAAAACGATAGCGGCGTACGGGGGGGTATACACGTAGTTTGGGATAAATACGTGCAATTTCGCCTCAATTTAGGATAAATGCGTAAGGAAGGAAAACGATGAGTGATGACAGAGGTGTAGCAGGACCTCAGGGCCAAAAAGACGAGGCTATGGAGGGGGAGGGTAACGAGTCCAGTCTTTACAACTCGCACCATCCTCGCGTCTACTTGTGGAAGGAAACGATCTCGGTGCTGAAGGATGCCGGCGTTCCTAGCACTGCGGCTGAGGTCACAGAGTATTGTAACGAGGCCCTCCAATTTGCCATCAGATCGGGTCAGGCCGCCTCTCCCAACATGACGGATGTCGTAGCCGCCTTGACTGCGCTTAACAGTCGGTGCCGGGAACTGGCCGTCCTGCAGTTGGAGCTAATGAGCGTCACCCAAGACACGTCCCTCCTCGTAGAACAGCTGACCCTGGCAGGCCCTGTCCTGGAGGAGATCTGCCGGGCGCAGGCCAAGACCCGCGAGGCCAACCTAGCAGGGAAGGTATGAGCAAGCCAGCCACATATGCCCAGTTCCAAGAGGTGATGCGTGCCTTGTCCAAGCACTACCGGATGGAGCCTAGTGACGTCCGGGAGGCCATCGTCCAACGAGAGGCAGCCACCCTCCTGGCATTGAGCGACCTCTCCCGACAGGAGAAGCCTGAGGATTTCGTGAAGCTACTGGAACGACGGGACAATAAGCTGGGTGAGATCATGACCCAAGTGTTCGAACAACTGACCTCCATCGACGAACAGATCGAGGCATGCCGCACGACAATTGCGGAGGTCCGTAAGGCCCGTGCCGTTTTAGCCACTAAGTTTGAGCAGGTCTTCGGACAACCACCCCCTACTGATACCCTGCCCCCACCGTCGGCCTAGCCATGATCTTCCGACGCACCAAGATGATCAAGTCCCCCCGGGTTGCCATTGCTTGGGCGCAGGAGTATATGGACGAGACCGGCAAGCACAAGGGGAAGGACCTGTCGGAAATGGGGATGGGTATCGGTAAAAACTACTTCACCAGCCGGTCACCTGGTCACCTATCCTCCCATGGGTATGTCCGACCTGCCATAGCCCAGCTCAAGTTGACGCGGGGGATGTCCGACAACGAGGCGATCCTCCATTACATCCAACGGCATTGTGCCACGCAACAGAAGAAGCGACGGACCGTCATGGCGATCCGGGTAATCGTCAGTCTGGATCCGGCGATGGTTGTCCATCTGGCTGGACAGCACATGGACGTGGACGAGCTACTGGTCAAGGCTACAGAGGCCACCTTCAAGGAGTTGGCCGCGCGCTATTACCCCGGGCAGGAGCTCGCGTTCTTCATGGGCATCCACCATGACCGGATGACCGCTGACGTTGTGAACCTTAAGATGGTCGGGAAAGCAACTCATAACCCCGCCCGGCTGGGCGAGCCCAACCTCCACGCTCACCTCTTCCTCTTCCCACAGACGTCGCGGGGGCGCAGGCTCAGCGTGAGCAAGCGCAACTTCCCTCGGGGCCAGGATAAACCCATGGAGGATATGCTAGGTCACTGCCGGGAAATCTTCAGTGCCAAGACCAAGGAGCTATCCAGCGAAATATTGCCATCTTCCTTGGTCACCCGGGAGTTCAGCGGCATGTTCAAACTCGCTTGTATGCTCGCACTCGAAGATTCTCAATCGGAGCCCGAGCTGAGTCCAGAACATGGACGCGAGTTCATCGCCAACCGGATGGTCCACTACCTGTCCTCCCTCGACCGCGAACACCTCAGGCGACAGCTTAAGGCCAGGCAGGACAAGATCCAAGCACTGGCCAGAGGAATCTGGAGCGCCCAGGGACAGACCGGTCCCTGTGGACGAGTCCGCATAGCCTCCGACCTCGCGACCTTGACCGAACAGGTCCTCGAGAGGGTACGGCAATTCGCCCCTTCCTACCAGGCGAGGATCCGGGAGATCGAAGAGGTTCGGGCCAATTATAACGAAGGGCGTGACCGCTGGTTCTCACCCCAGTTCTCCTTCCACGCATTGGGTGATACCAAGAAGGCTACGGCAACCCTGCCCCTGCCATGGGCAGCGTCCAACCCCCTTCCTTGGTACGATTTTGGCCCAGACCGTGTCGATGAAGTAACGAAGCTGTGCCGGACCCTCCGCATGCGGCGCAAGGCCAGCAGGGTCAGTCTGGTTGCTGAGATGGCTGACTCCGAGACCAACCTGGCCAGCGTCCTCTCCGCTCGTGGGGAGCTACAACTACCTCCTTGGCTCAAGGTGCTCAACGAAAGCTCAGACGGCCTGCTGCCCAACCAGTCCAAGCTGGTGCCTCAACCGGTCGCTCAGGATGAATACGAGGTTTCCGTAACCACAATGGTGGGACCGCCCCCGCCTCCAACCAAGCCTGCCCCGACTCTCGAGATGCAAGGGGCGCAATCACCGCCACTGCCAAGCCAAGGTGCGGCAACCCTGGATATTACGTAGCCCCGCAAGGTCGGAGTATCGGTATTGTTTTCAGCGCAGGTTCAGTGCGACGCACAAAACACATCGCAAACTGACCGTATCGCGTATGTCTATGCCTGCTGAAAACCTGAGCCTGTGCCGACGCTGGGATTCCCTTGTCGAGCCTGATTGGTCCCGGAATCAGGAGATATTCCAAGAACTTCACAAGCGCCTGGGCCATCGACGCAATGTCCTTAACTGCGCAGTGCCACTCGCTCGTGCTAAGGAGCTCACCGACTTTCAGATGCCGGAAGGCTGGGATGTGGATAAGTGTCTGCAGACTTCGGTGGGGTTCGGCGGTCCTGGTGGTCGGTTGCCAGAGGGGTTGGAGGGTTGGAAGTACACCCCGCTCATCAAGCCGGTGCCACAACTGCCCCAAATGAAGCAACTGTCACCGGAGCACGCAACGCTCTTGCGTTCTCCATGGTTTCAATCGCCGTCCCAGTCGCTGGGCATGGGGATCAATGCCAGGCACATGCGGTACCACTTCGATCTCTGGCAGTCCCTGCGCCCAAAGACGCTCCGGGGTGTGTCCACGACCTTGGTGCTAGTAACGCCCCAGATCGGCTATGCGCTCACGCCCCACATCAAGCTCGATAACATTTTGAAGATGTTCTTCATCTTGGGCCGGCCCGCGGGGCCCGTGCAATTGTTCCCGGCGGGCTATCTCTACCCAGATGCTGATCTCGCCGGGCTGGAGAACGTGCCGGCGCCGATGTTCGCCGACATCCTGCCCTTTCTCGGTGCTACTCTTCCGACGATGGATGCACAGCCAGACCCTTGGGGCACGCTCGTCCGCCTGGGACAACGCAACCGGTACTACTGCTATCCGTTCAACATGCTCGACGATCCGATCGAGGACACGACGATCCAGAATTTCTGGCGGGGCGAAACCCTCTTGCCTAATGGTCAAAAGACCAAGTCCCGGTTCTCGGAGACTTTCGCTTACGCGACCTTGGATGCAGAGTTGCGTCAGGCCCTCCTGCTGGACAAGGAGGCTTTCAATTCCACCTACGGCTTGGACCGCGGTGTGGTGACGCACGACGGGCTGCCCTTTCGCCTGCCTATCGAGATGCAAGCCTCTATCTTCGCGATCATTCTTACTGGATGGGAACTGGAGATGGACCAGCCTGGTGCCCTCAGCTCTTACACCCTGCGAACGCAGCACGCCGCCATCCGTGGCTACAATTTCTACCAGCGCCAGGCACCGTATTACGATAATTTCATGCGCTTGGTGAACGCGTTGTCACTGGATCCCAAGTTCTGCACTTACCCGCTGGCCTCGCACCTCACCTACAACTTTCTGGGTGGTAATCTGCGCCTGCCCAATCAGCGGTCCGAGCCAGAGCGGGTCTTGGGGCCGGAGTTCCTGCGGCAATACTGCCAGCAACAACTCGACTGGAGCATGGGCGTGTTCAACCTGTGGAATCTGGTGGAGTTTCGCCAACTGCCGGATCTGGAAGCACAGTTGCGTCTCGATGGCGTGGCCTTCCATCAGATGCGAAATCAATTGCACCCCGAGTCACATTTGTTCCAACGACCCTCGAAGCGAGCTTCGTTCTGGCCGGACCTGCACCCGGAGTGGTTTTCCTTCGACCAGCGGTTTCGCGCCGAGAGTCTGCCACGTTCGGAAGAGCGGTAACGCCTTTCTCGGCTCTCGCCGGGATTTGAAAACAGGCCAAGCGACGACCGGGTGCAATGGAGAGAACCGCGGTCTAAGTCGGATCTCCTGTTCGGGACTTCAGAAACTCCCAGCCAACGTGTTCTTGAGCCAAACGCTTCTTGCGCGAAAGCAATTCGCGCGCTTGGACGGAAAGCTCGCCGAGCCACTCGGTAATCAACTCATCTGCGGGTTCGCCACCCCAATCTGTTTCTTTGCCGCGACCCACCTCAAACAACTGCTGATAGCTCCACATGTGCGGCTCGACAGGCGGCAGCCCATGGGCGGCAGCGTAAGAGGATGCTAGCTGTGGAATCTGCAAGCCCGGCGGATCAATGTCGCCAAAGTAAAGCAACCTTCGCTTGCCTCCGACTTCAGACAGCACTTCATGCAAATACTGAATATTCGCCGCTGACTGAAACCCTTTGCCGTAGACCACGGCACTGAATAACCCACGGTCGGCATTCCAGCGGCAAAAGGAATGCCAGGTGGCGGCATTCTCGATCACCAACAGTGGCTTCTCCTTCGCACTTGCCGGACCGCGTCTCCATCCAAGGGGTTCGCCCGCGATTTCACAGCGAAGCATTTCAAGCATCAGGCGATCGGACCGAAATAGACTCGAGGCCAGGAGCGCATCCAAGCGCTTCTCATCTCCGAAGATCTGGAGCGATCGCTCTTTTATCGGCACTATCGGGCGATGATGCGGGCGTTCTGCGAGAAACACGTTCAGCCTGAGAAGATCATCGCGCGCAACAGCCACCCGTGCGCTCTTTAGAAAGGTCAGTTCGGGACACCAGTCTACGTCAGCGAGGTCCACCGCGTCGGATTCAGCGCATATCGGATCTCCGAACAGCATCGCCAACCGCTGTTCTGCAGAGACAGGGACGAGAATGCGTTCGATCAAGTACGGGCGATACTTCACGGAACGGACTTGTACCAGGCCCGATGCTTCCAACAGGCGCACGTCTTTTTCGGCTTCGCGTCTCTGTTCGGCCGAAGTCAAACCCGCATCCTCCAACAGTCGGTCCCAGTCTCGGGAAAACGGGCGTTGTGACTCGCCAATCCTGCGCGCCCGTGCAGACCACCATTGGTCATGCAACTCCCGGATGACCGGCAAATGTGTCCAGCGCAGGTCGTCGAGACTCATTCAAGGGCCTCCATAACCGTGTCAGGAGGAAGAACAATCGGAATGTTGTCGACCTGCGAGATATATCCGTCAGGAGCACGCTGTTCCTGCTTGCGGCAGACCACGACAGTATCCGCGTACGGAGCCATAACCCCAAGGCGATCAATCGGGAAGGCCATGACGAGTTGAAGTTGGAAGTTCCGCGCCAATTCCAGGCAGTCCTCCACGCCATCGCCAGAAAGCTTCGAGAACGCTTCATCCATGACGACCAGACCCAAATGCTGCGAACGGAGTGACCCGAGATCGTACACTCTGCGAAATGCCGCCAGCATGGAGATGAAGAACGGAGCTTGATTCTCTCCCCCGCTCAAGCTTCTCCCACTGCGGCCCAATGAAATCGCAGGCGCGTCAGGTTGGTCCGCATTGACCATCTCCAAGTCGTATCGATGGTAATAACGATAGTCCAGCAAACGACGTGCGCGGTCGTCTGCCTTCTCAGCGGCTTCAACGGCTGACATCAATTCCGTCTTGGCCTGCTCGATCTCCTCTGACTTTATTCCTTGAACCAACGGATCGGTCGGAGCGAGCCCTGTATCGAGCAGGTGCCAAAGAGCGGTAAAGGCCGGATCGCGTCGTTGTGAGATTCGGTAAACATGCTGGCCAACGCGCCGGTCAAGATATTGCCGCAATTGCCGGATGGTCCGATCCGCCTGCTGAAGCTTCTCGTTCAGTCGATCCAGTACACCTTCCTGCAGTCGCCGTTCCCAATCCTTCCTGCGTTCTGCGGCGAGGTTTCTCGATTTCTCCAATTCAACCGATTCGAGTAACTGCAGTCTCGCGGCCCACGCCTCGTTTGCCTCCTCCTCGGCAGGAAAGTCGGTCTGGTACTCCGGATGCAGCAGGTTGCCGTGTGCATCCCTGTTTGTGGCCAGAGCAATCCGCTCCATATTGCGCGTACCGCGTGCCTCGGCAGCACGATCCCGCGCCTCCTTCTCCCGTCCCAGCACGGTCTCCGTTCTCTTCTCCCACGTTGAGGACTCCTTCAGCAAGGCTTGGAGTCGATCCTCCAGATCATGGTCGAGAATGCCTTGCGGAAGACGAACACGGCTTTCAGTCAACACTAGGTGCGCGGCATCCAGTTTTTCTTGGGCGGCAGCGATACCCTCCTCATGGGGTTTGGCACGCATGTTGAAATTGGTTAGCCGGTCTTTGAGCAGGGCAACCTCGCCATCCAACTGCGTTTTGCGTGCATCATGCTCCGCGAGCTGCTTCAGGCGCGCTTCACGTTCTGGTGTCGTCAAGAGCTGAATGGTTTCACAAACGACGCCAAACTCCTTTTGCAGCTTGGGTAGTTGCGGCAGCTCCGAGGACCGGTCAGGCAAAGTCGCATCACTCAAGCCGCCTCTTTGCCCCGTGTCCAGCCAAGCGTTCACGTCATCCAGCCGTTGCTTGAGTGCATCCCGCTGTGCGCGCGTCTCGCTTTGCTCACGCTCCCGCTCGCGCCGCATCCGGTCGATGCCCTTGCGCCCCAAAGTGAGCGACACCTCTCCAGCAGGCTTGAGCCGCCGTCTCGTTGGCACCTGCTTGAAGATGCCTTCAGGGGTTATGGCCCGACCCGCCTCGCACTGGTCCAACTCCTCAACCGTTTCCACGCACAAGACGTCGCCTAACAAATGATGCGCGAATGCTCGTGCGATGTGGTTTTCAATCTCAACTTTGGTCGCCAGGGATCCCTCACGAACCTCCTTACGAAGGTTGGACGACATCGCTTCATAGGGGTTGACCAGAGATTCAGCCTCTCGTCCCGGTGTTGTTCGGCGCAGGACATCCAAAGCAGCTGGATAATCGTCCCTGGCCACCACCACTGCCCAACGATTCCGCCCCATGAATAATTCCAGAGCCGGCCACCAACGTTCCTCGTCCTCCTTCACCTCAATCAACCGTGCCAACTGCTCAGCCCGACCTCCAAGTTTACCTTGAATCGCCTCGAAAACTGGAAAGGAGCCAGGCGTCCTGCGTTGACCAAGTGAATCTAGGTCGCTGGCGATCTGCCGCAGACGTTTCTCCGCCGTTTCCAGATCGGCTCGGGTCGGTTTCAATAACCCGTCAATCGCACGGAACAGTTCGTGGAAGCGATTGGACAATTGAGGAAGCGCCTTTAAGCGAGCTTCATCAGACCCACTGCGCAAAGCCTCGAGAAGTTCCGGAGCTACTGTGAGCGTCTCTCTCAAGCCGGGAAGCTTCAAGGCAACACCATGCTTAAGCCATTGGATCCAACGATAGTGCAAATCCGAGAAACGCTGATGAACTGTTTTGGCCGCCTCACGCAGTTCGCCAAGCCGTTCATGGAGTTCCTTCTTCTGGCGGATCAAGCTGTCCAGTTTCACCTGGTCGGGATCACGCGATGCCTCCAAGCGCACCTCCTGGATCACCTTCCCCACCTCTGCCAACTCACCCATCGCCGTGTTTAGCAGCTTCTTATCTTCAGCGTGCTCGGCGGTGAGGCGATCGAGTCTGTCGCGGTGATGCTTCAGCAATTCAACTGCCTGTGCATGTCCCAGACGGTGGCGCATGTGGATTTGGATGAGTTCCTCGGCTCTGGCCGCTTCCAGCAAAGCATGCTGTTCACAAATCCGACGAAGGAATGCCGCCTCATCTTCCTGCTTCCTTAGCCGGCGTTCCGTGTCACGATAAGCGTCCTGCGCGGTCTTCACGTCGCGCACATCCAAAGGGCTCTCCTCGAGGATGAACCGACGAATGAAGTCCTCCATGCTCTCCTCCGGCTCGAACGCAATCGCCTTCGCCAAGGTTTTCTGGAAGGGCTCCAGGTCGAAGTACAGATGGCGCGGCGTGGCCATTTCTGCCAGATAATCCGACTGCCGGGTGAACAAGCACTTCTGCCCCGAGGTGATTTCATACTCGCGCCGAACCCATGTGCGGAATGCCTGCTCGTCGAGCATCTCGCCATTCACTGCGACCGCACTCCAATCCAGTCGGTCGGGAACAAGAAAGTAAGTGCGTTTCAAATCTGCCGTTGGGCTGCTGTATTCCAGCCTGATGCCCCAAGTTTCGCGATTGGGTTCCGCACTGTTACGATCAGGTGGCCAGGTGAACTCGAGTCCAATCAAAGTGACCCCGCTGGTCCGGGTATAATGAGGTTCACCGTCCCGCACCGTGTTGGTGTCGCACAAGCAGTAGCTGAGCAATGAACGACTGCGAGCATTTCCCGCCGCCGCCCGATTGGGACGCCAATGCTCTCCGAGCAGCACGTACTGCATCAAATCCAGGAGAGCCGTCTTACCTGTGCCAAACGCGCCGGCGATGAGGGTGTGATTCTCAAGGTCAATGATCTGCCGGAAGCCATACCAGTTTACGGCAATGATTCGGGTGAGCGAGATTCGTTGATCGCTCATACTTCGTCCTCCCCCTCACCATCCGGCTTGGAAGTATCGTAAAGGTCCATCTGTTGCTGCCACGCCTCGACACTGCCGAAGGGAATCACACGCTGAAGCGTGGGCAGAATCTCTACAAGCGACTCACCGAACCGTTGCAGATCCTCGTGTTTCTTGAAGCGGATAAGCCGCCGGCTTCTCAGCCGGGCGAGCATGCGTTCCAAGTGCGAATCCCGAGGCGGCTCAATATTCTCGAAATACAGTTTCAGATGAGAGAACACGGTGTTGGCACTAACCACGACCGTTTCAACCGGACGCTCCATGCGCGTGTCGTGATAAATCCGCCACAACGTCAGCACAAGCAGGGTTTCGTCTTTTGTAAACCGCGCGGTCAGACTGCATTCTCCAGGCACAGGACGGGCTTGGAGGATTGGTTTGTCCGGGTCTGTGACCAGATCGAGGTTCAGGGGGGCCAGGTATTCAGCCAACTCCTTCAGATAATCGCGCGCGGTCAGATAAAGCTCCCGCGCCCGGCCTTCATCGCCCAGCAGGACCCCCGTGGAAAGGAGTTCTGCCAGAATCTCGCGCAGCGCAGATCTATCGTCCTCACGCACATGTTGCCAGAAGGATGGCCAGGGCAGGTTCATGCAATTCGTTGAATCATCAATCGCTCAATTCGCCGTCCACTCAGCGGATCAGTGGGGATCTTCTCGGGCTCAAGTCCGTGCAGGTTGCGTTCCGTGTGCACGCACCAGCGCACCGGCTTGTGCGAAGTGGAACTGGCCGCACGTTCAAATGCCAGCACCGCGAGAAGATCGAGCAGATCATCCTCCCGGATGAGCTTCAGTTCTGACGTTGAGATCGTGTCCCCTTTTTCCGGGAGACGTGTCTCCACAAATCGCCCAGCCCGCTGAGGCGTCACCGAATAGAGATTACGTTGACGTATGAGTTCCTGGGCACCCAGGGAGTCCGAATGTGAGAGCAACTCTGCCACGGTGAGATTGACGGACGGCCGCACACGGCGTGGGCGATACAACGAGTCAATCCCGAATCGCAATGCGACCCGCACACTCAGGAAGGGAAGGCCCGGTTCTGAGGCAAGAGCGGCAAAAGGACTCCCCGCGTGGCGAGCATTTGCGGCCAGCATGAATTCCTTCACTTGATCAGCCTGGCGTCCTCGGATCTCGGTTTGGTAGCGGTAACGCTGTTCCGATAGTCGGCTGAAGTCTGCCATCCGGCCGTCGATGATCCTTTGCTTCGCTGGAATCGCAGCCAACCCACGTTCCAGATCGTTCAATAACCGCTCCGCTTCCGCGTAAGCCTCGGTTTGAGCCAGTTTCCGGTGGGCCGTCAGACCCTCAGCCAGACGTTGTTTTGCGAAGGGATTCGCCATGGCTTCCTGGACCACCGCCCGCGCCTGTAGCAACCGCGGCATCAACCCCCCCTGCTGAAGCGCATCGTAACAGACCATGTGCTCCCCGGCATGGAATTCAACCAGAAACCGGTTGAGTGTCTCAGACGCAGAACCGCTGACCCGCTGTTGCTGCTCGTGCCGGAGAATCAGGGTTTCCACCGCGTGCATCTGGTCGGTTGCGCGTTCCACGCGATCCACCAGTTCCTTGACCGTTTGCCGATACTCCTCCGCGTTCAGGCGGCTGGGATCCAGCGCCCCCTCAGCCAACAGGCTTTTGCAGATTGAACGGAGTGTTGCGGCGAAGTCTTTAAGATCTGAAACCTCATCGGTTGCAAGTTCTCGAAGGGTCCGGAGCAACCGGCGCATGTAAGGGGTTAGCAACACCCATCGCTCATCCAGGCTTACATGCCGCTCTTGCAGCCACCCTGCTTCAAGCAGCTTGTTGTAGAGTTGAACAGCCCGTTGCCGCAGGTCGGTCATCGCAGCGCCCTCGTCTTCGGCGAGTTGAATCTGAGGGTGTGCGGCAAGCACCTCGCGAATGAGCGCCACCGTGTCTGAGTGTGAGACCTGACCGCCCTCATCCGCACTTTCGGCCAGTCGGTCGGCGCAGTCTATGTAAACGGGGGCGGACGGACGTGCCAAGGGGCGAAAGAAAGTCGAAGGCAGGACTCCCGCCAGTCGCTCGCTCAACAAATTCCTCGTTGCCCGCTCGGTCATGGTGTCCCCGGAACTTCGCTCAAGCGCTATTCGTTCTCGAATCCCTGACTGCTGAATTTCAACGTTCGGCAGTTTTCGGTCACAGTGCGAACCACAATTTCTGGCGCCCCTTCGGGCAATTCGGCTTGAATTTCCAAAACGACTTCCACTTTCGCCCCAGGCAACAAGGCCAGATGTTGCACGACCTCTTCTGCGATTCGACCCGCATCCCGGCCGATTCGTGATGAATCCAAGGTAACGGTCGCGTGGAAGCGTTTCAGCACCGGAGGACCAGGCGGCGGAGTGCCTTGGCCTGTCGGTGTGGGTGGCAAGCCAGGCGTTGCTCCTGCAGTCCCCTGGCCTGGTTTTGCCGCCGTGGTCTCCGCGGCTGGCTTCTCCACCTCCATTTGCTTGGCGGCAACATCGGCTTTGACGAGCACCCCAGTGCTGTCCGGCGTCACAGTGATCATTTTCCCGCCCTGCAAACCAACATAGCGCTTCTTGGCCTCATCCCAGGACTCGGCATACGCAAACGTCTCCGTGGCCCACATCATGAGCCCGAGTCCATCGCGGATCGCCGCAAAGATGACTTCCGGGCCGCGCACGCGTTGCAGATACAAATATCGAGCGTAATCCTCGGCCAATTGCTTGATCGCGACATGTTCTCCGCGCCAGAGGGGAATCTTGTCCAGATCACCACGCAACAGACTCGAAGCATACTGCGTCACCATCTGGCTTTCGCTTCTGAGCTTCTTGGTGGCTCTCACTGCCAGCGCGTCCTGGCCGCTCAATCGCAGCGGCATCCACTCCAGATTCGACTGCGGGTTCGGTTGTGTGGGGACGAGTAGCCACTGAAACGTTTCCGAAATCCGTGCGCCCACAGTCTGATTCCAGTTCTGTTTCTGTGTGGCGGCCTGCCTGGATTGGTGATTGTCCAAATTCAACTTCTCCCGGTCATGATCAATG
>CAZJTM010000017.1:0-4731 GCA_964548925.1 uncultured Verrucomicrobiota bacterium | reverse complement strand
CTCCCATGCGAGGTAATATCGCGCAGCTTGCAGCAACTCTTCGAGCCGAGCCCGGTCTGCCGCGAGAAAGACCAGGGTGTTCCGGTAAAGCCGCGGACTGTTCCCTCGGTTGTTGAAGATTCCTTCCGCCGCCGCAACTGCCGGATTGGTGGGATCCTTGGCGTATGGAGCGTCCAGATCGAGAACCACAAGCCGCGCCTCTGTCTCATCCGGCACTTCGCCGCTTTTGGCAAAAGGATGCACCTTTGCGAAGTCACCTCGATTTCTGAGTTCCTCCCGAACGCGCTGGCGAATCTCCTCGGTCACCTTCTCTGGTTCACGGTTCAACTGTTCCGCTCGGTCATCCGCCAGTTTGGTTACAGTCGGCTGGGTGGAATACCAGTAACGATTGCCATCCTGATACAGGTAGGTGGCGGTATGAGCCAGATGCCGTAGCGCGTCGCCGAAAATGGCTGGCGATTCTCCCGGCTGAACGCAACCCAACTTCAACCGACGATCTTCAGTGCCCTTGTTCGCAGCATGGGGAGTCGGGGCCGAACCAAGGAAGACGCTCCGCGCCACGCGCCGCGCGGCGGAAAACCTGCCCAAGTTCGGCTTTTCACGGTCCACCTTGAGTGGCAGGGAATTCTCGCCGTCGACATCCTTCTCAATCACCGTGTCCCATCCATCCGAAAGATAGCGGGTCAATTCGGACTGCACATGGATGTCATCCACGGGGAGAGAAGCCGGCAGGATGAGCACACTCTTATCATCGCGTTCCCAAAGCTTGTGAATCACCGAAGCCATCAAGCGCAATACACCGCGCGTGCGCTGGAATTTCACCAGTCCGGCCCAATCCTGATACAGCCGGTCGAAAACTTCTGGATGGACCGGATACGCCGCCTTGAGTTTGCGCTCGTAGTCCGCCTCGCGGCACTCGGGTGGGAATTCCTGATGTTGGCTCCGATACAGATCACAGAACTCCTTCGCCACCCGGTCGCGCTGAACGAACATCTGTGGGTCGGTGATCGGCTGGAACAGGCGTCGTCGCACGATCTCGTAGCTCTCCTCGGAACTGGCCGGACGCCACTGGGTGGCGATGCGCTGGAAAACGTTCCGCAACCGTGCCAAAGCCTCGCGGCCTTTGGCTCCACCCACTTCTTCATCATGCACGCCGGCTGATGGGGACGCACCTTCCCCTTCTGAGGAAGCCGGAATGCTGACCACGAGCAACGCCTGCTTGGCAGACTTCATCTCTTCGCTCAGCGTCTGCGCAAAGGTGAACTGGGTCTCGAAGTCTCCACCCGGCAGATCGTTCGTGTCGTGCAATTGCCTGGCGTAAGCCACCCATTCGTCTATCAGAATCAGGCACGGGGAGTACTTTCGCAGCAGCTTGCCCAGTGCGTCTCCGGGATTGGTCGCGGTCTCATCCGCCTCCTTGACCATTGTGTAGCCGTCCTTGCCACCGAGTTGCCACGCGAGTTCACCCCAGAGCGTGCGCACCACGGTTCCATCGTCCTTCTTTTCGGGCTGACCGGGCGAAATGCGATTTCCAACGATGACGACACGCCGGATTTTGTCCGGCGGGCTTACCTTGGCCTCGGCGAATACCGGTTCCAACCCCACCAACTCCTCTTTCCGGGTTCCGGAGAGCATGTGAAACAGCGCCAGCATTGAGTGTGTCTTGCCCCCGCCAAAGTTGGTTTGCAGCTCCACGACGGGATCACCGCCCTGACCGTTCAACCGCAATAGACCACGTACAAGCAGGTCCCTCAAGCCCGCCGTCAGGTAGGTGCGACGGAAGAATTCCACGGCATTCCGGTATTCATCGCTGCCAAGTCCCTTGTAAACCTGCCAAAGGTCCGCGGCGAACTCCGCTTGTTGATAGCGGCCCGACGCCACGTCAGGATGCGGCGTCACGATTTCGCGCCACGGTTTCAAGCCCGCCACAGGCTGGCTTTCGATGGCCGTGCTCGCCGCCTTTCGCTTCTCATGACGCGCTTGTTCGTCAAATTTCAGTCGCAGCAACTCGGTCTTGTTGCGCTCTGTCTCTTCCGCCTCTTTCGAGGCACTGACAGCAGTGAGCAGGCGGGCCATGCTGTCGAGCGCCCGGTAAGCATCATCTGTTGAGAATGGTCTTTGATGTGCCCACTTGTTGCGCACCTCACGCAATTCGCTTACCAGCGTGCGTTCGGCATGACCGAGGGTCTTCTTGAAGACCTCGTTCCACTGATTCCACATCACCACAAGGAGTGACGCGGCTTCCCATTCGGGTTCGTCGGCATTCTTCCCGAGCTTGAGCTGGGTGCCTTCCAAGCATTGCTTTGTCTCCTCAAACCAGTTCGCTTGGTAGGTATTCTTCAGCTCACGTTCCACGAAAGGCCGCAACCCTCTGTTCAGGATTTCGAGCGCTTTCCCAATCCGTTCGTGATTTGTGATGGCCATGGCTATGTCTGATTGAACTCCGTCTCCCACTCTCTGAGCCGCGACAAGATGGTGTCGAAAGTCGGGGGTTCGCCAAAGAACATTTGCTGCATCTTCCTGTAGTCTTCCTGCAACGCTCTCAATCGGTGCTCCGGAGGAGCGATGCGGAGGGTGCCTTTGGCAGCTTCGTCATACTTGGCCCACGACGATCGGAAGAACAGACTCTTGTGTTGAGCAACTCGCGCCAGCAAATCCAACTTCCCCACAGCCGACGTCGCCACGCCTCTGCGAACCATTTCGTGGAAGTCACAATAGTGCCGGGAGAATCGATCTGGCATCGCCTTCTCGACAGGACGGTGAAATTCCGCGTGCAGAATGGTCGCCTTTTCCCAAAAAGTCCTCTCTGCCGACAACACTTTCACTTCAGCATTCGGTGTTTGAAAGGCATGGGGAAACTCCTCGCCAACATACGGCGTAATCAGCTTGGTCTCGCATGGCCAATGATCGGCCCGCGCTCCCATCTCGATCTTCACTGTCTGCCGGACGTAACCGGATTTCGCTGTCGACATCACCGAAGGGTAATCAAACAGAAGCGTTTGCTGGTCCGGGTCGGTGGCATCCGAATGCAACCGCCACTGGTCGTCCTTGCGCACTTTCGCCGCAATGACTCCCTCCAGGGCCGGCTTTAACTCATTGGCAATCTTCTGCTGACAGGCCACCTTAAGCGCATCAATCCGGCGTTGCCGTTCCTTATTGCTTGCCCCGGCTTCCGGTTCGTTCGCACCGCCGAATCCGAGCCAGCCCCGGTCAATCGAAACGTCAATGTCTTCCGAGAATCGTTCGATCACCTTGAACACTTTCGACAGCGACGTGCCGCCCTTGAAAATCAAGTGATCTCCTATTTGGGGCAAACCGAACAACTGCTTCAGAGTCCAACACACCCAGAAGTCCTTTTCGACAATCGCGGGGCTCATCTGCCGTGCCGCCGCAGTTTGAACGAACGCCGCGCCGCGATCTGCTGAACTCGATTGGGCAAAGGCATCCATGGCTCAATTTACTTTCGCCAGTCTCCGCAAAATGTCTCCGATCCAGGCTGGTGCGTAGGTCAGATCTTTCTTTAGCGATTTGACGTCCGCATCGCTCAGTTTCTGTTTCAATCGCGCCAGCGTCTTGTCGTCCACGTGATCCCTGCCGATATAGCGCAACGCCTGGATGATCAACCCGCTCAACCGACCGGCTGTTGCCATGTTGCGGGGGGAAGTCTGTTTGAGGCTGATCTCCTGCCGTCCGATTTTCACCTGGCGCGCGGCTCCGTCCGTCAGGAACACGACCTTCGCCGGAACCTGATCCGAAAGCCCCAGCAAGTTCGCCGCATATGCGCCGGACGGTTGGAGTCGGGTGGCATGCTTACCCGCCAGTGCCTCGGCTACCGCATCTGGACTGGGAGCCAGCAGGCCAAAGGTCGTGTGCTGCTTCGGGTAGTCATACAGGCCTCGGGTCAACCGGCGTATAGTCCCCCCCTTTGTCAGCCGGTGCAAAGCCACTCCCACGGCTGAACGATTTCCCAAGTCCAAAAACTGGCTTGGGGAAAACACCCAACCCCTACCATTACCGTAGATGCGGCTTTTTATTTTGCTATCAATGGTTTGCACGTCTACATCCACCGATCGTCTGTAACAAAAACTGCCCTGTTTTTGTGACAATTCTCGAGTGACTCCACAAGCCTATTCTCAACAGAAACCATCGGCTGTTCTTGTGACGCCGTTTCTCCGTGGACAGGATGTCCGTCACAGCACGGCGGAACCGAGCATTCCCAGGTAGTCACCATGGCATCTTTGCCCGCAGGGCGTGGGTGGCCATGATGTCGAAGAGAGCATCCAACGAGGGATGAACTCCCCGGTAGGGATTTCCTCTTTGAAAAGGATCTCTGAATTCTCTCTGGCCGGCCCATTCCGGTCCCGCCAGGAAGGCGTCCGAACGAACGGCATTGAGTTTCCGTTTTTCGCCAGCCTCGGCCATCTCCATCGCCTTTCCCTGTGGGTTGTTCGCCCCCACATACTCGAATCTATCGCTTGGCCACTTGATGGCTTGCCTGTGCAGATCGTAGCGTTCTCTCTTGAATTCCCAGCCAACCACCACGATCCGCTCCGGCCAAGCGCCATGCGTTTGGTAGAAAAGCACCAGGCTAAAGAGGAGATTCTCAAGCGAATCGCGGGCGAATTCTTCCCGAAGTGCCTGTTCGCCAATAGTTGGGTGTCCGAACCAATCATTGTCACGGGCGACCTCCCAATAGCCTTGGGCTTCCGATCTCCGCCCCGCAATTTCTCG
>CAZJTM010000016.1:0-51072 GCA_964548925.1 uncultured Verrucomicrobiota bacterium | reverse complement strand
AACTGCGGGGAGCTCACGTGGACGGGCGGGGAGTTGCGGGGCAACACGCATTACGGGGGCGCGACGATTCGGAATGGGGCGGGGTCGCGGTTTGTGGTGAATGGCGGGGCGGGGCTGACGCGGTACTATGCGTCGGTGGACGGGCGGTTCATTGTGGAGGCGGGGGCGGTGTTGGTGAAGGGAGGGAGTGGTGACATCACGGGCAACTGGCGGCTGGAGAACGCGGGGGTGGTGGCGGTGGAGCAGGGGACGCTGCGGTGGAACGCGGGGGGAACGAGCGGCGGGGTGTTCACGAATCAGGCGGGGGGATGGCTGGTGTTCAGTGGCGGGACGCACACGTTGGCGGACGGGACGCGGCTGACGGGAGAAGGCGGCTATCAGGTGACGGCGGGCACGGTGACGGCGAACGGGGTGGTAACGCACGGGCGGGCGGATTCTCCGGGGGTGCTGCAACTGGCGGGCGGGACGTTGGACGGGAACGGCCTGATCGCGGCGGGCCGGTTCACGTGGAGCAGCGGGTGGATTGGCGGTCGGTTCACGCTGACCAACGGCGCGACGGCGGAACTGAGCAGCGGGAGTGACAAGTGGCTGGCGGACAATGCCGAACTGCACAACTACGGCACGGTCACTTGGACCGGCGGGTTGTTGCGCGGCAACACCCGCTACGGCCCGGCCACGGTGATGAACCACAGCAACGCCGTGTTTCACCTCGCGGCGGACGGCACGCCGTTCGCGCGCTATTACGGCAGCCAGCCCTTCCATTTCGTGAACGCGCCGGGCGCGCTGCTGCGCAAGTCCAGCGCCGGAACGGTTTCGATCAACAACCTCTGGTTGAACCAGCAGGGCGAACTCCGCGTGGAAGCCGGCAGCATGGACCTCAATTCGCCGGTGACGCTGGCCGATGGCGGGCGTTTCACCGGGGCGGGATTGGTGCGGCAGACGGGTGACACGATCACGCTCGCGGGTCTGTTGACGCTGGAAGGCGCTTCATTCCAAATGCTGGGCGGCACCCTGAACTCGAGTGCCGCAGGGCGCATCGCCACGCTGAACAACGGACTTTGGGAATGGAGTGGCGGTTCGCTGAGCGGCACCCTCACGTTGACCAACGGGGCGAACGCACGGCTCAGCGGCGGAAGCGACAAGTGGTTTGCCGACAACGCCGCGTTGCACAACTACGGCAGCGTCACTTGGACGGGAGGGGCCTTGAAGGGCAACTGCCACTATGGTCCCGCCACGATTCACAACCGCGCCTCCGGTCTATTCACGATTGCTGGCAGCACGCTGCTCAACCGCTACTACACGAGCTACAATGCCGCATTCACGAACGACGGCACCCTGGCGCTCGGCACGCCGGGCGGGCTGGTTGGCGGGGACTGGCGTTTTACCCAAGGCGACTCGGGCGTGGTTGAACTCCTCCTCGCTGGCACGAGCCCGGGCACGCAGTTTGGCCGTTGGACGACCACGGGCAGCGGGACGCTGGGGGGCGCGTTGCGGGTGGGCTTTGCGGGCGAGTATCGGCCCCTGACCGGCAGCGCGTTTCCGTTCCTCTCCGCCAGTCCGCTCGCCGGAGACTTCGCCTCCACGGAGCTGCCGCCGCTTTCCCCCGGCTTGTCTTGGGAGGTCACCCGCACTAACAACGCCATGACTTTGCGCGTTCTTGGCGAACCGGAGTGTTTGCCGCCGCCGGCGGGCTTGATCAGTTGGTGGAACGCCGAGGGCAACGCCAATGACGTGTTGGGTGTCAACCACGGCACCATCGAAGGCGCTGTCACTTACGAGCCGGGCCGCGTCGGACAGGCCTTTCGGTTCCACGGCTGGCCGGACTCCGTGATCGTGCCTGACTCCAGCAGCCTGGACCTCTCGAACCAGTTTACGATCGAGGCGTGGGTCAACTTGGCGGTCAACAGTAACGATCCGCACGGTCCGGGCCGCGGCATCGTTTCCAAAATTGGCGGGGCGGGCGGTAACAATGGCTACCAGTTCGTACTCGGGCTTTCCCCCGACAGCTCAGGGCTCGCAGGCACTTTCAACAGCCCCGGACAGAGCTGGCAGGACGGCTACTGGATCGGCTACACCTTTACCCCCGCGCTGCCCACCAACGTCTGGATGCACGTCGCTTTCACCTACGATCAAAACGCCGAAGTGCTGTACTTCAACGGCCTGCCGGTGGTGACGAACGTCATCGGCCCCCGAGCGATGGTGAACAGCGCGTCCCGCCTTCGCATCAGCGGGGACGACAATGGCAATGTCTGTTTTGATGGCTGGATTGACGATGTGCGCATCTACAACCGTGCCCTTTCCGCGGCGGAGATTGCCCAACTGCATACCGCGGGTGGTGGGTTGTGTCTGGCCACCGACCTGAAGATCGCGATGACCGCCGCCCCGCAACCGGGCGTGGTGGGCAGCAATCTCGTCTTCACCCTCACGGTAACGAACGCCGGACCGGGCGAGGCCTCGAATGTCACGGTCACGGATCCGCTGCCGGCGTCCATGGCGTTCGTTTCCGCCGTGGCCAGCCAGGGCAGCGCCACTCACTCCGGCCAGGGAGTCACGGCCAAGTTGGGCATTCTCACGAACGGCGGTTGGGCCACGGTCACGATCACGGTCACGCCGACGGCGTTTGGCCCGTTGACGAACACCGCAAGCGTGGCCGCAGGCGAAGTGGATCCGAATCCGGCGAACAACAGCGCGATGATGACTCTCATGGTTGAACCGCCCGAGCAGCGGGTGTTGCTCGTGTTTCTACACGCGTATGCCTACGTGGATGCCGAGGCTTACAAATGCTACCACGCGCTGACTAATGCCGGGGCGATGGCGGAGTTCGTGGACCTCACCGTGAATGGACAGGTCGCCGCCCGCCTTGCGACCAACAGCTACGAGCAAGTCTGGGTCCTCGACTGGTCCTGGTCACCCGACGATTACCCCGCCGACTGGCAGGCGATCGCCGATTGGTTCACGAACCGGAGTGCGCGGGCTCTGGTCTGTGATGCCCGCAGCCACGCGTCGTATCGGAATGACCGCTGGCAAAGCGAAGGGCTGCGGTTGACCGAGAACTACTACGAAAACCTCAAGCGGGCCGGCGGCGGTCTGGTGTTGGCCACCGATTTCAGCTTTTTCCTCTTCGGCATGAGCAGCCTCAACGACCATCTCGGCCTTCGACCCTTCCGCGACGAGTTTATCGAACCCTCGATCCAGGTGGACCCGGGCAGCCCGCTGATGACCTATCCGAACAACCTGGGCACCTCCCTACCGGCGGACTACGGCATGGGCCAGGCGCCGTTTGGGCTGCAACCCAATGGTCTCATCCTCTACGGCGCGGGATGGTACGGCGGCAACACCAACTTGCCCGGCATTACTTCCACGTTCCAAGGCAGCACGGGCTTCCGGGTCGAGATTGCCCAACCGGCGGACGGCAGCCAGTTCAACGAAGAAGTGGCCATTCAGTTGCGCGCCCAGCCCATCGGGGGACTCGCACCGTTCAGTTTCCAGTGGAGTTCGGATCGCGACGGCGCGCTGGGCACGAATCGCGAATTCACCGTCGCCACGCTTTCGCCCGGCACGCATGTCCTCAGCGTGCTGGCCGGCGACAGCCTCGGTCAGGCCGACAGCGCGTCGGTCCAAATAACGGTGCTCTTCGTCCCGCCGGCGGTCACTCTGGGGCTCCAGGCCGGCAGCGACACCGGCCAATCCAACGGCGACCGCATCACAATGAACACGACGCCCACCGTGGATTGCACCGTCAACAAACGCGGCAGTGTGGAAGTGGACTTCACCGGCGACGCCGCGCCCGAGCAAGTGTTGACCAACCTCGCCGCCGGCAGTTACACCGCCACGTCGCCCGCGTTGGCGGACGGCGTGCGCGTCATCACCGCCCGCTTCGTGCCGCTCCGGGGCGATCCGGTGACGAACACCCTCGCTGTCACGATTGACACGCAGGGCCCGCGCGTGGTTGCGCTCACGCCGGCAGCGGACAGCACCGTCAACCAACTGCTCAGCCAGGTGGAACTCACCTTCGATTCCGCCATGCACGCCGACACGTTCACCCCGGTTGACGCGTCGCTCGTCGGGCCGGCCGGTCCCGTGGCCAGCAGCGGAGTTTCGGCGCTGGCGGGCAACCGCTTCCGCGTCACCTTCCCGGCCCAGCGGGTGAACGGCGATTACGCGCTCACCGTCGGCCCGCAGATCGCGGATGTGGCGGGAAACTGGATGGACCAAAACGCCGATGGCACGAACGGCACGCCGACGCTGGACGTGTTCAGCGCCACGTGGACGCTCAGCCTGCCCGACTTGCTGGCGGTGGATGTGAGCGCGCCGCCCACTGCCATCGCCGGGCAGCCAATCTCAATCGTGTCCACGCTGCGCAACCTGGGCACGGCGCCGGCCCTGGCGCCGTGGACGCAGAAGTTGGAACTCTGGAACACGCCCACCAGTGGCGTGGCGCAGGTGCTGGCGCAGTGGTCGTGGACCAACAGCCTGCCCGTGGCCGCCGCGCTGACCGCGACGAACGCCGTCATCATTCCCACCGGCATGGCGGGCCAATACTGGCTCGCGCTCACCACCGACTCCGCGCAGCAAGTCGCCGAGGCCGAGGAAGGGAACAACGTCCTTGTTGCGACGCAGGCGGTCCAGATTCTCGCTCCCGATCTCGAAGTGAGCCACCTCGCCGCGCCGAGCACGGCCCATTTCGGCGAGGCGTTCCCGGTCGTCTGGGCGGTCCGCAACGCCGGCACCGCGGAGGCGGGCGCCGCGTGGAGCGACCGGCTCTACCTCTCGGCGCAGAGCAACTCGATCGCGGGCGCCGCCCCCTTGCTCACGACGCTCGCGCCCACGACCCTCGCCGCCGGAGACAGCTACACGAACACGCAGACCGTCACCTTGCCGTTGACGGCTGCCTCCACGCCCGGCGGCTACTTCCTCATCGCCGTGGCCGACGCGTTCAACGCGCAGTCCGAAGCCAGCGAGCAGAACAATCTCCGATCATTGCCGCTCACGCTCAGCCTGCCGCCGTTGCCCGATCTCGTGGTAGGTGGCCTCGGCGCGCCGCCGGCGGCGACCCCCGGCCAGACCTTGGAGTTGATTTGGGGCGTGACGAATCGCGGCGCCGCCACGGTGACCGGTTCCTGGCGCGAGAAGCTCTCGACCTCGAACGCGCTTCAGGGGCTGCGCACGCTGACCGAGTTGGCCTTCACCAACACGCTCGCGCCGGCCGAGTTCGTGGTACGCACGCAGCAGTGTACCGTGCCGCCTGATCTGCTGGCGGGGACGCTCTGGTTCTTCGTTCAGACGGACGGCCGCGGCGAAGTGATCGAGGAGAACGAGGCCAACAACATCGGGGCCAGCGATGGCGGCACGGCGGTGCCCGCGCTGCTGACGCTCTCCGTGCCGGCGCTTCAACTCCGCGAAGGCGCTCCCGCCATCACCGCCGAGGTCAGCCGCAACGGGGACCGCGCGCAGCCGCTCATCGTCACGCTGATCAACGGCGATCCCAGCGAACTGGCCGTGCCCGGCGAAGTGATCATTCCCGCCGGCCAGGCCGCGATGGGGTTCCCGCTGCGAGCGTTGCCGGACGGCCTCGTGGATGGGCCGCAACCGGTGGCGCTTGACGCCGCCGCGTCCGGCTACACCGGCGCCCGCGCTCAAGTCACCGTGCTCGACGCGGACGTGCCGCGGTTGACGCTGAGCCTTGGCGCCGACGTGGTGCTCGAAGGCCAGTTCGCCACCGCCACGGTCACGCGCGATTACGGCACGAACGCGCCGCTTGTGGTGACGCTGCTCAGTTCCAGCCCGAGCCGGCTCGCCGTGCCGGAGACGGTGACAATTCCCGCCGGCGAGTGGAGCGCCGCGTTCCCCGTGCAAGCCGTGAATGACAACCAGGTGCTCGGTTCCCTCCTCGCCCTCGTCAGCGCCGCCGCCAACGGCTTCCAAGGCGCGGACGCCGAGTTGACCGTGCTCGACAACGACATGGCCAACGTGACGCTCACCGTGGCCAACTCCACCTTCAGTGAGGCCGCCGGACCGCAGGCCACCCGCGGCACGGTGACGCGCGAACCGGTGGGCGATTGGGTCTTGGTCGTGGACCTGGTCAGCAGCGATCCTTCGGAAGTATTGCTGCCGCCACGCGTGGTGATTCCGGCGGGCCAGGCCTCCGCTTCGTTCCTGATCGCCGCCGTGGATGACACGGACCTGGACGGCCCGCAGACGGTCACGCTGACGCCGTGGATCACCGCGTCCGGCTCCGGCGCGCGGTTGGCGGCGGGCCAGCCAGCGGTCGTGACGGTGACTGATGATGAAAGCCCGGCCCTGCGGGTGATTCTCGCGCGGAAGCTCGTGGCCGAAGGGTTGCCGCAAGCCACCACCGGCACCGTCCTCCGCAACACCGGCACCACCGGCGCGCTGGTGGTTGCGCTCGCCAGCAGCGACCCCACCGAAGCCACGGTGCCGCCGGAAGTCACCATCGCGGATGGACGAAACTCCGCGACGTTCACCGTCAGCAGCGTGAGCGACAACCAGCCCGACGGCAACCAAACCGTCACCATCACCGCCGCCGCCGCCGGCTACGTGAGCGGCGCCGATACACTGGTCGTCTCGGACACGGACCTGCCGGACCTCTTTGTCGAGAGCCTCACCGTGCCGGCTGCCGTGGACGCCGAGGCGTATTTCGACATCGGCTGCCGGGTCATGAACCAGGGTCTCGGCCCGGCGCAATCCAGTTGGACCACGCGCGTCTTCCTGAGCCGCGACCCGGTTGTGGGCGATGACTTGTTCCTCGGAGAATACGTCTTCTCCGGCACGCTGCCCGTCGGACAGTCCTTCGGCCAGACGTTCCGCACCCGCGCGCCGCTAGCCGTCGGCCAATACTGGATCGTCGTGAGCACCGACGTGGGCGGCGCGGTTGCCGAGACGCTCGAAGACAACAACACGACGGTGTCCGCCGCGCCCATCGAGGTGCAAGCGCCCTACCAGGCCACCGTCGAGACGGAGGTGACGGCCGCAATGGCCGGGACGCCGGTGCCGTTGCGCGGACGGGCGTTCCGAACGAACAACCTGCCGGCGGCGAGCGCGCTGGTGCATTTGCATGTCACCCTGCGCGGCGCCACGCGCGTTTACGCGGCGATGACGGACGCCGACGGGAACTTCGCGACGACTTTCCAGCCCCACGCGAGCGAGGCGGGGCGCTACACCCTCGGGGCCACGCACCCCGGGGTGAGCACCGCTGCCGTGCAAGACAGCTTCGATCTGTTGGGTTTCCGCGCCAACCCGGCTTGGGCTTCTGTGGCGGTGGCCGAACTGGGAACCGTCAGCGGGTCGGTGCAGTTGGTTAACCTCGGCGAACTGCCATTGAGCGGACTGACGGCGAGCGTCGTGGATCAGCCCGCCAATCTCACGGTGGCTCTGAGCGTGGACAATGGCAGGGCGTTGCCCGGCAGCGGAACGATCACCCTGGGTTACACGATCACCGCCAACGACGCGTCCCTCCTCAGCGGCATGGTGAACGCCCGCGTCACCAGCGCGGAAGGCGCGACGGTCAATGTGCCGCTCTACGTCACGGTTGAACCGCTGCGGGCGCGCTTGGTGGCGGACCCTGATTCGCTACGGGCGGGGTTGACCCGCGGTCGGCAGCGTGTCGTCGAGTTCGATGTCGTCAACCAGGGCGGCTTGGCGTCCGGCCCGATCACCGTCTCGCTACCGCCGGTGGCGTGGATGCAGCTTGCCAGCACGAATCCGCTGCCCACGCTCGCGCCGGGCGAGACGAACCGCGTGAGCTTGGTGCTGACGCCGCCCAACGAGGTGACCCTCGGCGTGCATCGCGGGACGCTGGTGCTCGACTGCACGAGCGCCAGCTTGGGCGTGCCGCTCGAGTTTCGCATCCTGTCCGACGCGCGCGGCGACCTGCTCGTCGCTGCGACCGACGAATACACGTTCTACGCCGAAGGCGAACCGAAAGTCACCAACGCCACGGTGACCGTTACCGATTCCCTGACCGGCGCCCGGCTGGGGGCGTGGCTCACGGATGCGCAGGGCCAGGTGCGGCTGACCAACTTGCTCGAATCCTATTACGCCATCGAGGTCACCGCGCCGCAGCATTCGGCCTATCGCGCCACTTTGTTTCTCGAACCGGGACAAACCAACACGGTGGACGCTTTCCTCGCGCGCCAGGCCGTGCGCTACACCTGGACGGTCGTGCCCACGGAGGTCGAGGATCGCACGCGCATCGTCATTGAGACAGAGTTCGAAACCTACGTGCCGATGCCGGTCGTCACGCTGGAGCCGGCGCTGGTGGACCTGAGCGACGAGACGAACAGCGTTGTGCAACTCCAGTTCACACTGCAAAATCACGGCCTGATCGCCGCGGAGAACGTGGAATTCCAGATCGGCGAACTGGCGGGTTGGCGGTTCACGCCGTTGATTGAACAAGTCGGCACACTCCCGGCCATGACTTCGCTCGTCATCCCGGTCGTGGCGGAGCGAACCGCGCCCGGCCTGCGTGGCGCGCGTGGCGGCGATGAGGATTGTTGGTCCTGGACGAAAGCTCTGTATGAAGTGCTCTGCCGGCAGTACCGCAATCGCAAGGAAGTCAAAGCGTGGTTGCACGACGACAAGCAATGCCCGCCGCCAAAACCGCCGCCCACGCCGCCCAGCATTCCCACGTGGGTGTATGGGTTCATCGGGCCGACGCGCTACCCGCCGGGCGGAGCGACGTCCCCCGGCGCTGGCACGCCTCAGCCGACGCAACCGCCTGTGCCCAGCGGCCCCCGAACGCAGGTCGTCTGGAACCCGGCCCCGCAGCCCGATCAGGGCATTCCCTGGCAATGCGACCCTTGCACGTGGGACATCGTCGGCGCCCTCGCCGGTTGCGCGCTGGACGTGCTGCTGCCGATTCCTGACGTGGTCAATTGCACGAAGAACACCAAGGACTGCGTTAGCGAGCCGAGTGTGCTGGGCTGCGCCGGAGCGATCTCCGACTGCCTGGCGGCGGCCGGGAAGGAAATCCCCTTTGTCGGCACGGCGCTGACCGCCATCGGTTGCGTGGACAGCCTCCTGCAATCGTGTGGGGGGCCCGGATTGGGCGGGTTGTTCAAACCCGGGAGCACCAACAAACCGAAAACATCGGTCCTCTCGCAATCACCGAAGGACACTGGCGATTCGAGCCACTGGCCGGCAAGCATGCAGAATGTGCGACTGCACGCCGGGCGGTTGGTCGCGGTCGTTAATAGTTGGTATGCGTTGACGGGCGACGCGGCCTGGTTCCACGCCGGACAAGGGACCAACTTCAGCGTCTGGCTGGACGCCTTCCGCGCGCGCACCGCGTCCGGGTCGGAAGCGGGCGTGAGCATCGCCCCGGCGGAACGCGCCCAGTTGCTCGCCTTGCCGAAACCGGACGGCCTCGCTGAAACGAATCTTACCACGTTCCTCGATCGCTGGAATCGCACGGTGGTTTACGACGCGCAGGGCATCCGCAACCTGGCCGACGTGCCGGCGGGTTGGAGCACGGACTTCATCGCCCGCGATGTGTTTACGAACGCCCTGCTGGCGGCTGTGGCGGGGATCGAGGCCGATCAGGCGGAGGGCTTCTCCGACCCGATCGCCGGGGTGCAGCAAGCGCTTCAGGCGGTTCGCCAAGAATTGAGTGGCGGTTCTTCCGGCGGCGTCTGTGGGCACGTCAAGCTCCGGCTCAACCAAGAGGCGGTGATTTCGCGGGACGCCTTCAAAGCCACGCTCGAAGTGGAGAATCAAACCGGCGACGCGTTGACGGATGTGGCCGTGGAAGTGGTGGTGCTGAACGCCGCCGGGCAGGCCGTCAACGAGCTGTTTGGCATCCGCGCGCCGGAGTTGGTGAACCTCCAAGCGGTGGACGGCACGGGCGTGATCGGCGCGGGCATCACCGCCAGCGCGGCTTATACGATCATCCCGACCTCCGATGCGGCCCCGCAAACGTCAACGGTGTATTACGTCAGCGGCGTCCTACGCTACCGGCAGCAGGGCGTGCAGATTTACGTGCCGCTCTCGGCGGAGGCGATCACGGTCCATCCGAACCCGCGGCTTGTGGTGAAGTATTTCCACCAGCGCGACGTGTTTGCGGATGATCCGTTTACGGACGTGGTCGAGCCGAGCGTGCCGTTCAGCCTCGCGGTGATGGTGGCCAACCGCGGCTTCGGGGAGGCGCGCAACCTGCGCATCACTTCCGCCCAGCCGGAGATCATCGAGAACGAAAAGGGGCTGCTGGTGGACTTCAAGATCATCGCCAGCGAAGTCGAAGGCCAGGCCATGACGCCGTCGCTCACCGTGAACCTGGGCAACATCGGCGCCGGCCAGCGCAAGATCGGACGCTGGTTGCTCACTTCGACGTTGCAAGGGTTGTTCACGGACTACAAGGCGACCTTCGAGCATCTCGATTCGCTGGGGAACAAGAAACTGTCGCTCATCGAGGAGGTCACCATTCACGAGATGATCCGCCTCGTGCAAGCGCCCGCGCCGTTCGAGGATGGCCGGCCGGACTTCCTGGTGAACGAAGTGCCCGACGCGCAGGACCTGCCCGACACGCTCTACCTGAGCGACGGCACGACAAACACCGTCGCCGTGGTGCAAGAAGCCGTGATGGACGGCCCGCCCAGCGAAAACGACCTCCAGGTTGAATTGACTGCCGCGCTGCCAAGTGGCTGGGCTTATTTGCGCGTGCCGGAGCCGGGTAATGGCCAGTTCCGACTGGCCCGCGTGGTGCGCTCCGATGGACGGGAGATCTACTTCAACACCAACGTCTGGACGACGGACCGGACCTTTGTCGGCCTGGGCAAACGACCCCTTCAGGAGCACCTCCTGCACCTGCTCGACTTCAACAGCCCGGGCCGCTACACGCTGCATTACGTCATCCCACCCGCGCCTGATACGACCGCGCCCGCCAGTCTGGTCGCCGCGCTGCCGCCGAACAGTTACGCGCAGATTCCGCTGAGTTGGTCCGGCGCGGACGACGCCAACGGCAGCGGACTGGCCCACTTCGACATCTTCGTGAGCGCGGATGGCGGGCCGTTCGTGCCGTGGCTCCAACGCACGACGCTGCGCGGCACCGTCTATCCGGGCGCGCTCGGCAGCCGCTACGCGTTCTACAGCATCGCCACCGACGCCGCCGGCAACCGCGAGGAGCCGCCGGCAACACCGGACGCGGAAACCCTTGTCAGCCGCAGCAACGCCGCTCCGGTCCTCGTGCTCTTGGGACCGATCACGGCAGACGAGGGGGCCACGGTTGTGATCACGAACGTCACGACCGACGCGGATGAGCCCGCGCAGACGCTGACCTTCAGCCTCGCCCCCGGCACGCCATCGGGCGCGCTCATCAATCCCGCCACCGGCGTCATCACGTGGAGCACGAGCGAGCTCACGGGGCCAAGCACGAACTGGTTCACCGTGGTCGTGCGCGACAACGGCACGCCCAGCCAGAGCGCCACCGGCAGGGTCATGGTGGTGATCAACGAAGTGAACACGCGTCCCACGCTGGCGGCGGTGGGCAATTTCAACGTGGCGGAGGGCCAACTGGTCACCTTCACCAACCGGGCCACCGACCCGGATTTGCCCGCGCAGGCGCTCACCTTCACCCTGGCCGGCGGCACGCCCGCCGGAGCCAGCCTGCACGCGGCGACCGGGGTCTTCACCTGGCGACCGGCGGATTATCAAGGCGGTACGACCAACCAGTTCGCGGTCATTGTCACCGACAGCGGCACGCCGGCCTTGAGCGCCACGCAGACCTTCACGGTGATCGTGCGCGACACCCGGCCCGACTTTGCGTTGAGCTTTGGCACGACCAACCTGCTGGCTGGCCAGAGCGGCTCGGTGCCGTTGTTCCTGAACACCGGCGCCGGCCTCACCAACGTGAGCCTCACGCTGGAAACCGATCTCGACCGCCTGACGAATCTGGTTATGCAGAACCTGGCCCCGGACGTGGCGGAAGCCGAGTTGAACCAAATCGCCTCGAACCGCTTCGACCTGCAGTTCCGCAGCCAACCGGGCCGGGTGCTGCAAGGTCAGTTCGAGTTGGGTCGCCTTGCTTTCGAGACACGCGGCGCGGAACAGTCCGCCGTCATCCCCCTGCTCGCGCCTGCTCCGACCGGATGGTGCGAGGGCGACCTGCCCGCGTTGCGTGGCGCGGCGGCTTCGGGACGTGTCTTCATTGTGGCGCGCGAGCCGATCCTCGATCCCATCCTGGCCGCTGACCGCACGCGCTGGCTGGCGCTCTACGGCCACGCCGGGCGTCAATACGCGATTGAGGCGACCACCAACCTTTGCGCACCCAATTCGTGGTTCGAGGTCCGCACGGTGCGGATGGCCGGGATGCGCGAAGTGTTGGGGCCGTTCAGCGCGCCCGCCCCGGCGGTTTTCTACCGGGTCCGCGAAGCGGCGGGCGTGTTCCTGACGATCCAGGATCAAGTTGGCGGCGTAAGACTCACCTGGCCCATTTCCGGCGAGGACTGGGTGCTCCAGGCCACAACCAACCTCTCCACGCTGCCGGTCATCTGGACGGAGATTCCGCCGCCCTACACCACTCAGGGCGCGGCCAATGTCTTCCTGATTGAACCGGCGACTGCGGGCAACAGGTTCTATCGTTTGCACAAGCCCTGACGTTCCTGCGGTGGTGGACAGGTTGTGTGGCCGCAGCCTCACTGCCGCGCGGTGATCCATTGCCGTTTGGCGATGGCGTTCGCCTCTTCGCGCGGAAGAGGAATAGGAATGCCTAACGCGGTCGGACAGAATCCCAGGCGTGAACCACAGGATGGCTAAGGTGGTGGCGGCGGGGTTGAGCCCGGACATGAAACGCTCTGGCAGTTCGCGGGCCGGTCGGGTTGTTGGTATGGGATTTCCGGTTTTGCTTTTCCGCCCGCCAACTCTACAGTGCCCCGGACATGAAACACTTACCGCGCATCCGGCGATTGCCTGTTCTGGCGGCAGCCTTCGTGCTCGTCGCCACCGCCAACCTCCCGGCCTGGGATTACGAGGCCCATCGCGTTGTCAACCAGCTTGCCCTGGCCTCGCTGCCGACAAATTTTCCCGCGTTCGCGCTCACGCCCGCCGCGCGGGAGCGCATTCTCTACTTGTCCGGCGAGGCGGACCGTTGGCGCAACGTGCCGGACGATTTCTCCTTCAGCCATGCGACCGCGCCGGATCATTACTTCGACTTGGAGGACCTTGAGGCCGTCGGCATAGCGGAGGCAGCCCTGCCGATTTTCCGCACCGACTTCGCGGTGAAGCTGGCCGCCGCCCGCGTGTCCAAACCCGACGCGTTCCCACCCATTGACGCCAGGCGAAACCGGGACCACACGCAGGAGCTCATCGGCACGCTCCCGTGGGCGCTGGCGGAAAACGTGGGCAAGCTGAGGTCCGGCTTCTCCTGCCTGAATGCCTTCGAGAAGCACGGGGGCACGCCGGATGAGATCGCCAACGCGCAGGCCAACATCGTCTATGCAATGGGCTTCCTGGGGCATTTCGTTGCCGATGTCACGCAACCGCTCCACACCACCAAACACCATCACGGTTGGGTGGGCGAGAACCCCGGCGGGTACACGACGAACCGCGGTATCCACCAATGGATTGATGGCGGTTACTTTGCCAGAACCGGCGGCGTGCAAGCCGAGCCGTTGCAGAAGCGCATCCGGCCCGCGAGGCTCGTTGGCGCGACCGGCGACGCGGAGGAACTGTTTCGCCAAATGACCGCCTACTTGGAGGCCAGCCACCAGCTCGTTGAGCCGCTCTATCGCTTGGAGAAGGAAGGCAAGCTTTCCGGCGAGGGCTTGAAGGGACTGGAGGGCCGGTTGTTCCTCGAGGAGCAGTTGGTGAAAGCCGCGCAGATGTTGGGCGATCTGTGGTTCACCGCCTGGCAACGCGCGCCGGAAGACAGTTTCCTGAAACGCAGGCTCACCGAACGCCAAACGGCCAGCGCCGACCGACTACGCGTGCTGGTCGTCACCGGCGGACACGATTTCGAGCGCCAGCCCTTTCTCGCGCTGTTCGCGAGCTTCACAAACATGACCTGCCGCGTCATGGAGCATCCCTCGGCCGACGCGCTATTCTGTCCCGAGGCGACGAACCAGTACGACGTGGTGGTGTGCTATGACATGTGGCAGCCGATTGACGAGGCGGCCAAGGCGAACTTCGTCAACCTCACCACCGGCGGCAAAGGTGTGGTGGTTTTGCATCACGCCATCGCCAACTACAACGAGTGGGACGATTACGCGGAACTTCTCGGGGCGCGCTACTACCTGCGCCCGAAGACCATTGCGGGCGTGGAGAAGGCGCGGTCGCAATACCAACACGACGTGCAAATCAAGGTGAAGATTGCCGCCCCGGATCATCCGGTCACGCGCGGCCTGAAGGACTTTGAGATTCACGACGAAACCTACAAGGGATTTGACGTGGCTGCGGACGTGACGCCATTGCTGACCACGGACGAACCGTTGAGCGGACCGGTCATCGGTTGGGCGAAGCAAAACGGTGCGTCGCGCTGGGTTTTCATTCAGCTTGGCCACGATCACTTCGCCTACGAGAATCCGAATTACCGGCAACTGTTGCGGCAAAGCATCCGCTGGGTCGCGGGCAAGGAGTAGCCTCGCCGTCGCGCGCAGGAACAACATGATGGCCGCCCGATGGTCGGATGCCGTCCGCCGGCCCGCCGGCGACTAAACAGCCCGCAGCGTTTCTGTCGGCCTCACTCGCCTTGACCTCGTCCGAGCCTTGATGCGGAAACCCGTTTCGCGACCAAACCGGTTGCAGCCGGGAGATGAGATTCCGACCCGAACTGCTTCAAGTCCATTCCCCGCGTTATCCGAGCCTCCGTCATGGGCTCAGGTGGCGCGCCGCCTCGGGCAGGCTGTCGCACACGATGGCGCGCGTCCCGGCGTTGTAGTGGAAGATGGAGAGAATGTTGAGGCCGATGTCCTTGCTTGGTTCGGGCACGACGCGAATAATCCGTCCGACACCGCGTTCCCGGCAGACGTCCATCAGGCGCCCAATCTGAGCTTCACAGGCCAAATCCATGGTTTCCAACCGGCTCAAATCGGTTAGCAGCACAAAGCCCGGCGTCAGGTCGGCCAACAGAAACCGCACTTCCTCCACGCTGTGGCTCAGGTCCGAGGGGCTCACTACACCGACAAAACTCAGGTGCAGCAATTGCCGGATGCGATTCGTCTCAGCGAGAAACATCACTATTCCTTCCTCTCAAGTTTGCGCCTCCTCTCCGCGGCCATTGGGGGGGGTGAAAAACCATGGTTGGAGTTCACTCCGCCGCCGCACTGCTGAACTTCACCTTGAGCGACGCGCACGCGCCCGGCGCCAGCGTCAGCGCGTTGTCCGCCACGTTGCCGGATTCCACGCAGAGCATCGTCCGATATTCCTCGTCGCCGAAATCCGGCATCGCCTTGGCTTTGGCGATCCAGGGATTCCACACCACCGTCGAAAGCGAGCCTTCCTTCTCCACCCGAATCAACCGGTGCCACGCGGCGTCGTGGATTTCCACCGTGTCCCGCGTGTCGAGGTAGCACCGGTCCACCTCATCGGCCACCCGTAAGGCTTCGGCAGTGTCGGTATGCCGGGTGAAGCCCGTGGGTTGGTTCAGGTAGGTTCGCCCCTTCAGCCCTTTGACCGTGACCGCGCCGATGTCGCCGACGGCAAAGTAGGTATGCAGGCAGTTTTCAAACGTCATCGGGTGTCCCGATTCGTTCGTCACACTCAGAACCGCCGTCAAGGTTTCGCCGAGGGTCACCAGGTATTCGACCCCGCAGGCCGCGCACACGGGCGTCTCATTGCACTCGGGCATCTGCAACCGCACGCGCACAGCGCCGTTCGCTTCCGTCGTCAACTCGCGCAATTCCCAGTCGCGCAGCCGGGCGAACCCATGCTGGCCGGGCTTGCCGGGTGGTTTGCCAAACCAGGGAAAGACGATGGGAATGCCGCCGCGAATCGGCGCGTCGGGCAAGAACCGGCTGCACTGGCTGAGAAACAGCAGGGGCGGTTCGCCCGACTTCTGGAAATGCGCCACATGCGCGCCGTGAAGGTAGATCTCGGCGGTGCTCCAGGGGGTGGTGATGCCGAGCATCGGCAGGTCGCCGCGACCATTGAGGAATGTGACCCGGCTGCAGCCGGGAGCGGTAACGGACTGGGTTTCCATGCCGGCAGCGTAACGGATTTGGCCCTGGCTTTCACGCGGAAAATGCGGTCGGGCGGCATGGGGGCGCATTCAGTTACCCGCAGGCCTGCCCAGATTTCGGAACGCCGAATTTCGGTCGGCCCGTGGGCGGCCTTTCCGCCGACGGGCGGACAGGAATATCCGCGCTCCTTGCGGGAAACCAAGATGCGCCGGCGGCATGGACACGGATCGAGAATGCCGCCGGCCCTCGAACCGCTTGACATCTGCGCTGCTTTGGCTTCCCATCCGTGCGCAGGTCAACACAAACCATAGCGAAGGATCCACACATGAAATCAAAACTCACAACATGGTTGGGCGCGGCGGCGTGCTCACTTTTGGTCAGCGGACTGATCTCCACCGGGTTCGCGGCGGACAAGGCCAACGCCACCGGCAAATGGAAATGGAGCGTCGAACGCGGTGGACAGACGATGGAAACCACGCTGACCCTCAAGCAAGACGGGGAGAAGCTGACCGGGACGGTCACGGGCCGGAACAACACGGAAACCGCGATTGAGGACGGCAAGGTCAAAGACGGCGAGGTTTCGTTCAAAGTCACCCGCGAGCGGGGCGGCCAGAAATTCACCATGGCCTACAAGGGCAAGCTGAGCGAAGACGCCATCAAAGGCACGTCGGAATTCGAGCGCGACGGCCAGAAGACCTCTCGGGAGTGGGAGGCAAAACGCGTGAAAGAGGAGAAGAAGTAATCTCCCCGCCAGATGCGTTGGTGGGCCGCATTCCTCCGGGTGCGGCCTTTTTCATGCGCAAACGGTGGGCCGCCCAAACCCCGTCGCCGCCAGCGCGAAGCGTGGCCGCTTTTCCCGCTTCCCTTCTGCGAGCGGTCCGCTAAGTTGGCCGCAAGGCTTATGGCAAAACAAAACTACAAATTCTGTTTCGGTCCCTGGAACATCAGCGAAGGACAAGACCCCTACGGGCCACCCGTCCGCTCGCCGCAAACCTTCGATTGGAAACTCGCCGCGCTCAAGAAGCTGGGCTTCGACGCGATGATGTTTCACGATGACGACGCCGTGCCGGACATTGACAACAAGTCCGACGCGCAACTCCGCAAGGAAGCCAAGCAACTCAAGCAGAAGCTTGCCGACGCCGGCGTGGCGGCCGAGATGGTTGCCCCGCGCCTTTGGTTTGACCCGCGCACCATTGACGGCGCCTACACCAGCAACGATCCCAAGTGCCGCCAATACGCGGTCCAACGCTCGCTGCGGTGCATTGACGTGGCGAACTCCCTTGGCACGGACCTCATCGTCCTCTGGCTCGCGCGCGAAGGCAGCTACATCCGCGAATCCAAGAACGCCCGCAAGTGTGTGGATTATCTGGTGGAGGCGGTGGACGCGATGCTCGCTTACGACAAGAAAATTCGCATTGCCATCGAGCCCAAGCCCAACGAGCCGATGGATCACGCCTACGTGCCCACCATCGGCCACGCGCTGGCGCTGGCGCACCTGGCCCGCGACCCGAAGCGCGTCGGCTGCCTGATCGAATCAGCCCACGCCATTCTCGCGGGCCTGGATCCGGCGGATGAAATTGATTTCGCCATGTCGTTCGGCAAGCTCTGGTCGCTGCACCTGAACGACCAGAACGGCCTGAAGTTCGACCAGGACAAACCGTTTGGCAGCTCCAACCTCCGCGTCGCGTTCAATCAGGTCCGCGCTCTCGAGCGCAACGGCTACGGCAAGCATGGTGAGTTCGTCTGCTTCGACGTGCATCCGTTCCGGCCCACGAAAGTCGAACATTGGCTGGCCCACTTGGACAACAGCCGGCGCACGTTCCTTCAGCTCGTGGCCAAGGCGCGCTCGTTTGACGAGAAGCAAGCGCAGGCCTTGATCAAGGACCGCAACTACGCGGCGTTGGATCAGATGGTGATCGAGCATCTCCTCGGCAAGTGAGCCGGGTCACTCGTTCCGCTTCTTACGGCCGGCGACAGGGTTGCCGGTCGTGAGGAGGCGGGACTGGCACAGCATCGGGGCGTTGGGCGATGCCAGCGGGGGCTGTGGTTGACTCCTTGTGCGAGTCTGACGTGGATGGGAAAGGCGGCCGTCAATTGGCCTTCACCGTTTCGGCCGCGGCGATGTTTCGGATGTAAGCCTGAAAATCCTCGTCCTCGCCTGCGAGCAATTCGGGCAGGGCGTCGCGGAAGTCCTTCCGGCGGCACCATTCGCGCATGTAGTCTTCCCAGGATTGCCAGAGGCGTTTGGTTTGTTTGTCCATCTTCGACTCGTAAACCAGCAGGTAGGCCCGCTCAAAGAGGGAGACGAGGATGCTGAAGAGGGCAAACTTGCGTTCGCTCTGCTCGTCGGTCAGCGGCTCTTGGGCGGCTTGCTTGCGCAGCAACTGCAAGTCCGGGTTGGCCAGCACCAGCTTGAGGAAGCCGGTGTATTCGTCGGACAGCCGCTGGTAGATTTCCTCCTCCTCATTCTGGCGCTCCCGCCGTTGTTCGAGCATGAAGACGAGGATCGCCAACGGCAGACCGAAAATGGTCACCACGTAACTCAGCGCTTCGGCCCACTCAAACCAGGTCATGCGTTGGCCTCAGCTTAACAGGGCGGCTCCGGCGTCGCCAAGAGGACGCGCGCCAAAGTGGGTGAGTTTCTCGCGCATCGTCGTGCGCGTCACGCCCAGCCAGCGCGCGGCCTTGGCTTGATTCCCCTGCGCGAGTTCAATGGCGCGGGTGAACAGTTCGCGCTCCATGTCCTCATGCATGTGGGCGTGGGCGTCCTGGATTTCACCGGCCTGCGCCCGGCTCAACAGGTCGTCAAAGTAACCGGCGATCGTCTGGTCCGCGCCGAGGGCCGCCTTGCGGCCGCGGGCAGACGCCTGTTGAACGTGTTCCACCGCGACGGGGTACCCGCGCGCCAGCAGCAACGCTTGGCGGACCGCGTTCTCCAGTTCGCGCACGTTTCCCGGCCAGGCCTGGTTCTGCAGAAAGGCGATGGCCTCGGGTTGAATCGCGGGCGAGTCCTGGCCGAGTTCCGCCGCCGAGCGTTGGAGAAAGTACTTCACCAAGTCGGGGATGTCCTCGGCGCGCTGGCTCAACGGCGGCACCGTAATGGTCACGCCGCTCAAGCGATAAAACAAATCCTCGCGGAACTGGCGCTCCTGCATGGCACTTTCCAGGTCACGATGCGTGGCGGCCAGCACGCGGACGTCCACGGGGATCTTTTCGTCACCGCCCACGCGCTGGATGTATTTCTCCTGCAGCACCCGAAGCAGTTTAACCTGTGTTCCGGGCGTCATGTCGCCGATCTCGTCGAGGAAGATGGTGCCGCGGTTCGCCTGCTCGAAGCGGCCCACGCGCCGGGCCTGCGCGCCGGTGAATGCGCCGCGTTCGTGGCCGAAGAGCTCGCTTTCCAGCAGTGTTTCTGGAATGGCCGCGCAGTGGACGGCGACGAACGGTTGCTCCGCCCGCGCGCTGTGCTGGTAGAGGGCGCGGGCGACGAGCTCCTTGCCAGTGCCGGTTTCGCCGCGGATGAGCACGGTGACGGCGGTGGCAGCGACGCGGCCGATTTCCTTGTAAATAGCCTGCATGGCGCGGCTGTTGCCGATGATGGCGGACTGGGCGGAGGAGGCTCTGCCGATCTCCAGCGGCTCGGACATGAGCCGGCTGCTGGCCACGGCTTTGGCGACCAGGTCCAGGAGTTCGCCCATGTCAAACGGCTTGAGAAGATAGTCGTAGGCTCCGCGCTTGATGGCTTCAATGGCCGTTTCGGTGGTGCCGAATGCGGTCATCATAATGATGGGCAGCTTCGGTTTGGCGGCGTGGAGTTGTTCGATCAGTTCAAGGCCGGACAGGCCGGGCATCTTGAGATCGGTGAGCACCACTTCAAAGGATTCCTCCTTGGCCCGGGTCAGTCCCTCATCGCCGCGTGTGGCCACGAGCACCTCGTAACCTTCGGACCGCAATTCCTTCTTCAAGCCGCCAGCAATGCTGGCGTCGTCCTCAATGAGCAAAATCCTGGGCGTCGTTTTCATCCTGGATCGTTTTGCACCACACGCGGCAATACGATGCTGAAGGTCGTGCCCCGGCCAACTTGGGTGCGATACTGGAGCATGCCCCCGTGTTTGGTGACAATGCTTGCCGCAATGGCCAACCCCAATCCCGTGCCGCTCTCCTTAGTGGTAAAGAACGGATCAAAAAGCCGCTTCTGGACTTCCGGCGGAATGCCTTTGCCCGTGTCCGTGACTTCTAGGATTACCGCCGGGGTGGCCCGGCCCGCCAAGCGGGCGGTGTCGGCGCGGGCGCGGAGGGTGATGTCGCCTTCGCCTTCGATGCTCTCCGCGGCGTTCCGAAGGAGGTTGATCAAGACCTGCTCCAGTTGATGCGGGTCCGCGCGCACCTTCACGGCGGGCGGCGGCTCGACCTTCAGTCGGATGGCGGTCCGGTTCCATTGGGGCGCGAGCAGACTTTGCACGCGGCTGAACAGGGCTTCGGCGGCGAGGGGGACGAGGCGGGGCGCGGCGGGGCGGGCAAAATCAAGAAAATCTCGAACGATGCCATCCAGCCGGCGGATTTCCTCGTCAATAACCGTGACGTCTTCGTGTTCGGAAGAGCCGGCTTGCAGGCTTCTCTTCAGGCCGTGGACGCGCACGTTGATTGCGGTGAGGGGATTGCGGATTTCATGGGCCACGCCGGCGGCCAGGGTGCCGAGCGAGGCCAGTTTTTCGTGACGCGCGGCGATGGCGCGGCTTTCCCCCAGTTCGATCCGCAGCGGACCAATCACTCCGCGATAGAGTGCCACGACGGCCGTGCCCACCAGGACCACCAGCATGGCGAAGGTTACGAGGAGAAGTTGCCGCACCCACCCCAGTGCTTGCTGTGAGTCTTTCAGGAAAACCGTCCGCGCGGCACGCTCGGCGGTCTGCAACTCCTCACAGAGTGTCAGAACATTCGCGGAGAGGTTCCTCATCCGTTCCGACATGGGTTGGGATGAAGTCGTCGCGCCGGGCCGCTCTTGTTCTTCCATCAACCGGGTGCTCTGTGCCACGTAATCATCGAAGGCCGCCCCGATCTGCTCCATCAAAGTGCGCTCCTGCGAAGACATGGTAACACTGGCCCGACCCGCGCGAATCCATTGCTGCAGGGCCTGGCTTTCCTCTTGGAAAGCCGCCCGGTCCGGAGGTTGGCGGCGCAGGTCCCACCGGAGCACGGTTTCATTCAGTTCGCGGACCGAAGCCTCAACGTGTTCCGCGTGGCGAAAACTGTTCTCTTGCACGGAGGCAAAGCTCCGATGCAGTTGCCGGAGTTCCTTCCAGGCGGTGCGCCCCACCCAGCCCACCACCAACACCAGCAGGACGCTGGCGAGGGCGTAGCCGTAGGATCGCCGTCGCGACTTCATAACTGGTTAAGCACTGCCCACCGATGGCTTTTGGTTAGCCACCTCCGAGGTTGGGGCTGCGACCGGTAGGACGCCCAACCTCCTGTCATTCAACATGAGAAGGTTCAGCCTTCCGCTGGCATGGCATCGGCTAAGGAATGCATCGAACCGAAAACTCATGCGGCGATCATACGCCACACGAAATGCCAACGCGACGAAAACGAGAAAGGTTTTGCATCAGCGAAACAACCAACAACCAAAGCCTGCATCCGACCAAAATGAAAACCACCCTTCGCTACCTTGGCCTCAACGCTCAAGCCGCATGGAATGGCCTCGTGCGGGAGCATCTCGACCTCCTGGGAAAGCTGGCCAACATTGAATCCGCCGACGTGGTTCTGGAACGGCAACGCTTTGGCACGCCGGCTTATCGGGCGCGCATGGTTCTGGTGGTGCCCGGACCGGACTTTCACGCCGAAGCGGTGGATCACACCCTGACCGCCGCCGTGCGCAAGACGGTGCGGCATCTCAAGCGGCAGATTCAGGCGCGCCAGACCCGGCGCCGGGTGAACGACAAGAGCAACCTGCCCCTCGGCAGAATTCCCAGCCGCAGGCCGAAAGCCCTGGCCGGCCCGCGAGCCTGAAACCGGAACGCGGTGGGGCGGAGTCCCCGACACTGGAGCAGCCCCCAGCCCCGAGAGCCAACAATCAAACGAGAGAGAACCGATCCCATGAAGAAGATCAAAACGAACAACAAACCCGCGAATGAGCCTCGCACCAGGCCCATTCACATCGAATTCACGCATCCCACCGCGGCGACGGTCAAGATCGCGGGGAGCTTCAATGATTGGCGGCCCGAGGCCACGCCGATGATTTCGCCCGGCGAGGGGCGGTGTGCAAAGGAGTTGGTCCTGCCGCCCGGCACGTATGAATACTGCGTGGTGGTGGATGGCGACTACCAGCCCGATCCACAGGCCCGGCAGACCACGCCCAACCCGTTTGGCGGCGTCAACTCTGTCTTGCGGGTGGGAGGCGGGAACTGAACGAAGTCCCCGGAAGACCCGGCGACCGGCCAAAGCGGACGAGTATCGGTATGAGCAAGCGAATCCTGATTGTGGACGACGACGCGCAAATCCGGGCGTCGTTGCGCAAGGCGCTGCGAGCCGAAGGCTACGAAGTGATTCTCGCCGCCGACGGCCAGGAAGGCATTGAACGGTTTCACGAGAGCCCCGTGGACCTGTTGCTGTTAGATCTCAACCTTCCGGTCACGAGTGGATGGGACACGTTCGAGCGACTGACCTCAATCAATCCCTTCGTGCCCATCGTGATCATCACCGGCCGCCGCGACCAGCGCGACCTTGCCTCCGCGGCGGGAGTTGGCGCCCTGTTTGAGAAACCGTTCGATGTCCCGCTGCTGCTGGAATCCATCAAGGAACTGCTGGCGGAGCCGCCCGAGACGCATTTGAAACGTCTCACCGGTCTCCAGACTTGCTTGCGTCGCGTCCGAACAACGATAGGTTAGGTCAAATTCCGCTGCGAGCCGGTTGGCCGGCCGCCCGAACAACAACCCAAAACAGAAAGGAACGAACATGGAAACGCACTTTGAAGAGTTGGCACGAGAGCACGGCGCCCTCGCCCGCGAACGCGTGATGGCCGACCTGAAATCGCTGGTCCGTGATTCGGAAGACCTGCTCAAGGCCACCGCCGGCGACGTGAGTGAAAAGGCCAAGGAAGCCCGCTCGCGCGTCGCCGCCGCCTTGGAGCGCGCCCGGGCCACCTGCGAAAACGTGCAGGAGCAAACTCTCGCCAAGGCCAAAGCCGCAGCGAAGCAGGCCGACACGGTGATTCGCGCGCATCCTTACGAATCCATCGGCGTCGCGTTTGGCCTCGGTCTGTTTATTGGCGTTCTGGTCGCGCGCAAGTAACCGGCATGGACCCGAGCGATCCCAAAGCCCAGGGTTGGCTGGACTCGCTGCGGCGCATGGGGGATTCGGTGCTCGGACTGGTGCAAAGCCGGCTCGAGTTGTTTGCTGTCGAGTTGCAGGAAGAGAAGCTCCGCGCGCTGGGCCTCGTCGTCTGGCTGGTTGTGGCGGTCACCCTCCTCGTGGCGGGGTTGCTGGCCGGGTTGGCCGCACTTGGGATCTGGCTTTGGAGCATGGCCGGTTATCTCGGGTTGATAGGCCTGATGCTCGCGGCCTTGGCCGCCGCGGCGGGCGTGCTGTGGGGAATCCGACGCCGGATTCGATCCGGGCCGGCGCCGTTCGCCGAAACCTTGGCCGAGTTTAGAAAGGACCGCGAGTGTTTGCGCCACGACAAATGACGGAGCTTCAGCAGCGCAAGCGCCTGCTCGTTCTGGAGGCTGAACTCCACCGGGCTATGCTCTGCGCCGGCGTTGCGAATGTTCGCGAGCGACTGGATTGGCTGCAGGCGGCACGTGAGCAAGCTTGCTCCGCCGGCCCCTGGCTGGGGCTGGGGGCGGCGGCCCTTGGATTGTTGGTCGCATGGCGCGGGCGCAAACTCGCGCGTTGGATTCCCGCCGCGCTGGCCGCCTGGGCTTCGATTCAGAAACTCCGAAGCCAATCGTCGTGAAAGGCATAACAAGCCGCACCGGGTGAATTCGCGACCCCGACGTTAGCCTCGGGGTGGTCACGGCGCGAACCTTGGGGCGTGCTCACCCCAAACGCGTAGTGGCTTGAAACGTCGCCAGCCTGGCAGGACTGCCGAACGTGTGGCGGGTCAAGCCCCGCATCCGGTGCTGGTGGTGCGATGGACTGCATGTCTCCATCTTTGTCACCGAGAGACGCGTACTTTATGAAGCCGAACCGAACCAAGCAGCCCCCGGTTTCCGAAGAGGCATCGTGCCTTCCTTGGAAGCGTTTCCTCGTGCCTGTGGACTTTTCACCCCGCTCCCAGCTTGCGATAGAATACGCCCGCGCGTTGGCGCAAAAGGCCGGTGCCACCTTGGAACTGCTGTTTGTTGCGGAACCGGCGCCGTTCTACTCCGGCCTGGAGTATTCCCCGCTGGTCGTGGACAGCCAGCAGTTGGCCCGGGCGGCTGAGAAGCAACTTGGTGAGCAGGCCGCTCGGCTCAAGGCTTCCGGGGTGGAAACGCGGGTTGCGGTTCGCACGGGGAGGGCGTTTGCCGAAATCTGCGCGCACGCCACAGAGTGTGGGGCTGACCTGATTGTCATCTCAACGCGTGGTTACTCCGGCATGGAACGGGTGCTCATGGGGAGCACCACCGAACAGGTCGTTCGGCGGTCCCCGTGCGCCGTGCTCGTGCTGCGGTTGGACGCCCGCGCCGGAGGGGTGCGCCGGGAACCGCACGGCGCGATCCCTCACCTGCGCCGGGTGCTGGTCCCGGTGGACTTCTCGGAACTGTCACGGCACGCGCTGGCCTACGCGGTCGCCTTCGCCCGCACCTTCGGCTCTCATTTGACCGTTTTTCATACCAGTCTTTCCGTTCCCCCGCCGCGCCGTCTCGCCGCGTTCGCTCACCAACTGGAGTTGGGCGCGCTCCGCCAGGCGCAACACGACCTCGTCACCTTGGTCAAAGAAGTTGTTCCGGAGAACCTGCCGGCAGACAGCGAAGTCGTCGCCGGCCTGCCGGGACGCGAAATCCTCCGCGCGGCGGCACGCACCAAAGCCGACTTGATCGTCATGGCCACCCAGGGTCGCCGGGGTTTGGAGCGATGGTTCATGGGCAGCACGGCGGAACAGACGCTCCGCTATGCGCCCTGTCCGGTGCTCGTGGTGCGGCAAACCGATCAAGGCCGGCGCTCGGGCAAACTGGCGGTGACTCCGCCCCGCGCCGCCGTCCGTCGGCCTCGCCCGGAAAGGCGCATTCGTTCCACACCGCCCCGCCGCAATCCGGCGGGCTGGCGCGGTCTGCGGGAGGGCGCCTCCGGATGAATCAGTTTCTCAAGGCTGGCCGATTGTTCGCTGCTGAGGGGTGAGGCTTCTCATGCACATGCTACGCCACGACATTCCTTCCGAGGCTGGCGACGTGCGGCAACCGTGTGGTGCGCATTGGCTGCTCCGGCGAACCAACTGAAAACCTCTGGCTTCCGTGACGGCTCTCGTTTTCAAGCTTGTTGGCGGCATCGGCCTGTTTCTGATGGGCATGGTGCTGCTGACGGATGGCTTGAAGGCGTTTGCGGGCGAGGCCTTGCGGCGCGCGTTGATTCGGTTCACCGGCACGCCCGCCAAAGCGTTCGTGTCGGGCGCGCTCGTTACAGCCATGGTCCAATCCTCCAGCGCCACGACCGTGGCGGTGATCGGGTTTGTGAGCGCCGGGCTGCTCACGTTTCCCCAGGCGGTTGGCGTGGTGATGGGCGCGAGCCTGGGCACGACCGGCACGGGCTGGATCGTGTCGGTGCTGGGCTTGAAAGTCAGCGTGGGTTTCTACGCGTTGCCACTGGTGGGCGTGGGCGCGTTCCTGAAATTGCTCGGACGAGGACGCGGACGGTCGCTGGGTCTGGCGCTCGCGGGCTTTGGTTTGATTTTCATCGGGATTGAGACCTTGCAGGACGCGATGCGCGGGTTGTCGGGCGTGTTCAATCTTGCCAAAGTGCCGGCGGGCGGTTTTAGCGGACACTTGCTGACGATGCTCATCGGCATCGTGATGACCGTCATCATGCAATCGTCCAGCGCGGCGGTGGCCACGGTGCTGACAGCGCTGCACACGAACGCCATCAACTTCGAGCAGGCGGCGTCGTTGGTCATCGGCGCGGCCATTGGCACGACGGTCACAGGGGCGTTGGCGGCCATCGGCGGGAGCGCGCCGGCCAAACGCACGGCGTTGGCGCACGTGCTCTTCAATTTGGGCACGGGCCTGATCGCCGTAATCCTGCTGCCGCTGTTCCTGTGGGGAATCACCTGGGCGCAACAGCATGTTGGACTCGATCCCGGCGCCACCAGTCTGGCGGCGTTTCACACGACCTTCATTGCGGTGGGCGTCGCTTTGTTCCTCCCGTTTGTCCGGCCGTTTGCCGCTCGCATTGAACGCTGGCTGCCAGAGCGTGGACCGTTGTTGACCCGGCACCTCGACAACACCTTGTTGCATGCGCCGGCGGTGGCGCTGGAAGCCACGCGACGCGCCCTGCGCGAGATCGCCTGCGATTTGTTTGAGAACCTCCGGGCCTGCCTGGCCGGCGAACCCGGCGATGCGGCGGAAACGCGGTCGGCACGGATTCACTTGGCGCTGGAGCAGACACAGGAATTTTTCAGTCGCATCCCGCCCGTGGCCGAGGACGAACCGCTGTCGCAATCGCGCGTGGCGCAAATGCACGCGATTGACCATCTCACACGCCTGGAGGCGCATCTGCCACCCGAGCCGGGAGTGCGGCGGGTGTTGGCGCAGGAGCGTGTGCGGGCGCTCTCGGAAGGAGGCCGGGCAATTCTCGAACTGGCCGAAGCCGGCTTGCATGGCCGCGCCCCCGCGGGCTGGCTGGACCAAGTGGAACGGCAGGCGGCGGCGTTGGCCGACGGGCGCCGTTCCGGTCGGCCCCTCGTGCTCAAACGAACCGCCGCTGCCGGCGGCGATCCCGCGCGGGCGCTCGAAGTGCTGGACGCGATGCGCTGGCTCGACCGGGTCGGCTACCACGCGTGGCGTATTTGCAATTACCTCGGCGGCGACGGACGGGAAGAGGTTCGTGAACCGTCTCGACGATTTGAGAATCGCGCATCGGAACCATGAATCGAGGGAAAGCTACCAGGGATTCAAAGCGCTCAGGGATTTGATCACATCCATGCGTGGGCGCTTCGAATCTCTGGGAGGGCATCTGGGGTTCATGAAACGGACCGGTATGTTCAGTGACGAAATGGAAACAGTTGGCGCACCGTCGAGCCGGATCGTGTTGTGACTGGCTCACGGGTGGGCAAAGATCGCGTCCCGAATATGACAAAGCCTGAATCAGCAATGTGGCATCAACTGGAGGCCAACGAGGTCCTCCTCAGATTGAACGCGGATGGCAGCCAGGGCTTGACCGGCGATGAAGTCAAGCGGCGACAGGCCGAGTTCGGCCTGAACCAGATGACCGCGCGCCGCGGCACGCCGGCGTGGGTGAAGTTCCTTCAGCAGTTCAACCAGGCCCTCGTCTATATCCTGCTCGCCGCCACCGTGGTTTCCGCGCTGCTCGGCGAATGGGTGGACGCGGCGGTCATCTTTGGCGTCGTGTTCATCAACGCCGTCGTCGGCTTCATTCAAGAGTCCAAGGCGGAAAAGGCCATCGAGGCATTGGCCAAAATGGTGCGCACCGAGGCGACCGTGCGGCGTGGCGGCGTGAAACAGCGCGTGCCCTCGGCGGAACTCGTGCCGGGCGATGTGGTGTTGCTGCAATCCGGCGACAGCGTGCCCGCCGACCTGCGCTTCTTCGAGGTGCGCAGTTTGCAGGTCGAGGAGGCGGCGCTCACCGGCGAATCCGTGCCCACCCAGAAAAGCGTTGACCCGCTGCCCGCCGACACGGTGCTGGGCGACCGCAAGAATCTCGGCTTCGCCGGCACACTGGTCACGTATGGCCAGGCCGAGGGCGTGGTCGTGGCGACGGGCGACCGCACGGAAATGGGCCGCATCGCGCGGATGATTCACGAGTCGGTGGACCTGTCCACGCCGTTGACGCGAAAGATCGCGGAGTTCAGCCGGTTGCTGCTTTACGTCATTCTGGGTTTGGCGGCGTTGACGTTCCTGGTGGGCGTACTGCGCGGCGAATCGGCGGCGGACATGTTCATGGCGGCCGTGGCGCTGGCGGTGGGCGCGATTCCCGAGGGACTGCCGGCGGCCGTCACCATCACCCTGGCCATCGGCGTCGCCCGCATGGCCAGACGCCACGCCATCATCCGCAAGATGCCCGCCGTGGAAACGCTCGGCAGCACCACGGTGATTTGCTCGGACAAAACCGGCACACTGACCGAGAACCAAATGACCGTGAGCCGCGTGTGGGCCGGCGGCCAGGAGTTTGAAGTCACGGGCGGCGGTTACGAGCCGAATGGCGAGATTCGGGCAATCGCGACGATATCGGCCGGTGGTAGCGCAGGTTTCCAACCTGCCGTATCGCCGACTTCCAGTCGGCAGAACGACCGCGAAACCGAAATCGGCGCGCATGCCAGCGGCTCGCAGGCTGGAAGCCCTGCGATACAGCAGACTGGAAGTCTGCGCTACAAGGCTGGCGGAAGCACGCTTACTGGGGAAGGCAAAACGCGCGCTGACGAGACGGAACTTCTCCGCGTCAACATTGCCTTGCGGGAGACTTTCCTCGCCGGCCTGCTGTGCAACGATTCCCAACTGGCCCGCAAAGAGGGCCGCCTCGTCGTCGAGGGCGATCCCACCGAAGCCTCGCTGATCGTGTCCGCGCAAAAGGCGGGGATGGAACTGCGCGAAATGGCGGGGACTCACCTGCGGCTGGACGTTATTCCGTTTGAATCCGAACACATGTTCATGGCCACGCTGCACGAGGGCGCGCCGGTGCGGGTCATTTACAAGAAGGGGTCGGTGGAGCGGTTGCTGGATCGCTGCGAGCGGATGCTGGACGCCGCCGGCCGGGAAGTGCCGATTGATCCGCCCGCCGTCCAACGCGCGGTGGACACGATGACGGCGCAGGGACTGCGCGTGCTGGCGTTCGCGCGCAAACACAAACCCGCCGATCATTCGCGGCTCACCCACAGCGACGTGGCGTCGGGCCTCACCTTGCTGGGCGTGCAGGGCATGATTGATCCACCGCGCGCGGAAGCGATTCGCGCGGTCGCCCAATGCCAGAGCGCGGGCATCACCGTGAAAATGATCACGGGCGATCACAAGGGGACGGCCATCGCCATCGGCCAGCAACTCGGCTTGCGCGGCGGCCAGGGCAGCGACGGGCAGCCCGTCGCCGTGACCGGGCGCGAGTTGGAGCAAATCGCGGACGACGACCTGCCCGCGACAGCGGAGCGCGCGGCGGTGTTTGCGCGTGTCGCGCCCGAACAAAAACTGCGGCTGGTGCGCGCCCTGCAAAAGCGCGGTCACATCGTGGCCATGACCGGCGACGGCGTGAACGACGCGCCCGCGCTCAAGCAGGCCGACATCGGCGTGGCGATGGGCATCACCGGCACGGACGTTTCCAAGGGCGCGGCGGACATGATTCTCACGGACGACAACTTCGCGTCCATCGAGGCGGCGGTGGAAGAGGGGCGAAACGTCTTCGACAACCTGACCAAGTTCATCGCCTGGACCATGCCGACGAACGGCGGCGAGGGGTTGATCATCCTCGCGTCCGTGCTGCTGGGCACGGCGCTACCGATTTTGCCGGTGCAACTGTTGTGGGTGAACATGAGCACGGCGCTGTTGCTGGGCTTGATGCTGGTGTTTGAGCCGAAAGAAGAAGGCATCATGGCCCGGTCGCCCCGCGAACCGGCGCAGCCGATTCTCACGGCGGGATTGATCCTGCGCATCGTGATCGTGTCACTGATCATGGTGGTGGGCGGCTTCGCGTTGTTCGAGTGGGAGGAACGGCAGGGCACGCCTCTGGCGGAGTCGCGCACGATTGTTGTGAATGTCATCGTGATGGTGGAACTGTTCTATCTGCTAAACTGCCGTTCGCTGACGCGACCGTTCTTCTCGCTGGGCGTCTTCTCGAATCCCTGGGTGGTAGGCGGGGTGCTGACGATGATTGCCGCGCAACTGCTGTTCACCTACGCGCCGTTCATGAACAAGCTCTTCCACAGCGCCCCCATCAGCGCGAGGGCGTGGCTGGAGATTGTCGGCGTGGGCCTGGTGGTGTTCGTGGCTGTGGAGTTGAAGAAATGGGTGGACGCCAAGCGGCGAAAAGGGGCGTCCCAGTGGGCCGGCGGCTGAACCGCAACGAAGCGATGGCGTTCGCGACAGAAGGCAAGGCGATCCGCGAGCGCGAATACTGGTGAGATTCGGCTCTTGGCAAGCTTGGCTCCAACCGGCGTCCGCGTCGAAGTGGCATTGCCAGAAGGCAGGGTTTTGTTGCGGCTGGATTTGACTTCTTCCTTTCCGCAGCGCGACATTGTGTTCATGAAGATGGCGACCAAAACGCCGGCCGTGATTCAGCCGGCCAGGCGATGACAGCAATGCTTCCCTCTGCTGCATTTGGGTTATTTGTGACGCGATTGAATCCAGCATGAGCATCCCCCGCCAGACCCGCCCCGCCGCAGTGGCCGGTCGCTTCTATCCGGCCAGCGTGCCGGCGTTGGGCCGGATGGTGGACAGGTGCTTGGCGGAGGCCAGGCCGTGCCGCAGCGCCAAGCCGAAGGCGGTCATTGCGCCCCACGCTGGTTACATCTTATCCGGGCCGATTGCCGGCAGCGCGTTTCGGCCGTGGGTTGAGGAGACGGAGGCAATCCAACGCATCGTGCTCGTCGGCCCGTCGCACTACGTCTATTTTGATGGGCTTGCCCTGCCAAGTCACACGCAGTTCGCCACGCCGTTTGGGGACGTGCCGGTGGATGTGGACTCGGCGAGGCAACTTCGCGGGCTGCCACAGGTTCAGGTGTTTGACGCCGCGCACGAAGAGGAACACGCTCTTGAAGTCGAACTCCCGTTCCTCCAGCGCACGCTCAAGAGTTTCCGAGTTGTGCCCCTCGTCGTCGGCGAGGCCAGTGACGAGGAAGTCCGCGAAGTGCTGGACCTGCTGTGGGGCGGGCCGGAAACGCGCATTGTCGTCAGTTCGGACTTGAGCCACTTCCACAGCTACGAAGCGGCGCGACAACTTGATCGGGCCACCGCCGACCGCATCGAAGCCGGTGTGGGCCGCGAGTTGACCGGCAACCACGCCTGCGGCTATCGCGCCATCCGGGGCTTTCTACGGGCGGCGGCGGCGCGCGGCTTGGCCGCGGAAACCTCCGACCTACGCAACTCCGGCGACACCGCCGGCCCCCGTGACCGCGTGGTGGGCTATGGCGCTTTCCTTTTCGGCCCGAAACCATGACGGCCACGACTGCTCTCGCGACCGGGCCTGGCATGAGCCGCCCCTTGTTTGGCGTTGACCAGGTCTTGGTCACGCCCGGATTGCTCCGAGGCAGAATCGGCTTGGTCACGAACGATGCGGCGCGCACGGCGCTGGATGTGCGGGTGCGAAGTCGCGTGGCGCTACAGGGTGCGGGCTTCAAGTTGATTCGGCTTTTCTCGCCGGAACATGGGCTGGGTGCGGACACCGACGATGGGGCGCCGGTTCGGGATGGCTTCGATCCGCTGACCGGCTTGCCGGTGGTCAGCCTCTATGGCAACAAGCTGCGACCTCCGCGCGCAAGCCTGGCGGATTTGGACGCGGTGGTGTTTGACATCCCCGACATTGGCGCGCGGTTTTACACCTACATCTGGACGCTGTCCCATGTGTTGGAAGCCTGTGCCGAAGCGGGCGTGCCGCTCGTCGTGTTGGATCGGCCGAACCCGCTGGGCGGAGACTTGGCGGCGGCGGAAGGGCCGATCCTGGACGTGGCGCGCTATGGCAGCTTCGTCGGGCGCGCCGCGATCCCCATCCGCCACTCGCTGACCGCCGGCGAGCTGGCCCGGCTCTGGAACGCCGAGTGGGGGCTGGGCGCGGACCTGCAGGTCGTCCCTTGCTCCGGCTGGACGCGCGCCATGCACTGGCCGGAGACGGGCTTGCCGTTCGTGCAAACCTCGCCGGCCATTGCCAGTTACGCGGCCGCGCTGACCTATCCCGGGGTTTGCCTGTTCGAGGCCACGAACCTCAGCGTGGGCCGGGGAACGCCTCTCTCGTTTCAGGCGGTCGGCGCGCCGTGGCTGGACGCGGTCATGGTGGCTCAAGCGTTCAACCGCGTCCAGTTGCCCGGAGTCCGGGCGAAAGCCGTGACCATGACTCCAACCGTGCCGCCGCACCCACACGCAGCTTGCGCCGCCGTTCAACTGCGCGTTACCGAACCACGCGCGTTCCGACCGGTGTCCGCGGGGCTGCATTTGTTGGCGGCGGTCATGGCGCGGCATCTGCGGGACTTTTGCTGGACGGTGTATCCCACGGCGGCGAATCCCAGCGGCGAGGGTCACTTTGAACGGTTGATCGGCCAGGCGGGAGTCCGCGAAACCTTGGAAGAGAATCCGCCGTCGCTCGCGGAACGGATCGCGGCTTGGACGGTATCGCCGGGGTGGCAGGGACGCGTCCAAGCAAGCTTGCTCTACGATTGAGACAGTTCGCGCTGGCGGCGAACGTGGTCAAAGTATTCTTCCGCCACGATATAACCGACGCAGTTGGGCGCGCCGCACCGGCAGGGATGCTCCCGGTAATCCTCCAGATCGTAACCGTAGTTGAAAGTCAGCTCCTCGCCGGGGGCGATTTCGCGCAGGGCCACAATCCAAATCCGGCGGTCGTCCCACTCGGCCTCGCAGTTGGGCGCGCAACTGTGATTGATGAACCGCGCCGGGTTCCAGGGCACATTCCCGTCAAGGTCGTGTTCCTCGTCCACCGTGAAAATGTATTCGTTGTCCGCCTCGCACCGGCGCAGGGACTCCGCCTTGGTGATCTTCTCGCCGACGTATTCGATAAGCCGTTGGCCGGCGGGAATGGCGCGTCGCGCAAAGCCACCCGTGCCGTGAATGCGCGAGCGCCGAAAGACGATCCATTCCGTTGCGCAAATCACCGCGTCGCCCTCGGCGACGCCCGTTCCGTTCCACTCAGTCATGCGGGCGCGGAGTGTGCCTCAAAACCGCGGAATGTCGAACCCGTATTCGCGGCAAAAGGCGTCGAGCGGAGCGCGGATTTCCACGCGCCGCCGGGTGAACGGATCGGGGTACGCCAGCCGCACCGCGCGCAGGCCGAGTTCAAAGCCGTCGTTCGCCCGGCCGTAGAGCGGATCGCCCACGACCGGGCAGCCGGACTCGGCGAGGTGGACGCGGATTTGGTGTGTGCGTCCGGTTTGGGGGCGGGCCTCGATCAGCGAAAGGCGGGCGGTGTTCGCAGCCGCGGGAATGGACGGGACTGGGTGCGGTTCGTGCGTTCGCTGAGTCGGCGGCAATGGCTTTGCGGCGGGGACGGCGGCGTGCCGGGCGCGTGTTTGCAGCAGATGAAAACGGGTTTCGGCCTCCTTGCCGTGGCGGGCGTCCACGCGCACGCGGCCAATGCGGCTGGAGTCCGGTGACAGCTTCAGCCGGCACATCCAATCCGGTTGCCTGGGCACGCCCGCCACGACGGCGAGGTAAGTCTTTTCCATCCGCCGTTGCTCAAACAGATGGGAGTAGGCGTCCAGCGCGCCCTGGCTCTTGGCGAAGAGCAGAATGCCCGAGGTATCCCCGTCCAGCCGGTGGACAAACCGCAGGAACTTGAGCCCGCGCGAGCGCGCCCAGAAATCGCCGCCGGCGATGGAGGAAGTGACGGCGGCCTGCAGGTTGCGCTGGGTCTTCTGCCAGGTGAACGGCACGAGCATCCAGCCGCGCGGTTTGTCTATCGCCAGCACCGAGCGGTCCTCGTAAAGGATCGGAATCGGCTCCGCGCCGGGCAGTTCAATGAAGATGGGTTTGGCCACGTGCTGAGGTTAACGGAAGTTCAATCCAGCGCGACGTTGATTTCGCGCGGCTCTCGGAAGATCTGCCAGCGATCACGAGGCAACCCGGCGAAAGCTCGCCAATATCGCTCCGCCGTCGCGGGTTCGCCGGTCACGTCCCGGATCAAGATGTGTTGCACCTGGTCCGGAAATTTCCGCGCGAGCGCGGCGTAAATCTCCGGGTCGCGTTCACCCGAATCCCCGATCAGGATGAAGGTGCGTTTCGGGAATCGCTTGAGCAGCGGCGCGATGACGCCGGTCTTGTACTTCTCGGGGCTGGCCAACAGACTTGCTACGCTCCGGTCCTTCCACCGGAATCGTCTCAGGGCAAACGTCCCCGCCGGGAAGCCGTTCGTCCGCACGAATTCAGCGATGGGCACATAGAGTTGCCACGGGCTGGCCGAGACGAAATGGAACGTGGCCCGATTCGAGCAGGCCAGACGCTGGTAGGACTCCGCCATGCCGGGCACGGCTTGGAAATCGCGCAGGAAGGTGTTGCGCAGCATCGTGCGGCGGTCACGGACGTTCGTGATCTTGATCGTATCGTCAATGTCTGAGATCACGCACAGGCCCGTTTCATCGAGCAGCAACACCTCGCCCGCGAAACGGCGCGTGTCGCCGGGCGGCATCTCCGCGGTGAATGGTAACCTGGCGTCGCCTGCCGCAGTCTCCCGGAGCTTTCGGATTTCGCGGTCCTCCAGCAACACCTCGCCCGCGAAGTTCCCGTCCGCGCCGGATTTGCCGACGGGAAACAGCTTGTCACCGATGCGAACGAACACGCGTTTGCCGCGCTCGTGATCCACGAGAAACAGCCGGGCGCGCTCCGTAAAGGTGGTTTGTTCGGCGGCGGACATCTCGACGTGTTTCAGTTCCAGTGCCCCGCGGAGCAACGCGAGCGAGACGCGGCCCTTCTCCGGCTCGAACACGCAGCCGCGAATCTCCAGTCGCCAAGCGTCCTGACCCGGCACGCGCTGGCCGATCGTCGGATAGAAAACGATCTGCTCGTCGGACTTCAGGCGCGTGACTTCGGCGGCGCAGACCGTTGCGGCGAGCAGGAGGGACATGGCCTGGGTCCACGAACCGCAGCGTTGAGGCGCTTGGAGTCCCGGCTTTAGCCGGTTTGGACTCCAACCGGCTAAAGCCGGGACTCCGAACGGAGGACGGTTCATGCGCAATGTTGGCTCAGGTTGCATTTCCCAACCGGCGCAAGACTTCTGCGCAAACGGCAGCAGCCGCTCTCGGATGACCGAGCGCCTTCGCGGCTTTCGCCAGATCGGTGAGTTTCTTCGAGCCGAGCAACTGCTCGACGCGGAAGGGCAAGTCTTCCACGCGGTTCACTTTGGCCGCCGCGCCGTGTTCCAGGAGGAAATCGCTGTTGGCCGCCTCCTGTCCGGGGATGGGATCGAGAATGAGCAGCGGCTTGCCCATCGCCAGTGCCTCGGACGCGGTCAGCCCGCCAGGCTTGGTGATGATGAGATCGGCCACGGCCATCAATTCATGCATGTTTGACGCGAAACCGAGCACGCGCGTCGGATGCGCGCGGTCTTGGGCCGCGAGTTCGCGCCGCAGGTCTTCGTTCCGGCCACAGACGACGACTGTTTGAAATGCGCGAGTGACCTTGTCCAACGCGGCGAGAATCTTGCCGACGGGGCCCATGCCGAAACCGCCGCTGAGCGCGAGGATCATGGGCAGATCATCTCGCAGGCCGAGCGTTTTGCGAATGGCGCGCGGCGACACTTTCTCGGAGAACTTCGCCGCGATGGGGATGCCCGTGACAACGATGTTGTCCGCCGCCGCGCCGCGCGCCACGAGGCGAGCTTTGGTTTCTTCCGCCGCCACGCAATACAGGTCCACGCCGGACGACATCCACAAAGCATGCGCCTCGAAATCCGTCACCACACTGGCGACGAACGGCCTCGGGCCGCGCCGCTGCTCACGCAGTTGGGCGAGGGTCTCCAGCGGCTCGTAGTGGGTGCAGAGGACGGCGTCCGGGGCGAACTGCCTCACGTGGCGGGCGAAGCGGAGGCGCGAGCGGCCGGGGAAGAGGCGTTGGATGCGGTTGAGCCGTCGCGCCGCCTCCGGGGTGTCTGTCTTGGCAAAAAGCATGCCCCAGAGTTCGGGCGCTCGCTCGACAAGTTTCACATAGCCCCGCGCGTGGACCTTGCGATGCAGGGGCGAGAAGAACTTCACGAGGTCGAGGCGTTCGACGGTGTCGTCGGGGCGGAGGGCGTGCCAGGCCTCGTCCAGCGCGGCGGCGGCGGCAAGGTGTCCGCCCCCGGCGGTGACAGTGGCAATGAGGATGCGCATCGTGGGGCCAGACATTGCCTGAGAGAATGGCGCGTTGAGAAGCGGAAAAGTGTGCCGTCGCGCGTGGATACGGCTAAGATCGAAACGATGAGTTCACGAGTCACAATCGAGAAAGTTCAGTTCCATACCGACGCGCGCGGCTGGGTGGTGGAGCCGCTCCAGGAACAGCAGATCGCTTCGCAGCGAAACGTGCATGTGGTGTTCACCGAACCGGGTCACGTGCGGGGCAACCATTTCCACGAGCGCACGACCGAAATCCTGCTGGCGATGGGGCCGGCCCTGGTGCGGTGGCGCGAGACCGGCGAGGTTCGGGAGGTGCGGGTGGCTGATGGAGAGGCGCTCCGGTTCACCATTCCGCCCGGCATTGCGCACGCGGTTCAAAACACGGGGCAGCGCCCGTTGGTGCTGGTGTCCTTCAACGACCGGCCGCATGACCGGGTCCGACCCGACGCGGTTCGCGATGTGCTGATCGAGGGATGAAGTCGCCAGACGAGTTGGGCGCCGCTCGGTTTCCTGCAAGGAGCGCGGACGCTCTGGTCCGCCTGTGCGCGGAAACGCCGCACACGGGCGGACAAGAATGGCGGCGCTGCGAAGTCCGGGCAAGCGGGCGAAGAACTGAGATGCCCCCCAAACAATGTGGTTTGTGTCAAACGACTGGCGGGAGGATCGCCCCGGAGTTAGATTCTGCTTGCCAGACTGGCATCGGCTGGCGTGAGATGGGTTCAAAGCTTATGAAACGACGCGCACGGGGTTTCACCCTGATCGAGTTACTGGTCGTCATCGCGATCATCGCGATTCTCGCCGCGATGCTGTTGCCCGCCCTGGCCACGGCCAAAGAGCGGGGGAAGCGCGTCAAGTGTTTGAGCAACCTGCGTCAGATTGGAATTGGCATGGCGATCTATGCGCTGGAGAATCGCGATTTCGTGGTGCAAGCCCGCAACATTCCGGGCAGTTCGCCGACGCGGTTTGTCCAGATTGCCATCAACCCGCCCGAGGTCGCCGCGGCCAGAACGGTAGGCTTGACGGTGGCGACGAACAATGTCTGGACGTGCCCGAACCGCCCCGGCTTTCCGACCTACGAAGCCGAGTACCCGCAATACAACATCGGGTACCAGTATTTTGGCGGGATCACGCAATGGCTCACGCGGGGCTACGACGGTCCCTCGCGCAGTCCCGTGAAGACCACCTCCTCCAAGCCGCGCTGGGTGCTCGCGGCGGACGCCACGGTGAAAGTCCTGAACAGTTGGGGCGGTGTGGACCGCGACGTGGCCTACGCCAACATCCCGCCGCACAAGACCAGCGGCGGCAAGCTGCCTTCCGGCGGCAATCAGCTTTACATTGACGGCTCCGGGGAGTGGATTAAGGCCCAAAACATGTTTGGTCTGCACACGTGGGGTGATCCGACCTCGCGCTTGGGTTATTTCTACCAGGACCCGTCGGATTTCCCCACCACGTTGTTGCCCCTGCTTCCTGGTTTGAAGTTCCCATAGTCACGAAGGCGTTGCCTGGGCGGAGGTCCGGTGGGCGGATGCACTTCGCAGGACAGGCTTCCAGCCTGTCTCAAACCTCAGCAGAGCAGGAGTGCTGCGCGCTTGCAGGAGGTGGGTCGCAAGCCCCAATAAGGGCTAACCAGCAGAAGATGAAGACAGGCTGGAAGCCTGTCCTACGGAGGTGACGGTTGGACGCGTAACCCATCCAGTTTGCCGCCCGCCGCATCTCGAACGCGCAGGCAGAACTCCCATGGGCCGCTGTCCTGCGTGACCTTGAGCAACACGGCGTTCCAGCCGGCGCGCAGTTCCACATCCGCCTTGAACTCGTCTGCCACCGCGGCCCCGCCACGGTTCGCCTGCGTGATCAGCTTCCCGTTCACCCAGAGCTTGTGTCCGTCGTCGGTCCCGAACTGAATGCGAGCCTTCTGAGCCTTCTCCGAGAACACCCATGTGCGAGCGTAGGCAACCCGGTTTCCGCCGCCGAACGCGGCCTCCAAATCCACCATGCCCGGGCGTCCGGCCTTGGTGGCGACCGATGCCGGTTTCCAAGTGGCCTTGCCGTCCGTTTGCTCGGGCGCGAAGGCGGAGTCGAACAACGATTTCCCGGACAACCCCTCCGCGTAGGGGCCGGCAATCTGCCAAGCGGTGATGAAGTCGCCCGCTTGCTCCAGTTGGGCGAGCACTCTTGCGGCGCGTTCGCGGGTGACCTCGCTTTTCGTCTGGGCCTGGATGCGACTTGCCGCAGCCTTGGCCTCGGTGGGCGCGAGGCCGGAAATGCCGCTGGCAATTCCCAGAACGGCCAGTTCGGCTTCCGCCTGCACTTGCGCGTCGCCGAGGAACGGTTCGACAAGCTTGAGCGCGGCGGGATCGGCAACCTTGGCCAGACCGGAAAGCAGAACCTTGCGATCATCCGGGCGCTGCGTGCCGGCCAGCAGTTCGCCGTAGAGCTTGACCGCTTGGGGCGCGGCCTGTTCACCCAATTCCAGCAAGCGCACGCAACCGCGGAGCGCCAGGAAACGGTGGCTATCGTCTTTCGTGGTGCGATACACCTCCAGCAACGCGGGCAGGGCGGGGGAGTCGGGCCAATCGGCGAGCACTCGAACCGCCGTGTCGCTTACCGCTGCCTCGGAACTGGCGAGCGCGGATTTCACCGCCGTCAGCGCGTCGGGCGTCGTGATCGCGCCCAGCACACGGAGGAGGGCGCACTTGGCTGGCGCGGCGCTGGTGGGCAGACAGGCCAGCACGTGCGCGGCGCAAGCAGCTTTGTCTGTGATCCGCGTGCAGGCGGATTCCAACGCAGCTTCAATTGCCTCGATTTCCTCCTCACCCTTGGCTTTGCTCAGCAGATCAGTCAACGTGCGCAAGTCCGCGACGCCGGCGGTTTGCCCCAGCGCCTTGATGGCCGTCGCGCGGATCTTGGGATCGGCATCGCCGCTGGCCTTGACCAGTTCGGGCACGGCCGCGGCCACGTTGCGCTTGCCCGCCAACTCCAGCAGTACGCGTCGTGTCGAGCCCGCAACCTGCGGCAAGCGGGCGGCCAGTTGGCGGTCCACGTCGTCGCCGGGCAATCCCGCCAACGCGGTCGTGGCCGCTTGAGCGAGTTCTGCGTCGCCGCCGGCGATGGTGTCGAGCAGCACTGGCACGCAAGCCAGGTTGCCTTGGCGGACCAGAACGTCCATGGCCACCAAACGCAAGCCTTTCGATCCGTCTCGGGCCAGGGTCAGCAGGGCGGGCAGGACGGAATCGTCGGCGCGATCCGCCACCGCGAGCAACAGCGGCGCCTGGCGTTCGGAGCTGGCCTTGCCCACCTCGGCGACCAGCGCGTCAGTGACCGCGCGCCCGGGCAGTTCTCGGGCCGTGCTCAGGCCGATGCCGAAGACCGCCTTGTCCGGTGACCGCAGGGTTTCCAAAAGCAAAGGCAAACCATCGGCCTGCCGGGCTAGGATGGCGCCGCGCGTGGCTTCAAGAACTCGTTGCTTCGGAAGGTCCACTTTGCGCACGGTGTCATAGAGGGCAGCGGCTTGGGCGGGCTTTCCTTTTGCGAGCAGGTCCTCCGCGCACAGGATGCAGCCCTGCGCGGCCGCCGACCGAACCGGCGGGGCTGACTTCGTGAGGGCTCCCTCCAAAGCCCTGACTGCGGCGTCACCGCCGATGTGTCCCAGTGCCACGGCTGCGGCGGACGCGACTTCCGGGTCGGCATCGCCGAGCTTGGCGATGAGCGGCGTGACGGCTTTTGCGTCGCGTCGCACCGCGATCGAGTTGATGACGCCGACAAGCAGCTTGCCGTTGACCTTGCCGAGCGCTTCGCGCAGCGCGTCGTCGGCCGCCGCGCCGGGGATGACTTCCAGCGCGATGCGCGCCCAAGAGGCGAGTTGCTCGTCGGCCAGCAGCGGCGCCAACGCCGGAACGGCCTCCGCCGAGCCATAGACCGCGAGCGTTTTGCAGGCGAGCGCTTTCTCCGCCGGAGCGCCCGTCTTCAAAGCAGCCAGGGCCTGGCGGGCCTTTTCGGCCGAGGTGGATTGAGCGGCGGCGCTCAGGGCGACAGCGGCGAAGGCCACGCACGCCGCGAAACGGTAAAGATGGTTTTTCATGTTGCCGATGGTGTTCGTATGGTTTCGTTCAGCGTGGCCTGATCAAATCCTCCAAGGTTCGCGCAGCGCTTCCGAACGCAGCCGGTTGGCCTCTTCGTCCCCGATGAATTCGCACTTTGCCGGATCGAATTTCACTTTGCGGTTCAGGAACAAGGCGATGTTCGCCGCGTTGCAAGTGATATGCGACCAGCAGGCCACCTCGGCGTTGGCGCGTGTCTGACCGCGCGACCGTACGCACGCCAGGAAGTCGCGTACGTGGAAGTTGGCCGGGTAACCCGCGATGCGGGGGCGTGGTCCGGCGATCAACTCCGCGGGGCTGGCGGCCAGTTCGCCGTTGTCGCCCGTCTCCACCCATCCGGTTTCGCCTTCGTAGCGCACGGGGCAGGAGCCCAGCGGCAGCCAGCCGTCGTTGCGCATGACCAGCTTGACGCCGTTGGCATAGCGGGCGTGGAGCTCCTTGCCTTCCGGCCAGTACTCCACCGCGGCCGTGTGGTCAAAGTCGCCGGCCCACTGGCACAAGTCCACGCAGTGCGAGCCCCATTCGAGGCAGCCGCCGCCGCCGAAGGCTCCGACAAACCCGCCGCCTTTCTCGAAATTGAACCCGTTCAGCAACCGCTTGTTGAATGGCCGCCACGCGGCCGGCCCGAGATACGTGTCCCAGTCCACCTGCTCCGGGTCGGGTGGTGTTTCCGCCGGCAGCCAGCCGCTCATTTCGGTGGTCAAACCCATTGGATGCGCATGGAGCGTGTGGAGCTTGCCCAGCTTGCCGCGGCGGGCCAGGTCGGCGGCGAGCGCGAAGTTCGGCAGACTGCGGCGCTGCGTGCCGGCCTGGAAGACGCGCCCCGTGCGGCGGAAAACTTGGGCCAGCTTCAGGCTGTCGGCGATGTTCTTGGCACAGGGTTTTTCGCAATACACGTCCTTGCCGGCGTTGGCGGCGAGGATCGAGGCGGCGGCGTGCCAGTTCGGGCCGGTGGCAATCAGTACCGCGTCAATGTCCGGTCGGGCGAGCAGTTCCCGCAGATCGCGATACATGGCGCAGTCCTTGTTGCCGTAAAGCGCGTCGGCCTTGCTCTTCACGGCGAGCCGGCGTTCCGCCTTGATGTCGCAAATGGCAACGAACTGCACTCCCGGCTCCGGCAGAAAACAATCGAGCACATAGCTGCCCCGCCCGCCAATGCCGATTGCCCCCAGCACGATGCGCTCGCTGGGCGCTGCGACCCCGCCACGTCCCAACGCGCGGGCGGGAATGAACATCGGCACGGCGAGGAGTCCGCCCACGGCGGCGCCGGTGCGTTTGAGAAATGATCTTCGGCTTTGAGTCTGCATGAACTGGTTCGCTTTCATCGTCTTGCCCGATTGGTGGCCGCCGTTCCCGGCGGCGCTTCCAAGGCAAGAGGAAACACCTTTGGCGAACGCAAGGGAAGCGATTTGTGCAGAATCCGCCTGCCTGCGAGACGGCGTCCAAGAACGGCGGGCTGGCTCAGAGCCTGTTTGAAAACTCGGGCGAAGCGCCGTGTGAGGGTACACGGCCTACAAGAATTGGCGGAAGTCGCTGCTGTTTGTAGGCCCGGTGCCCTCACCGGGCGAGTTTTCAAACAGGCTCTCAGAAGACGAACACGGCCAGGAAGCCGATGATCAGCGTGACCGCGACCGCCCACCAAAACCAGCTCACGCCGCGCGGTGGCGACGGGCATCCCGCGTCGCCGAACTCGCGCTTCGCGAAGTCGTCGTAGTCAAATTGATCGTCCGGCAAATCAAGCCCGCCGTAGCGCGCTTCGTCCGACCAGCCGGTGGATTCGTCCGAGCCGCAGGCGGGACAAGCTTTCGCGCCGCGGGGTACATCCGCGCCGCAGTTCGGACAAGTTTCCGGGGAAGATGGCATTTGCGATCTCAAATTCACGATTCCCGTTTGATGCGCTTTTCAACGAGGAGAAGCGGCGGTGGGTATCGCACGGAAATCGCCATTCGTAAATCGCAAATCATCCGCCCACGCCGGCGTATTCCTCGTCCGTCTTCAAGTCCAATCCCATGAGCACATAGTCGTGCTTCACAGCTTGCATGTCCTTCACGTAGTCCTCCAGGCGCAAGATGTGACTGAACCCGAGCAGCGCGAACAGCTTGATCGCGGCCTCCTGTTCGCCAAGGAACTCGGCCTCCACCTTTTCCAAACCGCTGTGGCGCGCGATTTCCACGATTTCGTGGATCAGCGTCCGGCCCAAGCCGCGTCCGCGAAAACGCGGATGCACCAGCACGCTTACCCGGCCCACGTGGCGCTTCCAGCCGCCGAGTTGCTGGTGCAGCGTGGCGTCGCCCACGATCTGGCCGTCCGCCAGCGCGAGCAGCGGCAGATTTCGCCCGAGGTCGATGTTCCGGCACCATTCGGCGATGACCGCCCGGTCCATGACGCGGTGCTTGATGAACATGCGCTCGGGCTCGGGAATGGCCAGGAAGAAGGCGTGAAACGCCTTCTCGTCGGTCTTCTGCAAGGGGCGCAGGGTGACGGCGGAGCGATCCTTGAGGGTGAGGGTTTTCGGGAACTTCTGGAGTTCAAGTTCGAGTGACATAGGGCTTGGTGTTTGCCCCAAGTATTGTCCAAATCGCGTCCCATGCAAGCGGCGGCTCTCTGACAGCTTGCCGGAACCCAGCCAGACTCCTGCCCTCCAGCGCGGCGCTACGAGCAGCTCTCGGTGATCCAATTCAAGTAGCGCCGCGCTCCGCCGGTCAACGGCAGGACGATGAACTCCGCGGTGTCGTAGGGATGGTTGGCGAGAACGAGCTTTTCCAATTCCGTAAGCCGGGCGCGTGTCGTCTTCATCACCATGAGCACTTCGCTGCCGCGCTCCAGTTTGCCCTGCCAGCGATAGTGCGACTCGATTCTCGGCACGAGGTTGGCGCAGGCCATGAGCTTGGCCTCCAATGCCAGCTTGGCCAGTCGCCGCGCCGTTTTCAAATCCGGCACCGTCACCAGCGCCACTGCGAAACTGTTCGTTCTGTTCATGGCATCGTTTGTCACGGATTCCATACCGGCTAATGACCAGGCTGACCAGCCGCAAATGGTACATCGCCTCGTCGTGCTTCCGGTCTCCAGTCGGCAGAACGCTTCCGAAAACCGCATTCGTGGCTGTGCTACCAGCGAAGTGTGATCTTCGGGCAGGATGCCCGAAGCACGCTGGACGCAGTTTCAGTCCGGCCACGCCAGCCGGACTCCGTCTTGCACGAGCAGCTTCTGGAACTCCGCCAGCAGCGATTCCTGATTCCGCACCTCGCGCGGCACGCGTTTCTTCGCTAGGCAGAACGCCGCCAACGCGCCCGCCGCCTCGCCGATGTTCCACTCCACCGGATGCAGCCGGATGCAGCCGTTCGTGATGTGCGTGCAGCCGATGTTCTTGCAGCCGGGCAGCAGGTTCTCCACACGCTTCGGGATGAGCGAGCCCAGCGGAATTTGGTAACGCAGCGCGGCGATGTCCACGTAGCTGTCACCGCCCGTGCTCGGATGCAGGTCAATTCGATACGTGCCGATGCCCACCGTGTCCTTGAACTCCGGCGCTTTGACCTTGTTTTCGGGCAAACCCGTTTCCTTCATCCGATACTCTGTCGAGAGATGTTGCTCCACCACCGTGAACTCCGCCCGAATGCGGCGGCTCTCGCGAATGTAAGGATACTTCGCCAAACCATCCTCCGTGCCCACGATGTCGCCGCGCAAGCGCAAGCCCTTCCAGCCCGCGCCGCCGTCGGGCCGCGGGGCTTCGGTTTGCAGCCAGTAGAGCAGCGAGAGGCTGAGTTGTTTGGCGCGGGCGATGTTCCGCGCCGCTTCCTTCTCGGAAACCTCGCAGACGTTCCCCAGCCAGTAGTCGTTCTGTGGCCAGTTCACCAGCGTGATGTCGCCCGCGTACGTGCCCGGCAGGAACTGCGCCTTGTCGGCGATGCGCCGATACGTCCACAGGCCCGTGGCCGCCTCCGGATCGGTCTCCAGCTTCTTGGGCTTGCCGGTGACGGGATCGCCGTATTCCCATGCGAGCAGCTTGCCCGGCCAAGGGGGATTGAGCTTCGGCACGAAGTCGCGCCAGAAGCCATACTCGCGGGGCTTCTCGATGGTGTGATCCTCGCCCTTCACGTGATCCATTGCGAAGCAGCAGGTGAACCCTTGCATGTTCAACGGCTCGGCTTTCGGCTTCGCGTGCGGTTCGCCAGTCTCTTTCTGCGACTCCGCCCCCGAGACGTATTCCGTCCTGGTCAGCGGCAGTAAATCGCCCAGTTCCGTCGCGTCCACGAAATACGGCGCGCGCAGCACCAGTTCGTTACCTGATTCCAGACTGCGCACCTTGACGACCTCGACTTTGTCACCGGTGGTTGCGGCGGAAACCGCCTTGTGCCGAAGCAGGATGTGGACGCGTTGCCCGCCGAGGAACGGCGCGAGCACCTCGTACAACACCGCCAGCGACACGCGCGGTTCGTGACACAGGCGCGACACCCAACCGTTGCCGGGGTTCAACAACTTGTTGGCCCGTGCCGCCTCCGTGAGCGGGTAATTGCGGAAGTAATAATCGCGAACGCGCTGGCGCAAGGTCTGATAGCTCTTCGTGCCGCCGACCGTCTCGATCAAGTTGTTCTCGTCTGGTGGCACGGCTTGGGCGGTAAGTTGGCCGCCGATCCAATCCGTCTCCTCCGTCATGATGACACGCAAACCGTTCCGCGCCGCCGCCAGCGCCGCCGCGCAACCACCTGTCCCGCCGCCGATGATGACCAAGTCTGCGGCCATCTCCTGAGCGCGACCGCGCCTGGCCGGTCGTCCAATCGTTGCCGCGTCTTGACCAAACCCAATGGCCGGCACGCCCAAGGCGAGCGGTGCCGCCAGACCAACACCTTTCAAGAACGACCGACGTGAGGACGATGTCAAACTCATGCGATGAAGCTTGCCCTCTGAAGCATGCTCCCTCAACGAAAAGTGCCCGCGAGGAAACTAGCATGGTGACGGCACGAGGCGGTGGCGACGGCCTTGGCTCCCGAGACGCGAATTCCACGAATTGACACGAATCGCAGTCATCTTCGTGCTGATTCGTGAGATTCGCTTCCGGGGCTGAGTCGCTACCGCGCAAGGCGGTTGTCGCTCAGCAAATCCGCGGCAACTGTTCGCCGCTGGGCATGTCGAGGATGCGGCTGACGCCGATGGCGCTCTTGAGTGTCACGAGGGCGGAGGAACTCGCGTCCACGCGGCCGATCACGGCCGAGCCCGACGAAACCTCGCGGGTCCGCATCACGTCCCGGGCACGGTCCGCATCCTTCGCCGCCACGAACGCGACCAAGCGGCCTTCGTTGGCCACGTGCAGCGGATCAAGCCCGAGCATTTCGCACGCGGCATGCACCTCTTCCCGCACGGGGACCAACCTTTCCTCGATCTGGATTCGGACGTTCGCCGCTGCGGCGATTTCGTTTAGCGCGCTGGCCAACCCGCCACGGGTGAGATCGCGCAGGCAGTGGATTTCCACGCCGGCCTTGAGGAGATCAAGAACGACTTCATGCACGGGCGCAGAGTCGCTTTCGATCGTGCTCTCGAATTGCAGCCCCTCGCGCACAGCCATGATGGCCATGCCGTGCCGGCCCAGGTCGCCGCTCACGATCACGGCGTCGCCCGGTTGCACGCTCTTGGGCGTAATCGGCAGTTGGGTTTCAATGACGCCGATGCCCGTGGTGTTGATGAACAGGCCGTCGCCCTTGCCCTTGTCCACGACTTTCGTGTCGCCGGTGATGATCTGCACGCCGCAGCGTTGGGCCGCATCGCGCATCGCGCACACCACGCGCCAGAGTGTGTCCATCGGCAGGCCTTCCTCGATGATGAACGCCGCGCTCAGGTAAAGCGGACGCGCGCCACTCATCGCCAGATCGTTGACCGTGCCGTGAACCGCCATGGAGCCGATGTCGCCACCCGGAAAGAACAGCGGGCGCACGACGTAGGAATCCGTCGTCATCGCCAACTTGCCGGGGGGAATCGCGAACTGCGCCGAGTCGTGGCGGGCATCGAGGATCGGATTACTGAACGCCTTGCCGAAGACATTCTCGAGCAACTGGTGCATCAGCTTGCCGCCGCCGCCGTGGGCCATGAGCACGTGCGGGTATTGCGCAATCGGGACGGGGCAGGCGGCGGTGAAGTCGGGAGGGGAAGGCATGGGAGTCAAATCCGAAATCCGAAGTCCGAAGTCCGAAACAAACCCGAAACTCGAATTACGAAAAGCGAGCCACACCGAAGTTTGCTTCGGACTTCGGATTTCGGATTTCGGGCTTCGGATTTCATGAGGGTTGCCGCCGGTAGCGGTAGTAGGCCGCGCACGCGCCTTCGCTCGACACCATCGTGGCACCGAGCGGATGTTCCGGGGTGCAGCGCGTGCCGAAAGCCGGGCACTCGTGCGGCTTTTTCAAACCCTGCAGCACCAGGCCGCTGACGCACTCCGCCGGTTCGGCGACGGTGTGCTCGGTCAGCTTAAACTTCTTCTCGGCGTCGAACTGCGCATACTCGTCGCGCAACCCCAGCCCGCTCCGTGGGATTTCGCCCACGCCGCGCCATTTCCGGTTCACCACCTGAAAGACCCGCCGCACCAACTCCTGGGCCGGACGATTGCCTTCCTTACGCACGGCCCGGGCGTATTGATTCTCCACTTCCGCCCGGCCTGCCTCCAGTTGCCGCACGCACATCACTATGCCCTGCAGGATGTCCAGCGGTTCGAAGCCCGTCACCACGATGGGCACGCGGTACTTCGCCGCCAGCGGCAGATACTCCTCGTAGCCCATCACCGTGCAGACGTGACCGGCGGCAAGGAACCCCTGCACGCGGCAGTTCGGCGACGACATCAACGCCTCAATGGCCGGCGGCACCAACACGTGCGAGATGAGCAGCGAGAAATTCTTCAAGCCCTTCTGCGCCGCGGTGAACACTGCCATCGCGGTTGCCGGCGCCGTTGTCTCGAACCCCACGCCGAAGAACACGACTTCCTTGTCCGGTTGCTTCTCAGCGAGCGTGACCGCGTCCAGCGGCGAATAAACCATCCGCACGTCGCCGCCCCTAGCCTTGACGCTGAGCAAATCCGTCGCGCTGCCCGGCACGCGCAGCATGTCGCCGAAAGACGTGAAGATCACGTTGGGCCGCGCGGCAATGTCCAGCGCCTTGTCAATCAACTCGAGTGGCGTCACGCATACCGGACAACCCGGACCGTGAATCAGGGTGATGTGCCTGGGCAGCAACTCATCAATCCCGAACTTCACGATGGCATGCGTCTGCCCGCCGCAGACTTCCATGATCGTCCACGGCTTCGTCGCGACGCGGTGAAGCTCGCGCGCGAGTTGCTGCGCGAGTTCGGCGTCCCGGTATTCGTCGAGGAATTTCAACGTTTGGCAGCTTGTCGAACCGTCGAATCGGCAAATCGGTCGGACGGATCACGGTTCATCGGTTCAACGATTCAACCCTTCCACGAATCACGGCCCACCTTCTTTCACCTCCGCCAGCTCTTCCATTTGCTTCAAATACTCGAACACCTTCTGTGCCTCCGCTTCATCCACGCGGCTCAGTGCAAATCCGACATGCACGATGACATAGTCGCCCACCTGCGCCTCGGGCACGTAGGCGAGGCAGGCATCCTTGCGGATGCCGCCGAAGTTGACCTGCCCCATGCGCGTCAGCGGGTCCTCGCCCGTGATGCGCTCGATCTTACCTGGAATGGCCAGACACATGGTTGTGACTGGAAACTATTTCAGCCGCGCGCTTCTGACAAACGGTTTGTTCGGCGGAGTCCTGCCGAGGCGGTCGGGTTTAGGCTTGCTCTCTAACGTCATTTCGCGTTTCGAGCCTCTGCGCCTGATGGCCAGCGCGCAACTGTCCCAGCCGCACAGCGTGCTTCTGTCCATCGGGTCCGGCAGCAGCAACGCGCCTGTACGTTGCCGCGTTGCTGCGTGAATTTCACCCGTGCGCCCGGTCGGAGGCTGACGTCGAGTGCCCGCCACCTCGGTTGGACGCCCATCGGCGCCTCGCAGCTGTGAATGTCGCCTTTCTTCTGTCTCCTCGGCGTGACACGTGAATGTCGCGGCGGCTTTGTGGCAATTGGCGGGGGTTTCGTGGCGTCTCCGACGGCGATCCACCTCGCCGGGCGGCAGCGAATGTCACATTCGAGTGACCGCGTCGGAGTCATCGCCATGGGGTCGGCCTGCTCGCGAACTTGACTTCAGCGAGTTCTTCAGCGACCCGCGCCAACCCATCGGCAGTCGGCGTGGCGACTTGAGGTGAATTCACCGAAGCCAGCTTTCCATTGCAATCGCAGCTTTTTCAACAGTCCTCTCGATGTTGGTGGATAGGTCCTTCTTCCTGGGTGACTGCCCATCGGGGAGTCCAGATGCAAGGGAGCGGACCGCGTTGCGGCGCCGCGGTGTTGTGCGGCACCGGCGTTGCTAAAGCCACAGCCAGATCATCCGGCCGGCGGTCCACGGTGACCCCGGCACACGCGGGTCAGAAGCGGCAACCTTTCAAGGAGACGGGCGATGGATGGGATGATCGGAGGACCGATCGCGAACGCGGAAGCGCGCGCGACGGCAATGGACGGCCGGCTGCGGAGAGTGACGCAGGCGGCCATGAATGAAACGCAACGTCGCCGGATATTCGACCCCGGCGGCGGACGAACGGGGAACAACGAAGCAAGTTGAGTATGAGACAAGTATCACGCCGCAGTTTCTTAAAATTCTGCACGGCCTCGGGCGTCGTCCTCGGGTTGGACCCGTTTGACCTGACCGGGCTGAACCGCGCCCTGGCGAATCCCAACGGTCCGACCGTGCTCTGGTTGCAGGGCAGCGGCTGCACCGGATGCACCATGTCGCTCTTGGACTATATCAGTCCTACCGCCCCCACCGACATGGCGGACGTGCTGATCAATTACATCAATCTCGCCTACCATCCCAATTTGGTTCCGGTCGCTGGCGAGTCTGCGGTGGCGGTGATTGACGCGGCCTACCAGTCCGGCAACTACGTGCTGGCCATCGAGGGCGGCGTGCCCACTGCGTTCAACGGCGCCGCCTGCTGGGCGTGGGGGGTAAACGGGCAGGACGTGACCTTCGCCGAGGCGGTGACGCATCTGGCCTCGCGCGCGGCGGCGATTGTATGCATGGGCACGTGCTCGGCGTTTGGTGGTATCCCCGCTGCGGGCCCGAATCCCACCGGCGTCGTGAGCGTCGGCGCGCACACCGGCCGGCCCACGATCAACATCGCCGGTTGCCCGCCGCATCCGAACTGGATGGTCTGGGCGATTGTGCAACTGCTGTTGGGCAATCCGGTCGCCTTGGACAGTTCGCGCCGGCCTACGGCGATCTTTCAGCGCAAGATTCACGACCGTTGCCCCCTCAAGGAAACCGACGAGATCAAAACCTATGGCGTGCCCAACCGTTGTTTGAAAGCGTTGGGTTGCCGCGGACCGGAAACCTATGCGAACTGCGATCAAATCCGCTGGAACAACGGCGTTAACTGGTGCATCGGTGCCGGCGCACCCTGCAACGGCTGCACCAGCCCCACGTTTCCCGGCACCAACGCCCTCAACCGACAACCCGCTTAAGTCCGAATATGCCCACAGTCATTTCCATTGATCCTGTCACGCGTCTCGAAGGCCACCTCAAGGTCGAGGTCGCCATTGAAGAAGGCCGCGTCACCGAAGCCCATTCCACCGGCACGCTCTTCCGCGGGTTTGAGAACATCCTGACGAACCGCGATCCCTGGGACGCGCCGCACATCACGCAGCGCATTTGCGGCGTGTGCCCCATCCCGCACGGCCAGGCCGCGGTGCTCGCGCTGGACAAAGCCGCGAACAAGACGATCCCGGAGAACGGCCGCATCCTGCGCAACCTCGTGCTCGGCGCGAACTTCATCCAATCGCACATCCTGCACTTCTACCATCTGGCCGCGCTGGATTACATCGCCGGGCCGGACATGCCGCCGTGGCAGGCGCATTGGCACGTGGACTTCCGCGTGGATGCCGCGACCACGGCCACGCTCGTGGGCCACTACGTGCAGGCGCTGGCCATGACGCGCAAGGCGCACGAAATGGGCGCCATCTTCGGCGGCCGCATGCCGATCTCGCCGGCCTACATCCCCGGCGGGTTCACCGAAGCGCCCACTGCCGCGCAAGTCACGCAATTCAAGACCTACGCGAACGAGCTGCTTGCCTTCGTCCGCGACGTCTATGTGCCGGACGTGGAATTGCTCGGCTCGGTCTATGGCGATTACTTCGAGATCGGCTGCGGCCACCGGAATCTGCTCGCGTTTGGCGTGTTCGAGTTGAACACCGGCGGGACGAAGAAACTCCTCCGCCCCGGTCGCGCGCTGGCGGGCTCGACGAATCTTGAGCCGGTCAACCCGGCGCAGATCACCGAGCAGGTCACGCACTCCTGGTACGCTGACTCCACGAACAACCTAAACCCCGCGCAAGGCGTCACCACGCCGCAGTATCCGAAAGCCAACGGCTACTCCTGGCTCAAGGCGCCGCGCTACGGTGGGCAGCCTTACGAGACCGGCCCGCTCGCGCGCATGTGGGTCAACGGCGATTATCCCTACGGCGTCTCCGTGATGGATCGCCATCGCGCCCGCGCTTACGAGGCGCTCAAGATCGCGCAAGCCGTGCCCGGCTGGGCAGACCAAATCGTCGTCGGCCAGTCACCGTACTCGACTTACACGACGCCGA
>CAZJTM010000015.1:0-53152 GCA_964548925.1 uncultured Verrucomicrobiota bacterium | reverse complement strand
GCCATCAAATTCCGTCTCTTCAGCCTGAAGGACTCACTCGCATCCGGCGTTGCCGACAGCGAGGATCTCCAAGTCATCAGCGACGAAATCAACCGCCTGGAGCGTATCGTCCAAGACTTCCTCCGCTTCGCGCGTCCTTCCGAACCCAAGCTGACCCGGTTTTCCGCGGCGCGACTTCTCCAAGACGTGCAGGCGTTGTTGCTTCCTCAGTTCCAGCAGCAAGCCGTTAAGTTGACGGTGGAAGCGAGTGACAACCTCTGGCTGCGCGCAGATGAAGGGCAGATCAAGCAAGCGCTGATTAACCTGGTGCAGAATGCCGTTGAGAGCGCTGGCCGCGACGGTTCCGTCACCCTGCGCGCCCGACCGGGTGGCGCGCGCGTGGCCGCTGGGGCTCAACCAGTCGCTGTGCTCGAGGTCACCGACACCGGCCCGGGCATTCCGCCGGAAGTTGAGAACCGCCTGTTCGACCCGTTCTTCTCCACCAAAGAGGGTGGCAGCGGATTGGGGCTACCCATCGCCGCACGGATCATTGAAAACCACGGCGGACAAATCCATTATCAGACGCAACGCAATCGCGGCACGACCTTTAGCGTCGTGCTGCCCCGATGGACCGATGACGTCACCACGCATACTCCTGATTGAAGATGACCTCAGCGCCCGCGCGGCCTTTGAGAAAGTGCTCCGCAAGGCAGGATATGACGTGCGGGCTGTGGGCCGCGGCGAGGATGGGCTTGCTGAAATCGCACGCCAGGCTTTCGATTTGGTCGTGACTGACTTCAAGCTGCCGGGGTTGAGTGGCCTTGACCTAATCTCGAGACTCCGGGCGTCGCACCCCACGCTCCCCGTTATCATGATGACCGCCCATGGCACGACGGAGACCGCCATCGAGGCGACGAAGTTGGGCGCGTATGAGTATCTCGTAAAACCCTTTGAGCCCGATGAACTCTTGGACCTCGTCGCATCCGTGGTGCAGCAGGCGCGCTTGACCCGCGAGAAAGTCGCACTCGGCGAGCTGGGAGCAACCGCGCGCGGCCTCGTTGGTAACAGCCGGGTGATGCAGAACATCTACAAGCAGATCGGGCGCATTGCTGCAACTCCCGTGGCCGTGCTGATCCGGGGCGAAACTGGCACCGGCAAGGAACTCGTGGCTCGGGCGATCTACCAACACAGCGACCGCGCCGACAAGCCGTTCATCGCGATCAACTGCGCCGCCATTCCGGAGACATTGCTCGAAAGCGAGTTGTTCGGTCATGAGCGCGGCGCATTCACGGGCGCGCAATCCCGTCGCATCGGACGATTCGAGCAAGCCAGCGGCGGGACCATCTTCCTCGACGAGATCGGAGATCTGCATCCGAGCACGCAGTCCAAACTCCTGCGCGTCCTTCAGGAACGCTGCATCCAGCGGTTGGGCGGCGACGAGTTGATTCCCGTTGACGTGCGCGTGCTGGCGGCCACGCACTGCGACCTTGAGACCGCCATCCGGGAAAGTGATTTCCGTGAAGACCTGTTTTACCGGCTCAACGGCGTGACCCTCTCCTTGCCGCCCTTGCGCGAGCGACGGGAGGACATTCCCGATCTCGTGAAGCACTTCATCCAGCGTGACGCCTGCGATCTGGGTGTCGAGACGCCCTCGGTTCATGATGAAGCCATCGCGCTATTGCAGGCGCAGCCTTGGCCGGGCAACGTCCGCGAACTGGAGAATGTGATCCGGCAGGCCCTGCTGTTCGCCCGCCCATTCGCCATAAGTGCGGACCATCTCAAAACGGTGATTGCCCAAAGCCAGAAGTCAGCAGCAATTCTCGGCCAGGGTTATGCGGACTACGTCGCCAACCTCCTGGCCCGCGCACAACGTGGCGAGTTGACAGACGTCTATTCGCAGGTCATTGCCGATTTGGAACCAGAGCTCTTCAAGCAAGCGTACGAACTCGCGAAAGGCAATCAGTCGCTGGCCGCTCACTGGCTCGGAGTGACCCGACTGAAAACGCGGGAAAAACTCCGGCGGCTCGGGGTGCTTCCAGTCGAGGGGCAGGGATTGGACGATGTCCGAGGCGCGCCGGCCTCTGGAAAACCCCCGCCCGGTTCGCGTTTGAGTTCTCCGTGGTAAGGTTTTGCTTTGCACGACTGGGAGGTGCATGAGTGGGGTTAACTCCACAGCAACGGGTGAAACCGTTTGACGTTGGGCAGTAGGTTGGCTCAGATTGCCAACATCATGCTGGGCCAGAAGATTCGCGAGGCTATTCGGATTGATCGTCTCGGGCAGGATGCAGGCCGAATTCCTTGAGCTTTTCGCGCATCTTCAAGCGGGTCACACCGAGCCAATGCGCGGCTTTCGTCAGGTTCCCGTGGGCGCGGCGGATGGCTTGTGAGTACAGTTCGGGTTCGAGGTCAGCCAGCATTCTGGCGAACGCATTTTGAATTTCGCCGCGCTCAACTTGATCCATCAACGCCGTGATGTAGGCCGCGTGGGATTGCGTGGCCACGGCCGCGGGTTCGCGCGATTTGGCGAGGACTTCTTTCACGTGATCCTGGCTGATCGTGTAGTCGCGGGCGATCAACAGGGCTTTGCGCACGGTGTTTTCCAATTCCCGCACATTACCGGGCCAGGTTTGACTTTGGAGAAGGGCAATTCCCTCGGGAGTGATGGCCGGAGCGGCGACGCCGGCTTCCGGCCCGTAACGCCGCAGGAAGTATCTGACCATATCGGGAATGTCGTCAGCTCGTTGATTTAGCGGTGGCAGCTTGATGGTGACCACACTCAACCGGTAAAACAGGTCCTCGCGGAACAGGCGCTCGCGGATGGCCGCCTCCAGGTTGCGATGTGTCGCGGCAATGACCCGCACGTCAACGGGCACGTTCTCCCGCCCGCCCACGCGTTGAATGGTTTTTTCCTGGAGCACTCGCAGAAGTTTCGCCTGCAAATTGGCGTTCATGTCGCCGATCTCGTCCAGGAAGATTGTGCCTCCGTTGGCCTGTTCAAAGCGACCGATCCGTCGCGCATCGGCTCCGGTAAACGAGCCCCGCTCGTGCCCGAACAGTTCGCTCTCCAAGAGTGCTTCGGGTATAGCGGCGCAATTGATGGCAATGAACGGAGCATTGGCGCGGTCACTGTGCTGATAAATGGCGCGCGCGATGAGCTCCTTTCCCGTACCGGTGTCGCCACGAATCATCACGGTGACGGAAGTCGCCGCGATCCGGCCAATCTCCTTGTAAATGCTCTGCATTGCACGGCTCTTGCCGATAATTGCGGTGCGATTCGATGCCGCTTCTCCCATTTCTACCGGCTCCGACATCAGCCGGCTGCATTCCAGTGCTCTGGCGGTGAGATCGAGCAATTCGTCCACTTCAAACGGCTTGGGAACGTAATCGAACGCACCCCACTTGGTCGCTTCAATGGCGACCTCCGTGGTGCCATGAGCGGTAATCAGAATGATAGGCAACTTGGGTTTCGCCGCGTGCAACTGACGCACGAGTTCAAGTCCGTCGAGGCCCGGCAATTTGAGATCGGTGACCACGACGTCAAACGACTCCGCCAGGGCTAGCTCTAATCCGCTGTCGCCCCGGCTCAGAGTTGTGACGTCGTAATCGTTCGCCCGCATGACTTTTTGCAGGCCCGTGGCGATGTTCTTATCGTCCTCGACGAGCAGGATTGTAGGATTCGTTTTCATCTTTCGATGCGAGGGGCAGCACGATGCTGAAGGTGGTGCCGCGATTCAGTTGAGATTGATAATCAATGACGCCTCCGTGTTTCTCCACGATGCGCGCGGCGATGCACAGGCCCAGGCCCGTGCCGTCTTCCTTGGTCGTGAAGAACGGGTCGAACAATCGCATTTGTACTTCGGGTGGGATTCCGCTCCCAGTGTCGGCGATTTCCATCACAACCGCGGGCCCGCTGCGGCCTTGCAGTGTTTGCCTGTCCAAGCGAGTTCGCAAAGTGATCGTCCCGCCGGCTTCCATGCTGTCGGCCGCATTCTGAATGAAATTGATCAGCACCTGTTTCATCTTGTCGGTATCCGCGCGCACAGATTCTTCGGTGTCCAGGTCCAGTTTGAGAGTGACCGATCGTTTCGCGAGATCGGATGCCAGTAAATCGGCAGCGTCCCGAAACAATTTCGCCGCAGGAATCGTCTGCAAATCCGGTTCAGCGGGTCGGGCAAATTGTAAGAAATCACGAACGATTCGCTCAAGGCGATCAATTTCATTCTCGATCACCTCCAGGTCTTCATGATCGGAGGTGCCAGGCCGATGGCTCGCCTTGAGGCTGAACAGCCGGACCTTGATGGCGGTGAGAGGATTGCGGATCTCGTGGGCGATGCCGGTGGCGAACACGCCGAGCGACGCCAGTTTCTCCTGACGCTCGATGATGGCGCGGCTTTCGGTCAGATTGCTGCGCAGCGGTGCAATCATCCGGCGATAGACCCACACCAGCACGACGGTCCCGCTGACAAGTAATCCCAGCAGTGACAGGAACAGGAATCGTTGCACGCGGGTCAGGGCGGTATTGGTGTCGGTGACGAACCGCTCGGCGTCGGCCCGGTCGGCGGCAGCCAGCCTTTCAATCTGGGCGATGTTCATTTCCGCCCGCAGGGTGCTGATCTGTCGCCAGGCCGTACGTTCCGCCCAGAGCAGTGCGGCACCGATGATCGCGGCCGCGATCAGCAGTTCGGTGAGCCGAAATGGAATCTTCGCGCCCATGGACGTATACCACACGAGTCTAAAGGGGACAGGCGTTCAGGGCGAAACAAAAGCAGGCGTTGGCGTCACCTCGGTCGAACGTACTTGGAGCAATGCATGGAGGCGTTTTCCGGCGGTCGTGAGTTCGAGGCGGCCCTGTCGAAGCGCCGCAAGGTCCGCTCCCATCAAAATCATTACGACTTTCCGCACTACCGCAGCGGGCAATTCCCGTTTGCGCAGGTGCGCCAGTTCGCGATTCACGGCCGCCAGCACTTCAGCTTCAGGCATTCCGCCCGTCCTCGTCGTCAGCGCCGCCAACACGTGCCGCGACGTGGCAGACTGTTCAAAATGACGGAGCAGACTTTCCGCGAGCGAATCGTCCAGGGCGGCCGACGCGTGAGGTGCTCGCGACATCTGGTCCGCCGGTTCAGCTTCGGTCATGCTGTCCAGGAGACCTTCCAGGTACTTGTCCCGGCGATGAGGTGCAGCCACCAGTCTGACGATGATGTCCAGCGTGACTATCGCAACGATAGCAATGGTAACTGAAATGATTCCGACTTCACTCATGATGCTTCCGTTCTTAGCCAGCCGTGTGCCACCCGCCATCACGCGCTTTGAACAGACTGCGTTTCGTCTGCGTTATTTGATGATTGAACTTCTGCGAGGCGCATTCCACCCCGCGCCAATGAGTCTTTGCGGTCTTGCGGCCCGCTTCTGTCAGTCCCGCCATCCCCGGCGAATTGCGTCTGCACAAATGCTGTGAGCGAAACAAAAAGGACCGGTGCCGGAATGAAAACACCCGGAGGCTTTAAGCATCTGGAACTGCTTCGCGCGAAAAGCGGTGGTTTTGCACCAAAACTCTGCTGGCACAAAGCCAGCTTAAGGTAGAGACGATCACGCACGGTGTAGGAACGCCGTTGTTAAGCGCAGAAACTAATGCCTATGAAAACAAACCTCAGTACCGCTACGCCGCTTGCGAGCCGCGCAGCCAGAAAACTAAAGGTCACCGCGTGGAAACAGGAAGCAATGGACATTCTGATCCGCACCGAAGGTGTTGAACTCACCGACAAGCTGCACGACGCAGTAACTCGGAAAATTGGCCGCGTGCGGCAGTATGCTCCGCGTGCGCTACGGGCACGGGTGCAGTTGCACAAGGTTTGCCCCAATCGTTCAGCGCATCAGTTCCGCGCGCGAGTTCATTATGAAATTCCCGGCAACGACCTGTTCGCCGAACACAGCGCTCACGAACCTGTCGCCGCGATAGACTTGGTGGCGGAGAAAATTGAAGGCCGGCTCCGCCGTCGGAAGACCGCGCGGTTGGCTCGTCGAGTGCGGGAACATCGGTCGCAGGCCCACCGTTTGCAGGAGGCCATGCCCGCCTGACCTTGAGTCAAGAGGAGATTGTAGAAATGAAGGGGTCTGCTGCGCGCGATGCGCCGCAGGGGATTTCGCATTCAACGACAAACAATCCAAGTGGGTTTACAACCTGCGCACACGGAGAAGTGATATGTATAAAGAAATGATTCCAGCCGATGTCATCGCCAGAAGAACCGCAGTCCGGCCTGCGGAGGATCGGGCGAACGAACGCCCGACGATTCAGCAACCGTCACCTTCCGAGGCTGGAGGCGCGACGGATCAACCTGCGGCGAAGGAATGGCAGGAGCGTTGTCTCCGCCTCGCGGCCGACTTCGATAATTTCAAGAAGCGCACGGCCCGAGAGAACGAACGACGTGCCTCGGAACAAAAGAACGCGCTTGTCAGGGATCTTCTACCGGCGGTGGACAATCTGGAACGCGCGCTGGGCGATGGCTCGGCCCAGTCGATGGGACAACTGCGCGAGGGAGTCGAGCTGACTCTGCGGCAGTTGACCGGGGTGCTCAACCAGCACGGGTTCATAAGCCGCAATGATCTCGGACGGCCTTTCGATCCGCAGTTTCACGAGGCGGTGTGTGTCGGCGACGAACCGATGTGCGCGGACCACGCCATCTTGGAAGTCTGGCAGCGAGGCTGGATGCGCGGGAACGAACTATTCCGGCCCGCGAAGGTGGTTGTGAACGATTTGAAACGCAGCAATGCCGCTGCGTATCGCGAGAACATCCAAAAAGAGAACGGAGCAAATCATGCCTAAAGCAGCACAGTTTACGAATACGATTGTCCGCGGGATCAAACCGCTTCAACCAAACTTGGAGACGAGACGTCGGGTTTGTCCGACCGGCAAAGTGGCCAATGGCAGGAAGCAAAACCGAACCAGGAACCGAGGGCGCTCCTTCGATTGGCCCATTATGCTCACGGAACCGGCGCCTCGTCCTCCCAATCTCCTGATCCTGGGTGCATCGGGCCACGTTGCGCAGGCGTTCTTGCAACGGCTCGCAGCCCGGCGTGGGGATTTTGGCAAGGTCGTTCTCCTTGATCCGGATGATGGCGTACTTCGCAATCCCTATCTCAACCATGAACTGCTGGACTACGAGTTTGTACATCGCCGGCTTCGATTCCCGGAGGACACGCTGGATTACCACCGACTGCTCCTTAAACACGGAATCAACGTCGTGCTGGATGTGACGGATCTGGATACGCTACCCGTTCTGTCCGCGACCGACGCTGCGGGTGTTTCTTATATCAACACCGCTCTGAACGAGTCGGGTCGAGGCATTGCGGAGGTGGTTTCAGGCGTGCATCCAACGCGTGGCGATCAACGCCGCGCGCCGCACATCCTCAGTTCCGGCATGAATCCGGGGGTGGTGAATCTCTGGGTGTGGCATGGATTCCAGCAATACGGTGCGCCTTTGGAGATTGTGCATTTTGAATACGACACGTCGGTACCCGTAACCGGCTGGCGTCCCATTATCACCTGGTCACGCAAGGAGTTCCTGACGGAGACGGTCTGGGAACCGACCGGGCAGGTGGTGAATGGAGAACTTCGTATGTGCTCAGGGAACGCTGTTCAACACCGGGAAGATCTGCGACCCATCATGCAGCCGTTGATTGAGTTGCCGGAGTATCCGCGCGGGATGCTCGTGCTGCACGAGGAGAACGTCAAGCTCGGGGCAAAACTGGGAGCGTCCTCACGATATGTTTACGCCATCCATCCCCGAACCATGACCTATTTGGAACAACTGCTTCGGCAGCGTGGCGGGATCGAGATTGGCGATCTCGAACTCGGGGACAACACCTCCATCCCGCTCGTCGGCTCGGATACAATCGGCGTGTGTCTGTGCTACGCGGATAAGCGGGTTTATTACCTCAACAGCCTGGCCAACAGCGAAGTGACCGGCACAAATGCCACCTGCGCACAAGTGGCCGTAGGAGCGGATGCAGCATTACACGCTTTGTTCTCAGAAAGACTGGCACCGCGCATCTACTTTGCCAGCGACTTGTATGACACAGTATATTCGGATGTCGTGTTCGGCGCCCTGCGCGTTGAGCATTTCGTTTTTGAAAAAGAACAAGGCTCGCTGACTTTGCGACGCCATGCGCCGGCGCTGCGGCTGCCGTTCATGCTCGCGCCGGAGCGCGCGCTGGTGTAGAGGAGTGAAACCGATGAGAAAGATCAAACTATGGGACAAGATTCAGTAGGGTTCAAGCCGTCACCCTGGCAACGAACCAAGATCGTCTGCACGCTGGGTCCGGCGACGGACCAGCCCGAAGTATTGGAACAATTGATCAGGGCTGGAATGGACGTGGCGCGCATCAACGCATCGCACGGCGACCATGCGTCGCACGCACGACGCATCGAGGCGGTGCGGCAGGTGGCGAAGCGGATGGGTGAGCCGGTGGCCATTCTGCTGGACTTGCCGGGGCCGAAGTTTCGCGTGAGCGAACTTGCCGGCGGCCATCGCGAGTTGGAGCGAGGCGCCAAAGTGACGCTGAACTTGAAAGCGGAGGGTTCGGATTGCATTCCAATCTTGCGTCGGGAGTTGCTACAAGCTCTACGTCCGGGGGAATCGGTATACCTGGCGGACGGTACCGTCGAGTTGGGGGTTGAAGAGGCGGGGTCGGGCGTCGTCGTCTGCCGGGTTATCACCGGCGGCACGATCCGGTCCAGATCCGGCATCAATCTTCCGGAATCCGAACTGCCGGCGCTGGTTCCCACGGAGGAGGACCGCCGACATATCGGCTTCGCGGCGGCCCAGCAGGTCGAGTGGGTTGGCGTTTCGTTTGTTCAGACGGCCGATGACCTGGCCAGAGTGCGAGCACTGTTCCCGGACGAATCCCGGCCATCGTTGATCGCGAAGATCGAGAAACGTCAGGCTCTGGCCAGCTTGGATGCGATCATCCAGGCTGCCGACGGTGTGATGGTGGCCCGGGGCGACCTGGGTGTTGAAACGGACCTGGCGGAGATACCGTTGGTACAAAAGAGAATCATTGCCCAAGCCAATGCGCTGGGGCGACCAGTGATCACGGCCACGCAGATGCTCGAATCCATGGTGGAGCAAAGACACCCGACCCGAGCGGAAGTGACGGATGTGGCCAATGCGGTACTGGACGGAACGGATGCGGTGATGCTTTCCGCCGAGAGTGCGATCGGACGCTATCCGGTGATGGCCGCGCAGACGTTGAATCGCGTGCTGTTGGCCACGGAGGCTGAATTTGGCGCGCGAATGGCGTTGGAACGACTGCAAGCGAGCCGGGTGGGCGGCGCGGATGATCCCCTCAGCTTTGTTGCGTGCCAACTGGCGGGACGGATTGGCGCGCGAGCGATCATCGCGCCGGTCAGCGAGATGGGGTCGGCGCAAGAGATTGCCCGGTTTCGGCCAAACGTACCTTTGGTCGCCGTGACAGGATTTGAGAGTCTGGCCCGGCGCCTGGCGATGGTGTGGGGCGTGTCACCTCTCCTGACGTCTGAGGATGCTGGGCCGGAGAACAGGATTCATCTGGCTGGGCAATGGCTGTTTGAGCGGCGAATGGCATCTGTCGGCGACACAGCAGTCGTCCTATCGCGCTCGTGCCCAAACGCGGAAACGCTGGACACGCTACGAGTGGTCAGGCTGGGGTAAAGCGGATGAGCAGAGATTCTTTTTTTCAAGGCGGTTGGAATTTCCTGGCGTTGCCGGCAGAACTGGCGGCGTGGGAGCGAGCGCGGGCGTGGGTGTTGCCGATTTCGTCCGAAGCGACGACGCGCAGGACGGTGTTGGCGGATACCATAGGCAAATCGTTAACCGCGTAGTGAATGGAGGTTAAGCCGAGTGAAAAAATCAAAGGAACTATCAACCACCTTGGAATTGCTGAAAGCACGCCATCCCGCGGAGCGGGAGTTTCATCAGGCAGTGGCCGAGGTACTCACGTCAATCTGGCCCTTTGTCCAGAGTAATCCGAAGTACCAAATCGCCGGGATCGTCGAGCGACTCATCGAACCGGAGCGGGCGATCCTGTTCCGGGTTTCGTGGATGGATCGCCATGGAGCAGTGCGGGTGAATCGTGGCTACCGGGTCCAGATGAACAGTGCAATCGGCCCCTACAAAGGCGGCCTTCGGTTTCATCCAACCGTGACGTTGGGCACGCTCAAGTTTCTCGCTTTCGAGCAGGTTCTCAAGAATGCCCTGACCACCCTGCCGCTGGGCGGGGCCAAGGGCGGAGCGGATTTTGACCCCAAGGGCAAATCGGACGAAGAAGTCATGCGCTTCTGTCAGGCGTTCATGAGCGAGTTGTATCGGCACCTGGGCGATGATGTGGACGTGCCGGGTGGCGACATCGGCGTGGGCGCCCGTGAGATCGGTTATCTCTTCGGGCAATACCGACGATTGACCACGGAATTCAGCGGTTCATTTACCGGCAAGGGGCTTTATTGGGGCGGCAGCCGGATTCGCGAGGAGGCCACTGGCTATGGTTTGATTTACTTCGTCGAAGAAATGCTCCGGACACGCGGGAATTCGATTAACCAGAAGGTGATCGCGATCTCCGGCTCGGGTAACGTCGCCCAATACGCTGCGGAACGGGCCATCGCCGTGGGGGCGAAAGTCATCACCCTGTCCGACTCGGACGGATTCATTCACGACGCGGAGGGGTTGGATGAACAAAAACTGGCGTTCGTAAAAGAACTGAAAAACGTCCGGCGCGGACGAATCAAGGAATACGTGCAGAAATTCAAGTGTGATTACCATCCGGGCAAACGGCCTTGGAATGTCAAATGTCAGATTGCTCTGCCCTGCGCGACGCAGAATGAATTGGACGGACGAGATGCCGCTGACTTGCTGAAGCACGGTTGCATCTGCGTAGCCGAAGGCGCAAACATGCCCTGCACCCATGACGCCATTGCTGCCTTTCTTGATAGGAAAATCCTGTTCGGTCCAGGCAAAGCCGCCAATGCCGGCGGCGTTTCAGTGGGCGGGCTGGAAATGACCCAGAACAGCATGCGTCTGCAATGGACACGTGACAATGTAGATCAGCGGCTTCGGGAAATCATGCGCGCCATTCACAGTCAATGTATCCGTTTCGGCGAGAAGAACGGCTTCGTCAACTACGTGGTGGGTGCCAATGTCGCCGGATTTCGCAAAGTAGCTGAGGCCATGCTCGAACAGGGCGTAGTGTGATTAAGCCCACCATGGCATTTCGAGTAACGGGCGTTAATTCGCGCATTATCCAAGCTTCGCCGCTGGGATGAACTTCAGGCCCAAGACACCGGCGATGATCAGCATAATGCACAATATCCTTAGCGCCTCCCGCGATTCTCCGAGGAACGCCATCCCGATTATGGCCGTGCCTGCCGCGCCAATCCCCGTCCACACGGCGTAGCCGGTGCCGACCGGGATGGTCTTGAGCGCAACGGACAACAGCGCAAAGCTGGCAATCATCGCGCACAGTGTGGCGACGCTCGGCCACAAGCGGGAGAAGCCTTCCGTGTATTTCAGACCAACTGCCCAACCGATTTCAAGAATTCCAGCGATGATCAAACAAGTCCACGCCATGGTTGAATAGTGAACCGAGTTGCTCTTGCTCGCGAGTTCATTCTGTAGATCAATCAACATTCATTAAGAACCGGCGATCGTGGCTCGCTTTTCAAACAGCAGCTTGTGGGCGACCGTTCACGTCGGCTGCAACGGGCTGCCTTTGGTTTGCGCCGAAACAATTCCATCCGGTAGCGGGTTCAATTCGACCGCTGCGTGCGCACTCGAAGATTGCGCGCGCTGGTTTCCTCCGCAAAACGCGCACAAACCAGCGCGAAACTCCGCTGGCATGAACGCAGCTAAAGAGAAAACTGAACCGATACCAGGCTCACCGGATGAGCCGGTGTTACCAGAGAGCACTTATGAAAACAGCATGCAATCACTCAAGACCAGATACGCTGGTGGATGTGGAGAGCCGCACGAAGCACAACCTCGTAGCAACTGATCAATCGGGTTGTGAAACCGCGCGATTCGTCCCATTCGGATTCAGGATCAGCGCGCGTCCCGGGCGCGCACCAAGATTCATCGGTCGCGGGCCGCGACGGGCAGGAGCAGCCAGCTTTTTTCAAGCACTGACACACATTTAACAACAACAAACTCATGAAATACCAACACGCTAACAAACGAATACTCCTGGTGAGCGATGATCCTTCCGCTCGCGAAGCTTTGGGTGAGATGCTGCAAGCGGCGGACTTCAACGTCCTGCTCGCCGAGAATGGACGCAGTGCCGAAAGCATGCTGCTGGCAAATCCAGTCAGCGTCATTGTCCTGGACTTCCGAACTCGCTTCGACGCGAAGGATATTGTCTCGCGAAAATCGAGAACGCTGGCGGCTTTGACGGATGTGGATCCGTTCCTCCCGTTGATTCTCACCTGCGATGCCGACGCGGAACTGGACCACGACACATCGTTGATGGCGGACCTGGTGTTGAAACACCCGGTGCAACCTTCAGCCCTGTTGGATGGGATTGATACGTTGCTTGGGGAATCCTTGCGGGAGCGCGTTTATCGGAAATCGGATTACATCGCGACTCTGCGTTGAGTCGTCTGCAACGGGAAAACAAACATGATTCTGCGAACCAACATCGAACCCACCAGCCGAGAGGCAGCGTTTGGCATGACGCCGGGCGCCATCAGAACCTCGCGGATGGAGCCACATATCCAGTTCCCCAAGATCGGGGAGCGCTGGCTGGTGGTTTTTGGTTCAGAGGATGCAGGAGCGCAATCTCTCAGCTTTGTCCGGCGATTCGCAAAAAACAACGCTGAGATTCATTCGGTTACACCTTCGGGATCGTATTCCGCAAGTGAAGTGCCCGGTCTGGCGATGGAGCTTGGGGCGAATTGGCTCTGTTTGGTTGCACACCGTGGATCAGGACTGATGTCGCTCTTTCTGCGAGGTGATGTTGAGAAAACGCTGCGAGCCTCGCCGTGCCCGGTGATCTGTATTCCCGAATCACGCCAGTCAGTTGCCGAGCGCACGTCAGCAAACGAAGATGCGTTCCCTATTCGCCGGGTGCTGGCTCCAATAAAGCTCTCGTTGCATGCGCGGCGGCAGGTGGAGAACGCAGTTGCGGTGGCGGAGCGATTCGGAGCCAAGCTCGATCTGTTGGGTGTTGATGAACTTCTGCGGAATCCTGGCGGCTCACGGATCGTCAGTCACCGTGAGGCGAAGCGGCTGCAGACCCGAGCCATCAAAAAAGAACTAGCGAACTTGGCCGATGAAGCGATTCCGACCCGAATGCGTGGTCGCATCCTGGCCAGCGTGGGATTTCCAATGTTCTATGCAACCAACCGCTGGGCTCGGGAACTCAATTCTGGGCTGGTCGTGCTCGCCGTGCCAACGCGGCTGTGGACCAATCAAGGGCGGATTGACGTCGGCACTGAGCGCATTCTGCACAGAGTTGAATGCCCGGTAATCTGCATCCCTGAGCAAGCCGAGCTCACCACGCGGCGGCATGAAGTTCAGAGCCGAGTTCGGCGGCGCCCTCGGCGCAGGGATTGGCCCACTGTGTCGCGACTCTCATTGCGACATGGGCTCCGGCCATTTCCAAAGTGCAAAAGCTTTAATGCCACGCGGCGCGAGTTAGTAGCTCCCACAAACAACCTAAAACGTTTTGATGCTTATGAAACCTAAATTACTGGTAGTTGATGACGATCGTTCAGTACTTGAATCGCTGACGAAGCTGCTAGAGGCAGAACATTACGAAGTCTATCCTGCGCGAGGTGCCATGGAAGCGATGGAGCACTTTAACTCCACACCGATTGATTTGGTTGTGCTCGACATCAACCTTGGCACAGACAGCGGCTGGAAGGTTTTTGAGAAGATGACGAGCACGAAACCGTTCGTGCCGACCATCGTCATTACCGCGGAATGGGGTCAGCGGGAGCAAGCCGTTACGCTCGGGGTGGAGGGGCTGATTGAAAAGCCGATTGATGTGCCCGCTTTCCTCAAAATGATCCGCGAGCTCCTTGCCGAAACCACCGAAGCGAAGTTGAAGCGGATTTGCGGTAACGACGCCTACTGCCGCTATATCGGCCGGCATTATGAACCGTACCTGCGTATGCTGCAAAAGCGCTATGCGGCCCCATTCAGAATGGCAACTCGTAACGAGGTTCTGTCCGATGAGGAGCCGGACGCTGACGCGGAATTGCCGACGGTGATTCCAGCGTCTGCGGGCATACATGGATGACACGCAGAGTCTGGCCGTACCAGAACTTCATCAACATCCAAACAACCACGCAATACCTATGAAAACGATCCATTTAAGCGAGAGCGCTAACTTTGATATCGGCAACACGCGTGGTGTTGCTGTGACTGAAACCAATGTTCGGCACGCCAACCGGTCGGAATTCCGGCGAGATTGCCGGCCAAAGCCACGCAAGAGTTCTCCTCATCGGCCAACGCCGACGATCCTTGTGGCGGTTGACTTCCTGCCCGCATCCCTCAAAGCGGTGGAACACGCTTTCGGATGGGCGAAGCGATTGCATGCGTCAATCCTGCTGCTCCACGTTGTTGATCCGATATACACCGGCGGATTTGTCATCCTGGTCACCAAGCAGAAGGTGCGACGGGAGGCACGACGCCGGGCATCGGACAGAATCTACACCCTGGCCAATTCTCACATCGTTGAGAGTGTTCCGGTCACGTGCTTCGTACGAGACGGCTTGCCCGAGATCGAGATTCTCCGACTTGCCGAGAAAATGAGTGTGAACATGATTGTCCTTGGGCGTCGGCCAAAAAATCTCCTGGGCCGCTGGATTCTGGGGAGCGTGAGCGATGATATTATTGACCTCGCCCCTTGTCCCGTGGTCTTGGTTAACAGCAGCGCGGCGGCTCGAATTCAGGGCGGCTGAACCTGATTCTCGTGCCCGGCTCGCTTTCATTCGCGGTCGTAAACTGCCGATCGCGCACATCCGTCACAAGTCGCCCCGCCTGAAGGCAAGTTGCCACGCCAGCCGTCGCAAACATTGATTCAACTGCACGCTTTGGCAGTCGCCGCAGGCTGGATCAATTCGCCGGAGCTTTGACTTACATCAAAACCATCAGGAGCGAGTTGCCGCATATTGTGAACGTCTATTCACAATACGAAACCGTATGCGAGCCAGAAAAACCAGGACTGAAGTCCGGCAGGAACAGATCGCCCAAGCGGCGCTCGGCGTCGTCGAGCGTCACGGGTTGCGGGGCTTGAATGTTGCGCGCGTCGCCAAGGCGGTCGGCGTAGTGCCGTCAGGTCTTTATCGGCATTACCCGGGCAAAGATGAGGTGCTCGACACCGTCCTGGATTTGATCGCAACCCGCATGGAAGCCAGCGTGGCGAAGTCGCAAGCTAATGGCGGCAGCGCGCTGGATCGATTGCATGGACTGCTGACGCGCCACGTGGAACTCGTCCGCCGCAACTCAGCGATCCCGCGCGTGGTCTTTTCCGAGGAATTGCTTCATGGCCGCACTGCACACCGTCGCCGTATGTACGAAATCATCCAGGGCTACCTGCGGGAGGTGGAGCAACTTATTCGTGACGGGCAGCGGGAAGGATGCATTCGCGCCGGCGTTGATCCGGAAACGGCCTCCGTCCTCTTCCTCGGCTTGATCCAACCGGGAGTCGTCCTCTGGGCCATGAGCGGCGGCGAGTTTGACGTCGGTGCACACGCAGAAGCCGGTTGGAAACTATTTATTGAGGCTGTCGGTTAAAGGCCGCGGCCTCCCTATGAAAACCAAACAAACCATGAAAGGACAACAGACATGAAAACCAAAATGAATCAGCTCATCGCCGCTGGCGTATTCTCCGCCGCCTGGTTCATTGCCGCCGCATCGGCTTTTGCCCATTGCGACACGATGGACGGACCGGTGATCGTGGACGCCAGAACCGCGATCGAGAAAAAGGAAATCACGCCCGTACTGAAATGGATCAAGCCCGAGCACGAGGCGGAATTGAAAACGGCCTTTGCACGGACGCTCGCCGTGCGTGCGCAAAGCAGCGAGGCGCGTGAACTCGCCGATCAGTTCTTCTTCGAGACGCTGGTCCGCGTGCATCGCGCTGGCGAAGGCGCACCCTACACGGGCCTTAAGCCCGCTGGAACGAAAGTCGAGCCCGCCATCGCCGCCGCCGACCAGGCGCTGGAAAGTGGCAAGGCCGACGCGTTGATCAAGACTGTGACCGACGAAGTGACTACCGGAATTGGCCAACGCTTCGGTAACGCAGTCGAGAAAAAGAAACACGCCGAGCACAACGTGGAGGCCGGGCGCGAATATGTCTCCGCCTATGTCGAGTTCGTCCACTACGTCGAGGCATTGGATGCAACTGCCACGCGGCCGGCGTCCGCGCACGAGCATGGTGAGGCCGTTGCTCAACCAGCCAAAGGGGCGCACGAGCATAACCAATGAAGACAAGACCAAGCTTATGAATTCGGCGCATCTTCATCTGATGTTGAACCATTTCCCTGTTGTGGGACTGGTGTTTACACTGGCGCTGCTCGGCTGGGGCGCGCTCCGGAAAAATCCTTCACTGACGAAAGCCGGTTTCGCCGCATTGGTGGTCGTGGCCATGCTCGCCGTCCCCGCGTTTCTCACTGGCGAACCAGCCGAAAAGATCGCTGAACCTCTGCCGGGTGTTTCCCACCCCATCATCGAGCAACACGAAGACGTGGCAAAGGCTGCGTTCATCGTGACACTGGTAGCTGGCGTCGCGGCGCTGCTGGGACTGTGGCTGACGCGTGGCAGAGCCGTTGCAGCCTGGTGCGCCTCGTCGGTGCTGCTCGTCGCCTTGGTGGCGGCGGGTCTGATGGCGTGGGCGGCGAACCTCGGCGGCAAGGTGCGGCACACGGAAATCCGCGGGTCTGCACCGGTTGCCAACGCCCACCAGGATTGACGAATCAAACTACTCCTGTCCCCATGAACGCACCGCGCTTGTCTGCCACGCTTCGCAAGTCCTCCAAATGGCTGGTTTTCGTCGTCATCGTCGCGGCCGTGTTTTACCGCGTGAAGTTCGCGGCCGTGCCGGTGGAAGCGTTTGAAGTCCAACCGGGCGTCATGATCGGCGAAGTAATGGGCACGGGCACGCTTGACGCGCGCGTCAAGACAACCATCAGCCCGCGCATTCAGGAACGGCTCGCGGAGGTGTTCGTGGATCAAAATGACTTCGTCAAAGCCGGTCAATCCCTGGCGCGCCTCGACGACGGTGAACTCAAGCGGCAAGTGGAAGTCGCTGAAGCTGCGCTCGCCGCAGCCAAGTCCACTGCCGAGCGGGTGCGCGTGGATGAAACTCGCGCCCAAGCTGTCGAACAACAGGCGCGACAAGAGCACAAACGCGTCTTCGAGTTGCTCGCAACCAAGGTCAGTTCGGCATCCGAAATGGACAAGGCCGTCGAACAACTGCGCATCGCGGAAGCGGATTTGCAGCGCGCACACGCCGCTACGGCGGAAGCCGAAAAGCAAATCATCACCGCCGAACGAAACCTGGATTACCAACACGAGCGGCTTGCCTTTGCGCAGATACGCAGCCCCTACGATGGCCTGGTCACTCGGCGCGACCGCGACCCCGGTGGCGTGGTGGTTCCGGGCAGTTCCATCCTGCAACTCATCGCCACCAACGAGCTATGGGTTTCGGCTTGGGTTGATGAAACCGCCGCCACCGCGCTGACCCCCGGTCAACCAGCGCGCGTCGTGTTCCGCTCCCAGCCGGATAAGAGTTATCCCGGCGAGGTCGCCCGCCTCGGTCGCGAAACAGATCGCGAGACGAGAGAGTTTCTCGTGGACGTGCGCGTGCGCGAGCTGCCATCCAACTGGACAATCGGACAGCGCGCAGAGGTGTTCATCGAAACGGGTCGCAACGCCAGGGCGCTCGCCGTGCCACAGCGTTTTGTCCAATGGCAGCACGGCAAACCCGGCGTGTGGATTGCGAATCATGGCAAGGCAACTTGGCGCGAAGTCACGCTCGGTTTGCGTGGGCGCGAGACAGTGGATGTCGTGCAAGGGCTGACCGCCGGACAGAAAGTTGTCGCACCGAGCGAGCCGACACAGCCGCCGCTAAAAGCCGCCCAGCGCATTGCCATGAAATGAATCTCGCCGCGAAAGACATCCGCCACAACCTCGGGCGGTTTGCGCTGACCACCGTCGGCGTCGGCCTCCTGCTGATGGTCGTGCTGGGCATGAGTGGGATTTACCGAGGCATGATTGACGACGCCCTCGTAGTCGTGGACCACATCGGCGCAGATTTATGGGTCGTGCAACGTGGCACGCGCGGGCCGTTCGCGGAGATTTCCCGGCTGCCAGCCAACCTCGAACATCGCCTGCGTGCCGTGCCAGGCGTGGTCAGCGCACGGACCTTTGTTTCTCACAACGTTCAGCGCGAGCACCGCGGCCAGCCGCTGCGCATGAACGTTCACGGCCTCGCCTGGCCCGAGGACAAGGGAGGATGGGTCAAACTCATCGCTGGACGTCCGCTTGGACAGGCACATTACGAAATGATCGCTGACGCATCGCTGGGGCTGGCGTTGGGAGAGAAGTTGGCGCTTGGCAAAGACAGCTACACGGTGGTCGGCGTGAGTCGAGGCATGGTTTCGTCCGGCGGCGACGGCATAGCGTTCTTCACCACGCAGGATGCGCAGGCGATTCAGTTCGACCTGCCGGGCGAAGCCATTCGGTTGGAACGCGCGGCGCGGGTGCAACGGGCCCTCGGTCAGGACATCGGCCAGGTCCAACCGCTGTTGCTGGAGCGCGGCGCAGGTATTTCTGCCGGCCTTCCCGCGTTGGCGCGGCCGATGGTGAGTGCCGTTACCGTGCGCGTCGCAGCGGGATTTGATCCTGCCACGGTCGCCACAACCATCGCTGCCTGGCCGGACGTGACGGTTTACACCCGTGGTGGCCAAAGCGAGTTGCTGGTTCATGGTATGATTGACAAGGCGCGCCGACAGATCGGCTTGTTCCGCGCTCTGCTGGTGATCATTTCTACCATCATCATGGCGCTGATTCTCTACACGCTCACGCTCGACAAAATTCACGACATCGCGATGCTCAAACTCATGGGGGCGCGGAACACGATGATTGCCGGCCTCATCTTGCAACAAGCCATTCTCCTGGGCGCGCTCGGTTTCGGACTGGCTTGGTATCTGGGCGGCTGGATTTTTCCGAGATTCCCACGCCGGGTGCTCATTGCACCCGAGGATTTGTGGGGATTGGCTCTGGTCGTGACCGCCATTTCCATTCTCGCCAGCTTACTGGGTATCTGGAAGGCCATGCGTATCGAACCGAACAAGGTGTTGTCGTGATTACCGACGCCGACAATCCACCCGCCGTTGAAGCCCTCGGCCTGACGAAAATCTACGGCGCGGGCAACACCGAGGTCGTGGCGATGAAAGACGTTTCCGTCCGTCTGGCGCGCGGCGAAGTAGTGGCGCTGCTTGGCCCGAGTGGCGCGGGCAAATCCACGTTTCTTACCGCTGTAGGGCTGATCAATCCGCCCACGTCGGGCCGAATTGTCATCGGCGGCAAACCAGTAATGGACGGTCCTCGCGCACTGGTGGACTTGCGCGCATTTCGTCGCCAACACCTGGGATTCGTGTTTCAAAAAGCCAATCTCATCCCCTTTCTGAACGCCGTCGAAAACGTCGCCGTGGCGCTGGAGATCAACGACGCCGCTCCGCGAGCTGCCCGCAAGCGCGCCTTGGAACTGCTCGACTACCTCGGCGTGGCCGAACGCGCGAACAACCTGCCTGACGCCCTCTCCGGCGGACAGCAGCAACGTGTCGCCGTCGCCCGTGCGCTGGCGAATGAGCCGAGTCTGATTCTGGCGGACGAACCTACGGCAGCACTCGACAGCCATCGCGGCCGACAGGTGATGGAGTTATTCCGCAAAGTCGCGCACGAACGTGGCGCGGCCGTCGTCGTTGTCACGCACGACCATCGTTCGCTGGATGTGTTTGACCGGACTTACGAGATGGAGGATGGCGAACTGCGTCCGGCAGCGAATCACCTGCGATCGGGGTGATAGAAAGCTATAAAGCTGATGAGCCTATTCACGCGAAGGTCAAATGTGTAATCTGCCCGTATGGCGAAACGCTTCGTGAAACTAATTGGTCTGATCCTGCTGGCGCTGACGTGGCTGCCATCGAGTTTTCTTGCCCGCCATGAAGCGAGCGGGCTTGCGCCGAACAGCCAGATTCGCGAACGAATTTTTGTCGAAGCCGCCTTCGTCGTTCCAGCTCCGATTCTGGTGATACAGTTGCATCAATTTCGTCTGGCAGGATTCCCAAATTGGTTCGCGAAGAAATCTGGCACTGATTTCTTTGGCACGGGTTGCTCTTATTCGCGATGGGATTTCCAGCCGGTCGCAGGTCAGCTTCTCCCTTTTGCGCCATACGACCTTCTCACAACCTGGCAATTCTCACATCGAACGGCGCTCCATCCGAGAGCACCCTGTCAGGTATAGCCTCTTTCTTTTCGGTTTCGTTGCACTCACGCTTGGACTCGCTGGACGGGTTTCAGCGGCGTTGTGTGACGAGAGTTTAGCTTGTTTATGAACATCAGATTTTACATCAAGTATGGAAGACCATTACATCCGTTGGATACTCTGGGCGGTCATCATCATTGGTGGTGTCGCCATCTTTTGGTATTTCGGTCGGAAAAAGAACTGACCGCCGATACCTGTTAACCAATGGCAGAGTGCTGGCTGTTCGTCAGCACTCTGTCATGAATTCCTGATAGGCATGCAGCCACATTCCTCCGATACCTCGCGGTGATCTCGGCGCTTCCAGCTAAATCGTAGCAGCCCGCCCACCGCTCGGGCGCGATGGCGGAGGATTTTGATCTGGGCATCAGTGCGGAATTCCGATGCCGTGAGCGCCCGCCAGATAACAGGAGATTTCATCCGCGCCCTCGACGAACCATCGGCCCTTGGCCTGTTGGAGCGCCGGTGTCGAGAACGGATCATTTGGAGCAGCCTTCAGCACCAGCACGGGACAGCTTTGATTTTCCTCGCCCAACAGGTCAATTAACTCTGGTCGCGGTCGCGGGAAGTCGAGCCAGCGCACCTCCAGTTGCCGCTTGAGTGCCGGATAAAATTCCATCAGCCCGACCAGTTGTGCGCAGTGGGGACAGAAATATGGACCTTTGCCTTGGTCCATGAACTGGGGTTTCAGAAGATACAACCGGTCAAGTTTCAAAGGCCAAATCCAGAATTCATACTTGGAGCACTGCGCGCATTTTCGATGGCTGCTTGATCAGGTCCGCCAGTGTGTAGCGATCCAGCACGGTGAAGAAGGCGGACGCGGCCTCATCCAAGACGCCCTGCAATTGGCAGGATGGGAAGACCCGACACGGAAAACCGGGCCTGTCCATGCAGTCTATGACGGCCTCGCTTTCCTCGCCGAGGCGGACGATGTCGCCGACTCGAAGCTTGTCCGGGGCGCGGCCCAGGGTGAATCCACCGCCCACGCCACGTTGCGTTTGCAGAAAGCCGCTACGCCCCAAGTCGTGGACCACCTTGACCAGATGATGACGCGAAATGCCGAACGTCTCGGCCACTTGGTCCACGGTAATTCGCTGTGGCCTGCACAGGGCCGCCTGCATCAGCACGCGGAACGCGTAATCGGAATAAGCGCTCAGTCGCATCGAAACGAAGATGCAGTAGTGCCGGCAAGGATACAAGTCTAAAAATGTATTGGAAATACAGCTTTAGCTCACCTACCATTGAATACGTTGTTTGATGCACTGTTATGGAAACGACTTTAGAGACCATTCCCTCCGCTGCTGCGGAAATACATCACGTATTGGAGGCGCAGGAAAAGATTCAGTTTCTGCGCCAGATGCTGCGTATTCGACGGTTCGAGCAGGCAGCGCTCAAGCAATATCAAACCAGCGGCCAGATTGGCGGCTTCTTGCATCTTTGCATCGGTCAGGAGTCCGTCGCCGTCGGCACGATGTCGCTTTGCGACGACGACGACCATATCATCACCGGCTATCGTAATCACGGGCATGCCTTGGCGGCCGGCATGAGCATGAATGAATGCATGGCGGAGTTGTTCGGCAAGGCCACGGGTTGTTCCAAAGGGAAAGGTGGTTCGATGCACTTTTTCGCCCCGGACAAGAATTTCTGGGGCGGGCACGGCATTGTGGCAGGGCAGACCCCGCTCGGCCTCGGCCTGGCCTTCGCGTTGAAATACAAAGGCATCAAGGGCTGCTGCCTTTGCTACCTCGGCGACGGCGCGGTCAATCAAGGCGTTTACCAAGCGTCGCTCAATCTAGCCTCACTCTGGAGTCTGCCGGTGATTTACGTCATCGAAAACAACCAATATTCGATGGGCACGAGCCAGGAACGTTCCTCCGCCTATCGGGATTGCCTGGCAGCACGGGCCGAGGCTTACGACATCCAGTGGGATCGGTTCAACGGTGAGGACATTTACGAAGTGCGCGCAAAGACTTTACCAGCGATTCTGCGCGCTCGCGAGGAATCGCGGCCAACGGTTCTGGAAATCGCCACTTACCGTTACTACGGCCACTCCGTCTCCGACGCCAATGCCAAGAAATACCGCAGTCCGGAGGAAATTGAAAAATATCGCAAGCTGCACGACCCGATTCAGCTTTGGCAAAAGCAATTGTTCGACGAAGGCGTCTTGACGGAGGCGCAAGCCGCGGAATTAGACGCGGTCGCGACCGCCGAGGCCACCGAGTCGGTACGTTTTGCGCAAGAGAGTCCGTTGCCGGAAAAGGCTGACATTTTCGCGGATGTTTACTGCGAAGTGGACCGGCAAACCCCGGCCGGCCGCACAGGAAAATTTTTCTTCAACGATTAACCGAGAATTTCCATGCCTGTTATTACTTATCGCAAAGCCTTGAACGACGCGCTGTCGGAGGAACTTGCGCGCGATGAAAACGTTTTCATCATCGGCGAGGAGGTTGCGCAATACAACGGCGCTTACAAGGTGACCGAGGGGTTGTGGCAACGGTTCGGCGACAAGCGCGTGCTGGACACGCCCATCACGGAAGCGGCGTTCGTCGGCCTGAGCGTTGGCGCTTCGATGCTGGGGCTGCGGCCGGTCGTTGAACTGATGTTTTGGAGCTTTGCCTATGTGGCTTACGACCAGATCGTCAACAACGCCGGCTGCATCCGCTACATGTCCGGCGGCCAGATCAATCTGCCACTGGTCATTCGCGGCCCGGCCAACGGCGGCACCAACGTCGGCGCCACGCACTCGCACACGCCAGAAAGCATCCTGGCGAACAACCCCGGCGTGAAGGTCGTTTGCCCCGCCACGGCCTACGACGCGAAGGGATTGATGAAAGCCGCCATCCGCGACAACGACCCGGTCTTCGTGATGGAGAACACGCTGCTTTACGGTGAAACGTGGGAAGTACCGGAGGAGGAATACTTGATACCGCTCGGCGTCGCCGACGTGAAACGCGAAGGTTCCGACATTTCGCTCGTAGCCCACGGACGCGCGGTCATCACGAGTTTGCAGGCCGCGGACATTCTGGCGCACGAACACAATATCCACGCCGAGGTCGTGGATTTGCGCTCCATCCGCCCGCTTGATGAAGAAACCCTTCTTCGCTCCGTGCGCAAAACCCACCGCGCCGTGCTGGTGGACGAGAACAAACCCTTTTGCGCCGTGAGCGCCCAAATCGCCACGACGATCCAGGAAAAAGCGTTCGACGATCTGGATGCGCCGGTCCTGCGCGTTTGCACGCTGGACGCGCCGGCGATTTACAGTCCGCCGCTCGAAAAAATTCAACTGCCTACTCCGGAGCGCATCGTGGGAAAAGTCCTTGGTATCGTCTGACACCTTCTCGCCATGACCTACATTGAAATGCCCAAATTGAGCGACACGATGACCGAAGGCACCGTGGTCAAGTGGCGCAAGGCCGTTGGCGAGGCGGTCGGCATTGGCGACGTCATTGCTGAAATCGAAACGGACAAGGCAGTGATGGAGCTCGAAGCCTTCGACGGCGGAACGCTCCAGGAAATCTATGTCAGTGAAGGCGGCAAGGCACGGATCGGCGAAAAACTGGCGTTGCTGCTGGCGGCTGGGGAAGACGCGCCGCAAAAGGACAATTGGGCTGCCAATACTCAACAGGTCAATCCGCCGGCCGCGAGTCCGAGCCGGACACCTCCGTCTCCAGCCAAAGCGGAGAAAGCAACCGCACCCGTTTCACGTGGCCGCGTGAAAGCCTCGCCGTTGGCGAAGAAAATTGCCGGCGCAAAAAGCGTGGACCTGACTTTGATTCAAGGTTCCGGCCCAGGTGGACGCATCGTTGCCCGCGACTTGGAGTCGGCTCCCGCTACGCCGGCGGCGACCCCAACAGCGGCGGCAACAATTCCCGTCTTGCCGCCCGGCCTAGGCGACCGGCGCATACCGCTTACCGGAATGCGCAAAATCATTGCCGAGCGGTTGCTCGCCAGCAAAACGCAAATTCCGCATTTCTATCTCAACATTGAAGTTGACGCGGGTGAACTCGTCCGGCTGCGAACACAGTTAAACGAACATCTGGAAAATTCCGGCCAGGGCAAACTGACATTCAATGATATCATTTTGAAAGCCGTGGTCGCTGCCGCTACGAAAGTTCCGCGCGTCAATGCGTCCTTCGGTGGCGACGCCGTTATCGAATACAGCGACATTCACCTTTCCGTGGCGGTGGCCGTCGAGGATGGTTTGGTGACGCCGGTCATCCGCCAAGCACAGATGAAATCACTGCGCGAAATCAGCGAAGTGGTGAAAGACCTGGCCACGCGCGCCCGCAGCAAGAAACTCAAGCCGGAGGAATATCAGGGTGGCACGCTTACGGTGTCGAATCTGGGCAGCTACGGCATTGATAGCTTTTCGGCGGTCATCGATCCACCGCAGGCCGTCATCCTTTCGATTGGCGCCATCGTGAAAAAGCCGGTGCTCAACGCACAGGACCAGATCGTTCCGGGCCATCGCCTCGCCATCGGCTTGAGTGCCGACCATCGCGTGGTAGACGGCGCCATCGGCGCCCAATATCTCGCGGAACTGCGCGGGCTACTGGAGAATCCAGCCGCGTTGTTGCTCTAATTGAATTTTTATGAACTATGATCTGATTGTCATTGGCGGCGGTCCCGCCGGCTATGTTGGCGCCATTCGCGCCGCGCAACTGGGCAAACGCGTCGCCTGTGTCGAAAAAGAGCGGGCCGGCGGCACCTGCCTTAACTGGGGCTGCATCCCCACCAAATCGCTGTTGCGCAACGCCGAACTGTTTCACCTGATGAAGCATCGTGGCGGCGAGTTCGGTTTCAGCTTTGAGAACCTGCGGTTCGACTGGAGCAAAATCATCAAACGTTCACGGGACATCGCCGACAAAAACGCCGCCGGCATCGAGTATTTGTTCAAGAAGAACAAGGTGGACTATGTTCGCGGTGAAGCGTCGCTCACCGGAGCGGGTGCGGTGACGGTAAACAGCGCCGATGGCAAAATCCAGAAACTCGAAGCCGCGAAAATCCTGATCGCCACCGGCGTCGTGTCGCGGCCGCTGCCCGGTTTTCCGTTCAACGGGCGAACCGTGATTGGCAGCCGCGAAGCGATGGCTTTGGAAAAGCAGCCCGAAGACATCATCATCATCGGCGCCGGCGCGATTGGTGTTGAGTTCGCCTACTTCTTCAACGCCTTCGGGACGAAGGTCACGCTGGTAGAGATGATGCCGAACATTCTGCCGCTCGAAGACACCGAAGTTTCGCAAACGCTGGAAAAGGCCTTCGCCAAACAGGGCATCAACGTTCTGGCCGGAACCAAAGTGGTCAAAGCCGAAGCCGATGCTAGCGGTGTTAGAATCTCGGTCGAAGGCAAAAAATCAGAAACGCTGGAAGCCGAAGTTTGTCTCGTGGCGATTGGCGTGCAACCGTTGTTGCCTGGTGGCCTATCGCTTCAACTCACCCCGCGCAATTTCATCCAGACGACGGATCGTTACCAGACGAGTGTGGCGGGCGTCTTCGCCGCCGGCGACATCATCGGGCCGCCGTTGCTGGCGCACACCGCGAGCTACGAAGCGATTCAAGCCGTCGAGGGAATGTTCACCGATCACGTCCCAAAACGAATCACTGCCTTTCCGAGTTGCACTTATTGTCAGCCGCAAGTGGCCAGCATTGGCCTGACCGAGCGCGCGGCGCGGGAACAGGGATTGAAACTCCGGGTCGGTAAATTTCCGTTCAGCGCCAGCGGCAAGGCCCGCGCCGTGGGCGAAGTGGACGGCTTCGTCAAACTGCTTTTCGGCGAGCCTTACGGCGAACTGCTCGGCGCGCACATCATCGGCGCGGAAGCGACGGAGATGATCGCCGAACTGGGTCTGGCTCTCACACTCGAAGCGACCCATGAGGAAATCGAGGCCAGCATCCATGCCCATCCGACTCTCAGCGAAGCCGTGCACGAAGCGACCGGCCAGGCCTTCGGGACCGCGATTCATCTTTGAGAATTGAGGAAGGACAGCGCTTGAACCGAAACGATCAGGCAAATGCGACGCAGCCGCCTAATGCGGACATCCGGTGTGATGTGTGCGGACAATTCGGCGCCGTTCGCGTCGGCGACCGCGCGCTCTGTCAGGATTGTTACACCGGCAGCGGCTCCTGCTGTCCGGAGTTCGGCAAAGACGATTTGTGGACTTTCCCGGAAGAACAGTCGAAGGAATCGAACCGATCCTCCCATCCCCAATGAAGCGCATATAGAGAAAGGCAAAACATCATGGCCGACAAGAATAGCCGATTGCCACAGAATGCATCGGGACCTTGGTATGTGGATTCCAATTGCATTGATTGCGACCTCTGCCGCGAGACTGCCCCGGGTGTCTTCCGGCGGGATGAAGATAACGGCAACAGCATCGTGTTCCATCAGCCGGTAACTGACGAAGAACGGGCGCTCGCCGAGGAGGCCAAAAATGGATGTCCGGTGGAAGCGATTGGAAACGATGGGGCGCCTGAAAAAGTGGAGCCAAATCCGACTGCGTCTGGCGTGGATTCCATTTCAGGCTCAACGGATCAATGATGAGTGCAGACACAAAGCCGCCCTTCACAGAGCGAGGTGAGAAGCGCGTCCGAGTGGTGGTCCTCGGCGCCGGATTCGGCGGGTTGACCTTCTGCCAGACGTTTTCTGCTCCCGACGCTTACATCACATTAGTGGACCGGCAAAACCATCACCTGTTTCAGCCCCTCCTGTATCAAGTCGCCACCGCCGGTTTGTCGGCGCCGGAGATCGCCCAGCCCATCCGCTCAATCCTCTCCCGACGAAAACGCGTCGAGGTGCTGCTGGCCAACGTCGCCGGAGTGGACCTGACCCGCCGCGAGGTGCGGCTCGATCACACTGTTTTAACCTACGATCATCTGGTGCTGGCCCTCGGCGGCGTGACCAGTTACTTCGGCCATCCGGAGTGGGAGCAGCATGCGCCCGGACTCAAATCACTGGATGATGCCTTGCGAATTCGTCGTCAAATACTGCTCGCGTTCGAACGGGCGGAAACCACGACGGACGCCAGTCAGCAGGCACGCTTGATGACCATCGTGGTCGTGGGCGGTGGAGCGACCGGAGTTGAACTCGCCGGTGCGTTTGCCGAGCTGGCTCGGCGCGTGTTGAAGCGGGACTTTCGCCGAATCGATCCGCGTCGCGCACGCGTGATCCTGTTGGAGGCAGGGCCGCGACTTCTACCGCAATCCTCCGAGCAACTGGCGGCAAAGGCTGCGCGCCGTCTGACGGCGCTCGGAGTGGATATTCACACTCACACTCGCGTTGAGAACATCGGGGAAGGTTTTCTTGTCCTGGCAAATGGCACTCGGATCGAAAGCGCGAACATCATTTGGGCCGCAGGGGTGGCGGCTAATCCGCTGGCTCGACTGCTCGGTGTCGAACTGGATCGTGCCGGAAGGGTGCGCGTCAGTCCGGACCTGAGCGTTCCCGGCCATCCGGAAGTTTTCGTTATTGGTGATATGGCCGTGGTTCAGGACCACGATGGGCGGACTGTGCCTGGAGTATCGCCAGCGGCAATCCAGATGGCACGACATGTTGCACGCATCGTTGCACGCGAGTGTCGCGCAGGGTCCGCGAAACCAGCCGTGCGCCCTGCGTTTCGGTATTGGAACAAGGGCACGATGGCCACGATTGGCCGATCGGCCGCAGTCGCCCAAATCGGGCGTTTTGAGTTCTCGGGGTGGCCGGCCTGGGCCGCGTGGCTGCTCATACACTTGGTTTTCCTCATCGGTTTTCGCAATCGGGCGGCCGTCCTTCTGCAATGGATTTATTCGTATTTCACATACAAACGAGGCGCTCGCATTATCACCGGCCTGAACAGCTTTTCCTGAGTTCAGGCCCCGGCGACCATGGGAATCGCCGGGCGGAATGCGCCGAAGACGCAGGCTCGCACTACGGGGATGAGGTATTCTCAAACCTCCAAGAGCATCCGCGCCGGGTTCTCCACGGCATCCTTGATGCGCCGCAAGAACAACACGGCTTCCCTGCCGTCCACAATGCGATGATCATAAGTTAACGCCACGTACATCATGGGCCGAATCACCACCTGGCCGGCCAGTGCAATGGGGCGCTCTTGAATCGCGTGCATCCCGAGGATGCCGCTCTGAGGCGGATTCACCAGCGGCGTCGAAAGTAACGACCCGAAAACTCCGCCGTTAGTGATAGTGAACGTGCCGCCTTGCAGTTCCTCCGGTTTGAGTTTGTTTTCCCGGGCGCGCCGGGCGAAATCGGCAACTGTCTGCTCGATCTCCGCAAAGCTCAACCGATCCGCCTCGCGCAACACCGGCACGACCTCGTTTCAAAGCTATGGGAGGGTTATCGCCGCCTGTGAGTTAGAGCGTACTGCAAAAAGAATGTCGAAAAAGAGCTTGTACTTTTAACGGTAACGTACAAAGTGTGGGGCTGTGGGACGGCCTCGGCTGCAACTCCATCGCGAGAACGCCACGCTCGAAGAGATCGAGCGGGCTATGGATTGCACTCCCTCCAAGAAAGTCTTCATCCGGCTGCAAGCTCTGGCCGCACTCTACCGTGGTCAATCCTGGGAACGGGTCGTCAGTTTGAGCCGCGTCGGGGAGCGTCAGCTTCTGCGATGGATTCATCTTTTCAACGTCCGTGGCATTGATGGGTTGATCCCCAGGGCCAGTTCGGGCCGCGCGCGCAAACTCGACGCGCAACGCTTCGCCCAAGAGGTGCTGCCCGTCGTGCGCCACCCTCAGAAGGTGCAGGAACAACACTGGACGGGTGTCAAACTCCACGGCTGGCTCAAGCAACAACTCCAGGTCGAGTTGAGCTACAGCACTCTACTGCGCTATTTGCACGAACAGGACTTCCGGCTCAAAGTCCCGCGGCCCTGGCCGGAGAACCAGGATGAGCTGCTCCGGCAGCAGTTTGTCGAAGAACTCAAGACCCTCGCGGCCGAGCCACAGGTCGAGTTATGGTTTGGCGATGAAACCGGCGTGGAAGGCGATCCACGCCCGCGCCGCCGCTGGGCTCACAAGTCCGACCGGATCAAGACGCCCTATCACGGCATTCATCTGCGCCAGAGTGTGCTGGGGGCGGTCTGCCCCCAGAGCGGCCAGTGCGCCGCGTTGATCTTCAACCACTGCGACAGCGAGGTGTTTCAAACCTTCCTGGATCACCCGCCCAAAGTGTGCCCCACGACCCCAACAAACGGCGCTACCTGATCGTGGACAACGCCTCGTGGCACAAAGTCAAACGGCTCAACTGGCATCACTTCACCCCGAAGTACCTTCCGCCCTATTCTCCCGACCTCAATCCCATCGAACGCCTCTGGCTGGGACTCAAAGCCGGGTTCTTCGCCGACTTCATCGCCAGGACCACCGAAGAATTGCTCACTCAACTAATCAAGGGCCTGCGCCACTTTCTGGACTCGCCAACAACCACCGCTCGCCTCTGCTCCCTCAAAACCACTTTATGACATTCCTTTTGAGAACTGTTCTAATCGTCCATTTCCACAGCGCTCATTTGTTTACGCTGTTTTTGAGGGTTTAGCATCTAAGAACTGTTCTGCCACAGCGTCGGGCCTATCCGTTAGCGACCAACCCGTCTTGATACCCAAAACAAACCAGCCGAGCACCACGACCCCCACGCCGAAGATCGTGTCGCCGATGACGCGCAACCACCGAAGTGTGTTCATCAAGTCCGTCTGCATAAAATCCGCCGAGCGCGCCCACCACATCCCCTCGTTGACGCTGGCTACGGTTTGCATCAGGCCGCGCGGCAGGTCAGAGAGCAGCACCATCAGCGCGAGGCCGATGTTGATGGACCAGAAAGCGAACGAGAGCGGTCGCGTCCGCCATGTGTGGTGGACGGTGAGTCCTTTGAGACAGAAGAGCATCAGGCCGATGCCCAGCATGCCGTAAACGCCGAACAACGCGGTGTGCCCATGGACGGCAGTTGTATTGAGGCCCTGCATATAATACAGCGCAATCGGCGGGTTGATGAGAAATCCGAACAACCCGGCGCCGACCAGGTTCCAGAACGCGACCGCTACGAAGCAGTAGATCGGCCAGCGATAGGCCGACACCCATTTTCGCGCGCGGGAGAGTGTGAGGTTTTCATACGCTTCAAAGCCGATAAGCACCAACGGCACAACTTCCAAAGCACTGAATGTCGCGCCTAAAGCCATCACCGCAACTGGCGTGCCGCTGAAATACAAGTGATGAAAGGTTCCAAGGATTCCGCCCGAGAGAAAGATCGTGGTTGAAAACAAAACCGCCGCGGTGGCGGTGACCGTCCGCAATAGTCCCATTCGGGTGAAGAGAAAGGCAATGACGACCGTGGCAAATACTTCAAAGAATCCTTCCACCCATAGGTGCACCACCCACCAGCGCCAATACTCGGCGATCGCGTAATGGGTTTGCCTTCCCCACATCAAACCCGCGCCGTAGAACAGTGCGATGGCGGTCGAGGCAATCAGGAACAGCGCCAGCAAATGCCGATGTTCCCCTGGTTTCTTGAACGCCGGCCACATGGCGCGGCCCATGAGGAGCAGCCAGACCCACAAGCCCACAAACAGGAAGAGCTGCCAGAATCTTCCGAGGTCCACGTATTCGTAGCCTTGGTGGCCGAACCAGAAGTTCATTTCGTAGCCCATCCGCTGACGCGTCCCGTACCACGTGCCAAACATCGAGCCGACCACGATGACCAACAGGCAAACGAAAAGGAAATTGACGCCCGCACGCTGAAACTTCGGCTCATGTCCGGACACGGCGGGAGCGATGAACAATCCGGTTGCCAGCCACGCCGTCGCGATCCAGAAAATGGCCAACTGGGTGTGCCAGGTGCGCGTGACAGAATACGGCAGCCATTCGGCCAGCGGGATGCCGTAGAAGCCGCTGCCTTCCACACCGTAGTGCGCGGTCACTATACCCATGATGATCTGGGCCAGGATCAATGCTGTCACAACCCAGAAGTATTTCAGGGTCGCGCGCATCGAAGGCGTTGGCTCCAAGCCGAGCAACGGGTCTTTCTCCGGGAGATCGTGAGGTTGCTCTTCTTTGGATTTGAGCACGGCGTGATACCAGGCGAGCGCCCCAATCCCAGCCAGGAGCAGGACAAAGCTGACGACGGACCACAGAACGCTGGAGCCGGTCGGCACGTTGGCCGCTAGCGGCTCGGGCGGCCAGTTCTGGGTGTAACTGATGGTTTCACCGGGACGATTCGCAGCGCAGGCCCAGGAGGCCCAGAAGAAGAATCCGGTCATCTGATGCCGTCGCTCTGCATCGCGCAGCACATTCCCGGGAATCGCGTAAGCCTTGCGCAGTTCGGCCAGCTCCGGTGCGTCGCTGAAGAGTTGCTTGTAATGCTCCGCTACGGCGCGAATGGCTGCCGCGCGATCGGCCGATACGATTAACTCACCAGTTTCTGGTTTGCAAGTGTCGGTGCGAAGCTCGGCCTGCAGCTTTGCCCGCAACGCCGCCTGGTCTGTCGCTGGACTGTCCCTGTAAGCCTTACCGAACTGCTGGCTTGCCCAATGATCCAGCAGCCAGACTGATTCGCGATGCAGCCAGTCCGCTGACCAATCCGGCGCGACATACGCGCCGTGTCCCCACACCGAGCCCATTTGCTGCCCGCCGGCGGACTGCCAGACATTCTGGCCGTCGCGGATTTCCTGACCAGTGAAAAGGACCTCGCCACCAGCTGTGACCACCTTTTCGGGAAGGGGCGGCATTTTGTGATAAATGTCGTTGCCGAAATAGATCAGCACGGCGAAGGACGCGACAATAACGACGGACAAACTGATCCACAGTTTTCGATAGTTCATAGAATCAAAGTTTTAGCACCGCGCGCATCTTGGAAGTTTGTTTCAACAAGTCGGCAAGAGTGTGTCCATCCAACACTGCAAAGAATGCCGCTGCCGCCTCGTCCAGCACACCTTTCAGGCGGCAGCATGGCAGCAGCCGGCACACACGATCGCTTCTGTCCCTGCAATCAATCACCGTCTCGGATTCCTCGCCGAGTCGAACGATGTCACCCAGACGAATCTCTTCGGGCGGCCGCGCGAGCGTGAATCCGCCGCCAATCCCGCGGCGCGTTTCAAGATAGCCGCTGCGGCCGAGATCATGGACCACCTTGACCAGATGGTGGCGGGAAATGCCGAAAGTGTCGGCGACTTCATCCACCGTGACTCGCTCCGGGTGTCGCAGCGCCGTCTGCATCAGCACCCGAATCGAGTAATCGGAATAAGCGCTCAATCGCATGGCTCAACATGATTATCGAAATACCAAACCAAAGCAAGTAAAAGCTGTATTTGACATACATCTTTAGACTGGTATTTTGTTCCGATGAAGCTGAACGGCACTTTGCGTCACCGCGTGGCCGAAGCGTCCACGCAGTCACCGACACATATGACAATGAAAAACATAACCCCACAGACCACTGTTGGCGAAATCGTCCGGGCCATGCCTGCTCGATCGCGCATTTTTGAAAACCTCGGAATTGATTACTGCTGTGGCGGCAACAAACCGCTGGCGGAAGCGTGTCAGGCCAAGGGTCTTGATCCGACGACCGTCGTCGCCCTCCTGACTGCACTGGATAATACGCCGGACTCGATTCAGGTGAACCCCGATGCCATGAGCCTGACGGAGCTTTGTGATCACATTGAGCAGGTGCATCACGAGTACTTGCGCGAAGAACTGCCGCGACTCGATTTCATGACTCGCAAAGTGGCCGCCGTCCACGGTGATCACGAGCCACGTCTGCTCGAAGTTCGACGCGTGTTCGAGGCGTTCCAGTCCGAAATGGTTGCGCACACCAAGGAGGAAGACGAGGTGGTATTTCCGGCCATCCGCAAAATGGAATCAGGCAAACGGAAGCACCTTGACTCTGCGTTCGCTAAATTGGAATCCGAGCATGAGAACGCCGGTGCGGCATTGGCGCGCTTCAAAGAACTGACCGACAATTACACTCCGCCAGAATGGGCGTGCAACACCTTCCGCGTGCTCTACGATGGCTTGGCACAGCTGGAAAAGCACACGCACCAGCACGTCCACCAGGAGAACAACGTGCTCTTTCCGAAGGCGCTAGCCCTGAAGTAACCATGCGTAATCTGGCTCTGTATGCGGACACGGAGGAGGGTGAGCGATGAAACGCATCGCCTTGATCCAGGCGGCGGACACGGCCTTGCCTTTGCATGACACAACTCGGCTTCATGCCGACGCCATTCTGAAGTTTGCGTTGGACCGGAAACCCAAGGAACTCAAATGAGCCAGGAGAACAAGCTGCCCCTGGTTTACTCCTGTTCCGGCGCTTCCAGTGCCGCGCAGATGGCCAATTACATCGCGGTCAAACTGGACCGGCTCAAAGTCGCCGAGATGTCCTGCATAGCGGGTGTGGGCGGCGACGTGAAGCCGCTGGTGCGCACCGCCAAATCCGGTCGGCCCATCATCGCGCTCGACGGCTGCTCGCTTCATTGCGCGGCACAGATCCTCAAGCGCCACGGGATTACAGCCGACCGGCATTACGACCTCAGCAAGATGGGTGTGAAGAAGCAATACCACGAGGACTTCGACCCGCAGGAGGCCGCGCGGATGCTCCAGCGGATTCGGGATGATACCAAACCCGCTGTTCGGGCTGAAACGAATTCTGCCACGACGCCGAATCACGCTGGGTCGCCATCAACCAGTTCACCCAATTCCGCGAACGATGAGCCGCGCGAACCGTCCAGCCCGCCGTGCTTCTTGAACGAATTCAAAGATTGGTGAATCCGCCGCCATGAAACTCCACATCAAACGCGCCTACGAACCTGCTGCACCAGAGGATGGCGAGCGCTTTCTCGTGGACCGGCTCTGGCCGCGCGGCGTGAAGAAGGAAACACTGGTTCTCGCCGGCTGGCTCAAGGAGGTCGCGCCGAGCGATGTTTTGCGGCGCTGGTTTGGGCATGACCCGGAACGTTGGGTGGAGTTTCGCCGCCGCTACCGGAAGGAATTGAAATCGCAACGGGTCGTGCTGCAACCCTTGCGCGACGCTCTGAAACGCGGGCCGGTGACTTTGGTTTATTCCGCGCACGACGAGGCGCATAACCAGGCAGTGGTGTTGCGCGAGTTTCTCCTCGAGACGCGCCGATCGATCCGCAAAGCCGGGAGCACGGGTCGGAGACGGAGCGTGAACCGATCTGCATGATGAATAATATGTTTAAAATTGCGCGGCGACATGTTGGTGTGGTGACCGCCACCGTTCTCCTGGGGCTGACCACCGGCTATTCGTCCGCGGCAGATAATGAAACCATGGCGCCGTTGAATGGCGTGAAGGTAACTGACCCGGAAGTCCAAGGCGAAGAGATCGCCGTGTTAACGGAAGCGCCAAACGTGCCGCCGCCGCTCACCCGCAAGCACGCGACGAAAGTCATTGTGCAGCTCGAAGTGCGCGAGGTCATCAAAACGCTCACCGACGGCGTGGATTACGTCTTCTGGACCTTCGGCGGCTCCGTGCCGGGAAACTTCATCCGTGTCCGTGAGGGCGACGAGATTGAGCTTCATTTGAACAATCATCAGGACAACAAAATGCCGCACAACATTGATCTGCACGCCGTGACCGGGCCGGGTGGCGGGGCGACTTCGTCGTTCACGGCGCCGGGGCATTCGTCCCAGTTCACCTTCAAGGCGCTCAACGCCGGACTGTTCGTGTATCACTGCGCGACGGCGCCGGTGGGAATGCACATCGGCAACGGCATGTATGGCCTGATTCTGGTCGAGCCCAAGGAAGGTTTGCCGCCCGTGGATCGCGAATACTACGTGATGCAAGGCGAGTTCTACACCACCGGCAAATTCGGCGACCAGGGCTTGCAGGGATTCGACATGGATAAAGCCGTTGACGAACGGCCGCCGTATGTCGTTTTCAACGGCTCGGTCGGCGCGCTGGTCGGCGACAAGGAACTTACCGCGAAAGTGGGCGAAATAATCCGGCTTTTCGTCGGGAATGGCGGGCCGAATCTCACGTCTTCGTTCCATGTGATCGGCGAAATCTTTGACACGGTTTATCAGGAAGCCGGCACGCAGCTTTCGCACAACGTGCAAACGACCGTAATTCCGCCCGGCGGAGCCACCATCGTAGAATTCCAAGTCCAGGTGCCCGGCACTTACGTTCTGGTGGACCACGCGATTTTCCGCTCCTTCAACAAGGGCACGCTCGGCATGTTGAAGGTGGATGGCCCGCAGAATCTGCTGGTCTATACCGGCAAAGAAGTGGACGCAGTCTATCTGGGCAAAGCGGCTGAAGCGGGTTCCGAGGCAGAAAAGCGAGTTGCCGCACTACAGTCGCAGATGGCCGAGGAGATCAAGAGCAACCCGAAAATCGCCGGTTTGACCAAGGACATTCAAATCCAGAAGGGCAAGGCCGTGTATATGCAAACCTGCTTCGTCTGCCATCAGCCCGAAGGCCAGGGTATCGTCGGCCAGATTCCGCCCCTGGCGAAATCCGACTTCCTCGTCACCCTTACCAAGGAAGATTATATTCGCGGCGTGCTGATGGGACGCACCGGCCGGATTGTCGTCAACGGTTGGGTCTACAACGGCACCATGGTCCCGATGAACTATTTGAACGACGAACAGATTGCCAATGTGCTGACCTACGTCCGCAATAGTTTCGGTAATTCGGGCGATGCCGTGACGCCGGAGGAAGTCGCCAGGATTCGACAGGCGGCTGGGCCACCTCCGAAGAACGAATTTGAATAAACGCACCAAATAGCCAACTGTCATGCAAAGATTCCACATTTGCCTCGCCTCGCTTCTGATGAGCGTGGTGGTTGCGGGCGCAGCAGACCCGCCGCCGACGGGCATGATGCGGATTTCCGATGGAGTTTATCATCCGTTTTTCCTTGCGCAGACCGACGCGAAAGAAGTTCCGGTCCGGGCGTTCTATCTCGACATTCTGCCCGTGACGAATGAGGACTTCCTTGAATTCGTCCGCGCGCATCCGGGCTGGCGGCGTTCGCAAGTGAAACGACTATTCGCCGACGATTTGTATTTGAAGAACTGGTCGGGCGATCTGGAGTTGGGGACCAACGCTCCCGGGCAGGCGCCGGTTACCTTTGTCTCGTGGTTCGCCGCCAGGGCTTACGCGCAATGGAGAGGCAAACGCCTGCCAACGGTGGCCGAATGGGAATATGCGGCCTCGGCCAGCCCGACTCGGAAGGACGGCGAAAACGATGCCGGCTTCAACCGGCAGGTGCTCGAATGGTATGCCACCCCCGCACCGGCCCGGCTATCGTCCGCGGGTGCGGGGCCCGCGAATTTTTGGGGCATCCAGGATCTGTACGGTCTGGTCTGGGAATGGGTGGCTGACTTCAATAGCGCGATGGTCACGGGGGACGCGCGCGGCGACATGGGCATTGACCCGCAACTCTTTTGCGGCACGGGCGCACAGGGCGCGCGCGACGTCGAAAACTATCCCGCCTTCATGCGTTACGGCTTCCGCAGCAGCCTCAAGGCGGATTACTGCATCCACAACGTCGGTTTCCGCTGCGCCCGAGATTTATGAACACAAGCATCACCGTTCTAGGCGCCGCGTTTGCCTTCCTGGCGGGTTGCTCTGCCTGTGCCGCTGATACCAACACTCCGTCGTGCTGCGTCCATACGGCGACAGTTGCCCCAACCGGCCTCGCGGACAAATCCCTTTTTCAGGTCGAGTCGAAGTGGACGACCGATGCGGGCAAGCTCATCAAACTCGGCGAGTTGGAGGGCAGGCCCCAGGTCGTCGCCATGTTCTTCGCCCACTGCCAATACGCCTGCCCGATCATTGTCAACGACATGAAGCGCATCGAAGCGTCGTTGATGCCCGAGCTTCGCGCGCGGGTCCGATTCACGCTGGTCTCGTTCGATACCAAGCGGGACACCCCCGCAGCCTTGGCGGCCTACCGCGGGACGCACGCTCTGTCCGCAGACAATTGGACACTGCTGCACGGTGAGCCGGACGACGTGCTGGAACTGGCCGCGTTGCTCGGTGTGAAATTCAAGGAAGATGCAAACGGGCAGTTTTCACACTCCAACGTCATCACCGTTTTGAACTCGCAAGGCGAGATTGTTCTTCAACAAGTCGGTTTGAGCCAGGACATCCGGGAGACCGTTCGCCTCCTGCAAACACTCGCGCCGAAGTAGATGAACCCTGATCCGCTTCATACGTCCCGCGCCGATGCAGGCACGCACCACGAACGGCCAGTCGCGGTAATGATTCTTGGCGAGGTGGCGTCGTCCGGTCTGGCCAGAGGGCGTGCCGTGTTGTGTGATTGCGCCAAACAAGCTGTCGTGCCGCGTCGTCAAATGAGCGAGACAGAGACAGAAGCTGAAATCAAGCGCCTGGCAGAGGCGGTTGACGCGGTCGAACGGAAGCTGCGTGACGTGCAGGCGGGTGTTCAGCGTGCTCTGGGCAACTCCGAAGCGGAGATTTTCGAAGCCCAAATCCTCCTGCTGCGAGACCCGGAATTGCACCAGGCAATGCGCGACGTTTGCGTCAACAAGCGGATCAATATGGAAGCCGCGCTCGAAGAATCAATCCAGCGACTGACCGCCGTGTTTGATCGGCTTGACGATCCCTACCTTCGCGAACGGGCTGCCGATTTGCGCGAAGTCGGCAAGCGACTCATGGATCATCTGGCGTCTCAATCGCATTCCGACATCCCGCCCGATCCGGAGGGATGTGTGCTGGTCACGAACGAACTGTTCTCTTCCACCGCGGCCCAGTTGGAAGGGCGCAGAGTGCGGGGGCTGATTGTGGAACGAGGCGGGCTGACGGCCCATGCCACGATTCTCGCCCGCGCGCTTGGCATCCCCATGCTCGTGAAGGTGCCGCAAGCTACGGAGAGAATTTCCCCGGGCGATCTGGTGATTGTGGATGCCTTGGCCGGTCGCGCGTTCATCAATCCTAAACCGGACATCCTCCGCGCCTACGACCGATTGGAGGCCGACCTGCAAGCGCACCAGCATGCGTTGAAGGACTCAGTGGACCTGCCGGCGACTACCCGGGATGGCATCGAGATCAAGCTTTCAGCCAACATCGGCCAGACGGCGGATGCGGTGTCGGCCGCGCGCGTCAAAGCCGATGGCGCGGGATTGTATCGCACCGAGTTTGTTTTCCTTGCTCAGGATCATTTCCCTTCGGAAGCCGAGCAGTACCACTTTTACCGGGCCACGGCGGAATGCCTGCGACCCGGGGAAACCGTGATTCGCGTTCTGGACGTGGGCAGCGACAAGCCGCTCTCTTATTTTCCGTTGCCGCGCGAAGCGAATCCGGCCCTCGGTTGCCGGGGACTCCAACTACTGCTCACGTACTCCGAAATCTTGCGCACGCAGTTGCGAGCGATTTTGCGCCTGAGTGCGACGCATCCAGTGTCTTTGCTGCTGCCGATGGTCCGCGGCACGGATGAATTGCGCGCCGTCAAAGCGGTCATTGAAAGTGTGAAACAGGAACTCGCCGCCTCCGGGAAGCCGTTTGATTCAAAACTCCGGCTGGGAGCCATGATCGAGACCCCGTCGGCTGCGATTCTCATCGCGCAACTGGCCAGCGAGGTGGATTTTTTCAGCATCGGCACTAACGACCTTGTGCAGTATCTGCTGGCCGCCGACCGGGTCAGCGGCGAGATGGAAACCGCCTATGAACCGCTGCATCCCGCCGTGGTTCAAACGCTCGCTTCGTTGACAGCGACCGCCAGCGCCAAAGGCAAACCCATTTCTCTATGCGGCGAAATCGCCAGCGATCCCGTTTACACGGCGCTCCTGCTCGGGCTGGGATTTCGGAGCTTCAGTGTAAGTCCGGGCCAACTGCTCGAAATCAAACACGCGATGCGCTCGACCAACCTGACGGCGGCCGAGACACTGGCCACCAAGGTTTTGGCCCTCGGCTCGACGGCCGAAATGCGCGCGCTTGTGCAGGACGAATGGAGTCAACGCCGCCCTGTCTCCTCTCCGATTCTGTCCGCTGCGGCATTCAATCCTGCAGAACCATCCGATGCGGCACATAAGACTTCGCGGCGCATTGAGACCCGTGCCAGTGTTGCTGTGCCGAACCACCTTGAGAATGAACTGATCAACCCGGGGAAATGAATATGAAAAGTCGAATGGATTACAAGACCACGGCCCCTGATGGCATCAAAGCCATGTGGGGATTGGAACACTACGTTCACCACTGCGGCCTTGAATTGTCGCTGCTGGAGTTGATCAAAACGCGCGCGTCACAGATTAACGGGTGCGCGTACTGCTTGGACATGCACACCAAGGACGCGCGGGCGCAGGGCGAAACCGAGCAGCGCCTTTACACGCTGTCGGCCTGGGAGGAAACGCCGTTCTTCACGGAACGCGAGCGCGCCGCGCTGGCGTGGACCGAAGCGGTCACGCGTGTGGCGGCTACGCATGTGCCCGATGAGGTGTATGAATTCGCGCGCAAGCATTTCACGGAAAAAGAGCTGGTGGACCTCACGCTGGCCATTGTGGCCATCAACGGTTGGAACCGCCTGTCCATCTCCTTCCGTGTCGAACCGGGAACCTATCAGCGGCCGGCACATTAAGCCCCAAGTCAGAAAATGCACTCGGACGAACAACGCGCCCGCGCCGCGATGCTTCGCGATTTGCATCGCGGGCCGAAAATCCTCGTGCTGCCGAATGCCTGGGATTGCGTCAGCGCGCGTTTGTTTGAACAAGCGGGCTTTCCGACCATCGCCACGACCAGCGGCGGCATCGCCGCCGTCTTGGGTTACCCCGACGGCCAGCGCATCCACCCGCACGAGATGTTGCAGATCGTTGGGCGAATCGCGGCGACGGTTTCCGCGCCCGTGACCGCGGATTACTACCAGATTCTCTGCCGCGAGTATAATCGGGAACTGGGCGGGTTGAACTTTCCAGAAATCACTCTCGAAAGTCTGAACCTGCAACAGCTTGTTACGTTGTTCGAGAAGAATGATTGGGATGGCGTGGCGGCGATTTTGTCAGCCGTGCTGAATCGCTTGAAACAAGCGGGCGCGGAATTCGCGGCGATTCTCGCCAACACGCCGCACAACGCTTACGACCGAATCCGCGGAACGACGCCGCTGGAGATTCTCACCATCATGGATGCGACATCGGCGGCGCTTAAAGTTGACGGACGGCGAAAAGTGGCTTTGCTCGGAACGAAACCGACAATGGAATTCGGCTTCTTCCAGAAGCATTTTGCCGCCGCTGGAATCGAGACGCGTGTGCCGGAAGCCGCGGAGCGCCGCGAACTAGACCGCATCATCTGGGAGGAGCTCTCGCACGGCAGAGTCGAGACATCGTCCCGGGATGCAGCGCGACAGATGCTCGCAGAACTCGAACGCCAAGGCGTGGAAGCCGTCATTTTGGCCTGCACCGAACTGGCAATGTTGATCGAGACTTCGGATACGGCATTGCCGCTCTATGACACCACTCGAATTCACGCCGAAGCTATTCTCGAATTCGCGCTCGGTCGGAAACTGAAGGGACGCAAATGAGCCGGACCAATGAACTCAAACTCAAGCGGGCTTACGAACCCGCCGCACCGGGGGACGGTGAGCGCTACCTCGTGGACCGGCTTTGGCCGCGCGGCGTGAAGAAGGCCGCGCTGGTCCTCACCGGTTGGCTGAAGGAAGTTGCTCCAAGCAATTCGCTGCGGCGCTGGTTCGGGCACGACCCGACGCGCTGGAGGGAGTCTCGCCGCCGCTATCGCAGCGAATTGAAATCGCAACGGACAGTGCTGCAGTCCTTACGCGCCGCTTTGAAGCGCGGGCCGGTGACGCTGGTTTATTCCGCGCATGACGAAGCGCATAACCAAGCGGTGGTGCTGCGCGAGTTTATCCTGAAGCCGTCATCCGCCGCGCGCAAGCACGACGTGAACGCTGATTCACTCCATTTCCTCGCATCTGATTCGGAGGCGGGGTCATGAGTTCTCCGCTTCCTGTAGTCCACAACGTCAGCCTTCGGCGCTTTGAGGACCAGACCAGTGACGCGCCTTGGTCGTTTCTCAGCTACGCATTTGAAGGCGACTGCGTCGTGTTCGATCACACCTTTGTCCCGGACGGACTTCGCGGTCGGGGCATTGCCGCTAAACTGGCCCGCGCTGCGCTGGAGGAGGCGAGGCAACGAGGTTGGCGGGTCATTCCCCGCTGCTCGTATGTCGCCGCATTCATCAACCGGCATCCCGAGTTTGCAGGCTTGCTGTTTGGGGAACTCCAGCGATGATGATTCGGTTCAAATTCCATTCAGATCGGCGCAATTGAAACCGCCGCCGAGACAAATTATTCCGGTGTTTCGGCACGCTTCGGACTTGCCTCGCTGAAACCTTCACAATTCGCCCGGAATTCACCTTCAGCCATCACTGGCACGAGGCCAGCTAAAGGAGTGTTGAACCTTCACGCCGTTTCGGCTGAAGGACAAAACCACGCCGCTCAGTTGATGCGAATGAAGCTCCAGTAGCACGGCGTAACGCAAACCAATCCAATACGGAGATCGAAATGAATATCGTCTGTGGAACTGACTTTTCCGTTCACGCCAACAAGGGGGCCCTGGCATCGGCGGCGTTGGCCGCACAGCAGAGCGGCACGCTGTCCCTGGTGCATGTGCTTGATACCCGGCACTACTCAAACCCCTCGACCGAACTGATGAAGCACTTGCGGGACAGCCGCCAAAAAAAGCTGGATGCATTGGCCGACCGCGCCCGCCGGAGAGCGGCAAAAGTCGAAACGCATCTACTCGAAGGGTCACCCGCCATGAAGCTCACGGAGTTCGCGAGCAAGGCCGCCGCCCAGTTGCTGGTCGTATCCGCCAACGGACAGATTGCACCTACGAAGTGGTTTGTGGGGAGTGTGACTGATCAAGTAGCGCAGGCCGCAGACATTCAAACCATTGTGCTTCGCGACGCAGCCGCCATCGAGGCCTGGGCTTACGGAAAGCGTCCGCTCAACATCCTGATCGCGTATGATTTCTCTGCCAGCGCGGAAGCGGCGCTACGTTGGGCAGCTTCGCTGCGTGAGATTGGGCCCTGCGAAATATCGGTTGCATGCGTCGCATCAGCGGCCAACGAACGGGCCCGATTGGGTGTGGCGCCACCGATGTCTCCGCTTTACTACCCGTCTGGACTCAAGAAGTTTCTGGAGCAGGAACTGAGACAAAAGTGTGACGCCGTGTTCGGCGAGGGCATGGCCGGAGTCTCCGTGGTGGCTGACTGGGGTCGTCCGGACTCGCATTTGATCGAGCTGGCTGGTGACGCTCGGATGGACCTGATCGTCATGGGTACGAGCCAGCGTCGGGGGTTGGGTCGCCTCGGCTCCGTTTCAAGGGCCGTGGTGCATTATGCGCACATGAACGTTGCCTGCGTACCAGTTCCGTTGGCTGGCACACCTCCGGCCAGCGGGCCTCAATTTGAACGGGTGCTGGTACCGCTCGATTTCTCCGAGTCCGACGAGAAGGCAGTGGCGCTGGCTTTTGCCTCGGTGCGTCCGGGGGGAGAAGTGCGTTTAGTCCACGTCATTCCCCAGGTGCGACGTAACGGACACACAACTCGCAGACCGGAGTGTCATGTCGAATCGTCACAAGACTTTTCGGCCCGCATGGAAGCGCTCGTTCCGAAAGCGGCACGTGGAGGAGGCATCAGGACGCGTGCAGAAGTTGTGGAGCACAATGAGCCAGCGTTGGCCATTTGCCGGATCGCCGATCAATTCGATGCCGACTTGATCTGCATGGCGGCCCGCAAGCGCCCGTGGTTACACGAAACGCTGTTTGGCTCGGTTTCGCAGCGCGTGATGGTTCGCAACGGACGCCCCGTATTGATTACGCGCAGTCCTGGACGTGAGCCTGGCGACCAGCCGCTGGTCGAAACCTTAACCAAGAACGGAGGCTGAGATGAACATTGTATGTGGAACAGACTTTTCGATTCATGCGAGGAACGCTGCCGACGTGGCCGCCGCACTTGCGGGTCGCAGTAAGACTACGCTTCGGTTAATGCACGGCGTGGAGCCAGCTGCGGTGGAGTTTCTTCCCAAAACCACCGTGGATCACTTGCGCGAGCGACTGCGCCGAAAAATCGTTACCGAAGGAAATCGCCTGCGTTCGACTGGGGTTGACGTGATGGAAAGCGTGGCGCTCGGTCGCCCGCATGAGATACTGACCAATGCCGCGCAATCGTCGAAGGCTGACTTGGTGGTTGTTTCCACCATCGGGCCAGTGTCGCCCGGCCGATGGCTGGTCGGCAGCGTTGCGGAAAAGACCGCCCAACTCTCGCAAGTTCCAACCTTGGTGGTGCGCGACCATGAGTCGTTGCTGGCTTGGGCTAAAGGCGAACGGACTCTCAAGGTGTTTGTGGGCTACGATTTCTCGGCGAGTTCGGACGCGGCGCTTCGTTGGGTTGCGTCATTGCAGCAAGTCGGAGACTGTCGGATAACCGTCACCTACGTTTCCTGGCCGCCGAAGGAAACCTGGCGGTTTGGCGCCGGTGGTTACGCTCCTTTGACCGAGAACGACCTGGTAGTCCGGACATTACTGGAACGCGATCTCAAGGAACGATGCGCGCAGGCCTTCGGCAAAGGAAGGCCAAAGCTTCGCGTCATTGCCAATTGGGGGCCGGTGGATGAAAAGCTCATCGAACTGGCGAAAGCCGAAGCGGCGGACCTGATCGTGCTCGGCACCAATCAACGGCGCGGCTTGAGCCGATTCTGGCTCGGCTCCGTTTCGCGCGGCGTTCTCCACCACGCGCCGACGAATGTGGTGTGCGTCCCCGCTGCGGATGAGACGAAGTCCGCCGAAGAAGGTATTCCTGCTTACCGGAGAGTATTGGTGCCGACGGATTTCTCGAAACAAGGCAATCGGGCTATCACTTTCGCCTATGGCGCCGCACCACGCGGCGGAGAGGTGTGCCTGGTTCACGTCATTCCACCCACCGGCGGGTTCAGGCCGGAAGCCGAGGACAAGGATGGCCCCAAGGCGAAACGCAAGCAGGAGTTGACGGCCCGGTTGGAGGCTTTGATTCCGGAGGAGGCGCGGCTTCGAGGAATTCGGGGCCGAGTCGAGATCGTGGAGCATCAACATCCGGATGCAGCGATCAGTCAGGCGGCCGAACGATTCGGGGCGGACCTCATCTGCATCGGATCTCGGGGCCGTTCCGGCCTCAAGAGGAAACTGCTTGGTTCCGTCACGGAAAAACTGATGAGGCGAAGCAGCCGCCCGGTTCTGGTCATCCGCGAATGAAATCAGGTGACAGGAGTAATCAATCATGAACACAACGTCGCGAAATCAAGTCAAGACTCGCAAACCGAACGCACAGCCCGATTGCCCCCGTTCAAAAAGCAAGGTGCGATTCGAACTCGGAACTGTTTCGCAGAGGATACCGGTATCGAGTGCCGTGAAACTGGAATTGCAGCCCGTGGCTATCAAGCCGGGCCGAGCAAATCCCGAATGCGGAGGCACTCATTCGCCTAGTCCGGCAAAACTGGACGACCGGACTTGGACGATTGTTCTGGCGGGCGGCGAGGGAGAGCGTCTCCGGCCATTGATGACGCGCTGGTTGGGGGTTCACCGTCCCAAACAGTACTGCACCTTTGTCGGCAGTCACTCCATGCTGCGCCATACTTTGGACCGGGCCGAACGACTCACCGGTGTCGAACGCACGCTCGTCGTCGTGGCCAGCCATCATGAACCGCGGCATTGGGACCGACTGGAGTCGCACCACGACGAGGCGATTATCGCCCAACCGCGTAATCGCGACACCGCGCCCGGAATTTTCTTGCCGCTTACTTACATCGGCGCGCGTGATCCGGAAGCGACCGTGGTAATACTTCCTTCAGACCACTTCGTGCATCCGCAGGACGCCTTTCTATCTACGATCCGGCGGGCGGTTCGGGCGGCACAAGGCCAACCGGGTAAACTGGTTCTCCTGGGCGTGCGTCCCGACACGGCCGAGACTGAGTATGGCTGGATCCAACCCGGCAGTTCCCTCGGCAGCGTTGATGGACAGGTGATCCGTCGCGTGACTGGCTTTCGAGAAAAGCCGAACGCCAACGAAGCCCGGCGTCTGCTGCGATCCGGCGGGTTGTGGAATACGCTGGTGATCGCGGCAAGCCTGCCCACTCTTTGGCGACTTGGACGGCGCTCCGTTCCAGCGATGATGAAACACTTTGAAGACTTTGCTCCGTCCGTTGGCACGGACAAAGAGGTGCAAGCCCTGGATTCGCTTTACGATGTGCTTCCCTCCGCCAACTTTTCGACGCACGTGTTGCAGCAAGCGCTGGATTCGTTGGTCGTGATGGAACTTCGCGACGTGCTGTGGAGCGACTGGGGCAGTGAACGGAGGATTGTCGAGACGCTACAACGTATCGGCAAGACCCCCTTATTCCTGCCCACGGCGATAAATTCACCGACACAAGCCGTTTCAAGGTTGTGAACAAAACTGTCCCGATGCCGACGCACGGGAGACAATCGTAAGAATCTATGAAAAGCCATCTGAACTCATCAAATCCCTTGTCTGCGCCATCGCGGCACGATACCCAGGCCCCAAAAAGCGGAACAAGTTCTCCCGTTCGGGCAGGAAAGCCAGCGGACAACGGAAGCGTTGACGTGAACACGATCCTCGTGCCGGTGGATTTCTCGACGGGCGCGCTTCATGCGCTGAACTTCGCGGCATCGTTGGCCCGACGCCTGGGCTCATCCATCGTGCTCGTGCATGTGATGGACTCGATCTACGTATCGGGACGCTTCGATTCGAGGCGTTTGCGCTCACTTCGCGCGGAGGCGCATGAAGAATCCAAGCGGCGTCTGTACGCATTGGCGAAGCGCCGGGTCCGACCGCAGGTTCCGGTCCGGCACTATTTGCTGAAAGGAGCGCCGAGCGCGAAGATTGTTGAAATGGCCTTGAAGACTGGCGTGGATTTGATCGTGATGGGCAGTGAAGGTCGCAGCGGGATCAAACGACTCCTGGTCGGCAGTGTGGCTGAAAAGGTCGTTCGCCTCGCACATTGCCCTGTCTTGATTGCCCGCCGCCCAGTGCGGTTAAATTTACCCGGACGTCCGGACGCCGGGATGAAACCATGAATGCCTCTACTGCCAACCGCCCATGCGAACCTGCGCGCGCGAAGAGTAGCCGGCTGCCTGTGTTTGATCCGGTGGAGAATTCCGATTTTCCGAAGCCAAAACCGCCTTCGCGGTTTGGAAAATTTCGCCGATACGCTGCGCGCCGGCTCAAGGCCTCACTTCGCCCAAGGCCGGGGCGAAAATTGCCGGAAGAACTCCGAGCGCCGCATGTCGGGCGGCTCGCGGAGGCCTTGCCTGCCGGCGTGCGCGATTCCGGATTTGAAAGGCTGATTACGCTGATTGATACGGGTCCCATCCATACCACGGAGAGCGTTGAAATTTACACGAACGGCGATGTCGCGTTCGGAGCGATGCTGGACGCGATTGGAGGAGCAAGGAGTGAAGTCCTGCTGGAAACCTACATTCTGCGGGACGACGCGCTAGGCAACGAAGTCGTGGACCGGCTTGGGAAGGCCACAGCCCGGGGCGTGACCGTTCGGGTCCTGGCCGATGCGTTCGGATCATGGGCGACCAGCCGGCGGTTTTGGCGGCGCCTGCGTGCGGCAGGGATTGATGCGCGGTTGTTCCATCCATTCTGGACTCACGCATGGGACCACCTTGTCCGCGACCATCGCAAGATTCTGGCAGTGGATCGCTCGATTACTTTTGTGGGCGGGATGAACGTCGGGAACGAATACGGTTCTTCCCGGCACGCCAAGCCGGGATTGTGGCGCGACACGCATGCTTGTGTTGAAGGCTCCACCGCGTGGGAATTGGCCGTCGTTTTCCGCGAGGGATGGATTCGCGCGGGTGGAACGCCCTTCTCGATTCCTTCACTTGCGACGCGGGTTGGATCTGGTCAACGTACGCTCGTGCTGGATTCGAGGCCAGGACGCGGTTACGCCGAAACGGCCTCGGTTTTGGCGGCCATCGTGGGCGCCTCACGGCAACAGCTCTGGATCACCAACTCGTATTTCGCCCCGCGCCGAAATGCCATTGCCGTTCTGGGCCGGGCGGCGCGACGCGGCGTGGACGTGCGTCTGTTGCTCCCGGGCGTCAGCGACGTTCCTATCGTTCGCCATGCGGGTCATGGCTATTTCGCCGAATTGCTCGCCAGCGGAGTCCGCATCTTTGAATATCAGCCCGCCATCCTACACGCCAAGACGTTGGTGGCGGACGACTTTGTTACCGTCGTGGGATCCTCCAATCTTGATTTCCGTTCCTTCCACTTCAATGCCGAGTGCAACGTCTTGATTTTCGACGACGAGACCGGCCAAAGGATGTCTCGTGTGTTCGAGACGGACCTTGGTCAGTCTGTCGAAATCCGGCCTGAAACATGGAAACACCGCCCTATGACGCACCGGATTGGCGATGCCCTGGCCCGCAGCCTCAGCCCGCTCCTATGAAAAACTTCTCGACGACTCGTTTGGGAGCGGAAGTCGAACTCCGAAATGTCTTCGGTGCGAATGTCCGGTAACATGCAATACGCGCTCGAACACTTTGCTGTGGCGGTCTGCGCCGTCACCGGCGTCTTGGCCGGACAAGCGGCTCGACTTGTTCGGCGTCGTCGTCCTGGCGCTGGTCACGGCTCTCCGCGGAGGAACTTTTCGCGACCTGGTGCTTGGCATCTCGCCCATCTTCTGGATCAAGGACCCGTATTTCGTCCATACAGCGGTTGCTGCGGCGCTGGCGACGTTTGTCATCGCGCGTTTCTGCGAACTGCCACAAACGGTTCTGCTCGTCGCCGACGCCTTCGGCCTCGCCTTGTTCACGATAATCGGGACGGAAAAATCGCTCACCGCCGGCGCGCCCGACACCATCGCGATTTTTCTTGGTGTCGTGACCGGTGTCGGCGGAGGCATGATACGCGACGCGCTGTCCGGCGAGATTCCGCTCGTGTTCCGCAAGGAAATTTATCTTTATGCCACGGCGGCGTTCGCGGGTGCGGCGTTGCTCGTGGCGCTGGGCAGGTTTTTCCCCGGCCAGCCGTACCGTCGCCTCATCGCGGCAGGGGCGATTCTCTTGCTGCGCCTCGCAGGCATCCGCTGGCGTATTACTCTTCCCCTGTTCCGGTCGAAACCCGCCACAAAGGAAAGCGACACGAATTTCCCATCGCGCAACTCACGCGAGGTCGGTTCAGAGAATAACTCGCCAGCTCGCGCCAAGAAATGAAAGGACTTCCATGAAATGGTCACTCACATTGGGCTCGTTCGCAGGAATCCGCGTTTACGTGCATTGGACTTTTAGTCTGCTGCTCGGCTGGATTCTGTTTGCGCATCTGGGCCGCGGGCACGACTGGATGGAGGCATGGCGTGGCGTCGGATTCATCCTCGCGCTCTTTGGATGTGTACTGCTGCACGAGTTCGGCCACGCGCTCACCGCCAAGCGTTATGGTATCCGCACACAAGACATCACGCTGCTGCCTATTGGCGGCATTGCGCGATTGGAACGTCTTCCGGAAAATCCGCGTCAGGAACTTTGGGTCACACTGGCTGGACCGGCGGTCAACATGGTCATTGCGGGCGTCCTGTTCGCTATTCTCGGCTTCGTCTCTCCTTTGAACGAGTTCCTCCAGGTTCGGCTCGTGGGGGGAACATTTTTGGTGCAACTGATGTGGGTCAACGTTTTCCTCGGTGCGTTCAACCTGTTGCCCGCGTTTCCGATGGATGGTGGCCGCGTCCTTCGCGCCTTGCTCTCCATGCGGTTAGGACGCGTAAGAGCGACACGGTTGGCGGCCAGCATAGGTCAGGGCATGGCTATTCTGTTCGGCATCGCCGGGTTTTTTGGGAATCCGATGCTCATTTTTATCGCGATATTTGTTTATCTCGGCGCTGAGGCCGAAGCTCAAGCGGTCGAAACGACTTCATTCATCGGGGGTCTTCAAGTGAGGGATGCAATGATGACACGGTTTCGCGCTTTGGCGGCGGAAGATTCGATGGAAACGGCCATCCGTGAATTGTTGGCCGGTTCGCAGCAGGACTTTCCCGTTGTCGCTGACGGAAAAGTTGCGGGAATTCTTCGCCGCAATGACCTCGTGCAGGCGCTGGCCCAGGGCCGCCGCCAAGCCAGTATTGGCGACGTCATGTGCCGCGAGTGTGGCGACGTTCCCGCAACAGCCCCGCTCGACGGGACGCTCCAGCGGATGCGTCAGGAAGGGTGTGCCACCTTGGCGGTGATGGATGAAGGCAAACTCGCCGGTTTGTTGACGCTCGAAAACATCGGCGAACTGGTCATGGTGAAGTCGGCCACTGCTAAAGGAGCGTCGCAGTCCAAGGTAAACTGAGCAATGAAAATGGATCCCATCTGTGGAATGACGGTGGACGAATCGTCGCCTCTGCGCGCAGAGCGCGACGGACAGACATTTTACTTTTGCAGCGAACACTGTCGGCAGAAGTTTCTGGCCCAGGCAGCGCCAGCCGTCAGCGGAGGCCACGCGTGCTGCGGGCACAACGAAGCTCACGCGGGGCGCGGGGATCGCACGCAGCAAGCGGCGGCTTTGCAATCCAAAGGCCAAGGCGCAATAAGGCGCTGGCATCAGCCTCCTGAAAGGCGATTTATTGCCAAGGCAGTTGCGTTGAGCGGCTCGATGATGCGCAACATCCGGCAGCTTCTGTTTTTCACCTCCATTTACAATGCGCTTGGCGTTCCGGTCGCCGCCGGGTTGCTCTATCCATTCTTCGGTTTGTTGCTGAGTCCAATCATCGCCGGCGCAGCGATGAGTTTGAGTTCAGTTTCGGTAATCGCAAACGCGCTGCGACTGCGCAAGACGAGGCTTTGAATGAGCGAAGCCGACACCTTACCGCCGCAACCTGTTTCGTCTGGAGAAGTAATGACGGAAGCGGAGATCGACGAAACTTTGGCGGGCTCATTCCCCGCGAGCGACCCGCCGTCGTGGACGCTTGGCACTGAGCGTCGAGCAGTTGTAAAATCTGGCCATGAAAAACAAACTCAACCAAACCAAAAACGACCTGCCGGAGAAAACGCGCCGGAAGGTGATTGACCTCTTAAACCAAAATCTCGCCGATGCGCTTGATCTTCACCTGCAAGCCAAGCAAGCGCATTGGAACGTCAAAGGACCAAGTTTCTTATCCCTTCACGAGTTGTTCGACAAAGTGGCTGAGGAACTGGAAGGTTTCGCTGACGAAATCGCCGAACGCGCCGTAGCCCTGGGTGGCATCGCGCGAGGGTCGGTGAGAGTCGCTGCGAAAACCTCGCGTTTAAGCGAATATCCACTCGACATCATCGCGGGCAGCCAACACGTCCAAGCCCTTTCCAACGCCCTGTCGGCGTTCGGGAAGTCTGTCCGCGCAGCAATCGATGCGGCGACGAAAACGGGTGACGCTGATACGGCTGATTTGTTTACCGAAGTCTCGCGCGGCATCGACAAGCTGCTCTGGTTTGTCGAAGCCCACAGTCAATCATAAAAGTAAAAACGAAGCCTTATGAAAGGACCATTATGAATGCGAACTCTTCGATATTGTCCGGCTGGCGCGAAATCACGGGGACTCAGGCACGCTTAATAATCCGAAAGATTCTTGCCACGACGGACCTTTCGAACGAGTCCATAGTCGGGGTGCGCTACGCAGCGGCCCTGGCCGAAAAGGTTGGCGCAGCCGTCGCGCTGCTTCACGTGGTTGAATTGCCGCCGCCCCCGCCCATGCCGGGCATGCGGGCCGCGACCTACTCTCTTCGAGATTCCAAAATTACTAAATATGCCCGTGCTCGTCTTAAGACCCTTGCCAAGCGGGAAAGCAGACGTGATTTGGATCTTACCCCGATCCTGCGTAGCGGTAACTCCTTTTACGGGATCATCGCGGCTGCCCGCGAACGCACGGCGGATTTGATTGTCATCGCCACGCACGGCTACACAGGAGCCAATCGCGTCTTGCTGGGCAGCACTACCGAGCGAGTGGTGCGCCATGCTCCGTGTCCGGTGCTCACTGTCCCCGCCCGCATCACTCGAGGGCGCGCGTGCAAAATGCCTCCACTCAACCTGAAAAGAATCCTCGTCCCGATTGATTTCTCGAAAACTTCCAAAACCGCTTTTCCTTGGGCTGCGTCGGTTGCCGCAGAATCCAATGCCGAACTGATCCTGCTACACGTTGTGGAAACGTTTCCCATTGACTACCTCTTAGGTCATGGATTGATGAACGAGACCATTACGCCTTTGATAAAAGAGCGCGAGTCTGATTTGAAATGGATGGCCAACAGCCTGAGTAAATCCACAGGACTGAAGGTGTCGGCAGTGGTTCGTGCTGGAAAGCCGTTCAAGGAAATTTGCAGCGCGGCACGGAAACTCGGCGCAGACTTAATCACCCTGACCACGCGCGGTCACACGGGGCTGAAACGAGTTTGGATCGGCAGCACCGCCGAACGCGTTGTACGCCATGCGTCCTGCCCTGTTTTGGCCGTGCGCCAACTCGGCCGAAGGAAGTCATGAGGCCCAACCCGGCTCGACTGGAGCCCTCCGCCTCAATAAGATGGCCACGCCCAGTGTTCCCGCCACCAGTGAGGCGATGAAGATCGCGATCTTTGCAGCGGCGTACGTGGCCTGCTCGGGAAATGCGATCCCCGCGATGAACAGCGACATCGTGAAACCGATGCCCCCCAAGGCGCCCGCGCCGCACAACTGTCGCCAGGAGTAGACATCGGGCTTTTCAGCGATACCGCTGCGAACCGCAAGCCAGGAAGCGACCACGATGCCGACGGGCTTGCCGACAATAAGTCCGAAGGCGATCGCGAACACGAGCCGCAACTGGCTGTCGAGGACGCCCGAGGACCAGGTTACCCCCGCATTGGCAAGCGCGAAGATCGGCAGCACCAGGTAACTCGACCACGGCTCCGTCGTTCGGAGCATCCTGTCGGCGGGAGACTCGATGCGGGCGTGGATGGCGTCCAGCGTGCGAAGGGTGGGCTCCGAAGGCCCTTCGCGCATGGCTTCGCCAGTATGATTGTCCTCTCGATTGATCACCGTCGCCGCCTGGGCCAGGAGCACCTTCAGATTTGCTGGCGGGCGCGCTGGGATGAGGACCGCCAGAATCACCCCCGCAAGCGTGGCGTGCAGCCCAGACTCGTGAAGGAAGAACCAGAGAATGATGCCCACGAGCGCGTACGGAAGCGCCCGGTAGATGCCCATCCTGTTGAGCACGATCAGCAGAATGGTCGTGATGGCGCCCGCGATCAGGTACGCGGTGTTGATCGAGTCGGTATAGAAAAACGCGATGACGAGGATCGCCACGACGTCGTCGATGATGACGGCCGCCGTCAAAAAGACGCGCAGCTCGATTGGCACGCGCGAACCCAGGAAGACGATGATCGCGACGGCGAACGCCGTATCGGTACCGATTGGGATACCCCATCCATGACGCAGATTGGGGGGTGCGATGGCCGCGTAGATGACGGCGGGTAGGATGATCCCGCCGAAGGCCGCGATGACAGGGAGCGCCCCGGATCGGAAGGTTGCCAAGTGGCCGACAGTGAATTCACGCTTGATCTCCAGCCCCACCACAAAGAAGAACACACTCAAAAGCCCGTGGTTGACCCAATGGAGCAAGGAGTGAGAGAACGCCTGGCTGTCCCAGAGCACGCCCAGTGGCTTTTCCCACAAGCCAGCAAACGCCACTGCCAGGGGTGAGTTGCTAAGGAG
>CAZJTM010000014.1:0-53751 GCA_964548925.1 uncultured Verrucomicrobiota bacterium | reverse complement strand
GACCCAGTCCGGTTTTGATCGCACACAAAATTCCGGTTTTGAAAACTACACGACAACACGCAACTTGAAACTTGGAACTTCCCCGGGCGAACTTTAGCTTGCGCCCATGTTCCGACCGTGCATTGACCTCCGCGCCGGCAAAGTCGTCCAGATTGTCGGCGGCACGCTGGGCAGCGATCCGTCCGCAGTGCGCACGAACTTCATCTCCGAACGCCCGGCGGCCTGGTTCGCGGAGCAGTATCGGCGCGATGGCCTGATCGGCGGCCACGTCATCATGCTCGGACCGGGCAACGAGAACTCGGCGCGCGAGGCACTGGCGGCGTATCCGGGCGGATTGCAGATCGGCGGAGGGATCAACGCAGACAACGCGAAAGCCTGGCTAGACGCCGGTGCGTCCCACGTCATCGTGACGAGCTGGGTATTCCGTGAAGGACGCGTGGATTGGACGCGGCTGGAGCAGTTGGTCCGTCTGATTGGCAAAGAACGGCTCGTGTTGGATTTGAGCTGCCGCAGACGCGGGGCGGAGTATTTCGTCGTCACGGATCGGTGGCAGAAGTTCACCGAACTGACGCTGAACGCCGGGTCGTTGCAAACCCTGGCCCGCTCGTGCGCAGAATTCTTGGTCCATGCCGTGGACGTGGAGGGCTTGTGCCGAGGCATTGACCGCGAGTTGGTGGAAAAGCTCGCCGTGTGGACACCGATCCCGACAACTTACGCCGGGGGCGCGAATGCACTGGCAGACTTGGAACTCGTGACGCAATTGGGGCGGGGAAAGGTGGACTTGACGATTGGTTCGGCGCTGGACCTCTTCGGCGGCAGCGGTGTGCGTTACGCCGATTGCGTGGCGTTTAACCGGCGGCAACGCGCGCAGGAGCAACAGCCGCACTCGTGAGAGCGCAGAGGGGCAGCCAAACTGAACTTGGGTTCCGGCTCTTAGTCTTCATCGTCATCTCCGCACACTGGAGCTTTCGGCCAAACAGAGAAGATCAGGATTAAGATGAAGATGAAGATTGAGAGCGGCCGTCGCGCGGGGAGATGTCTCGCCACTTGACGGCGCGCGCGCCAGCCGGAACAATCCGCCCGCCATGCAAACACGATGCTGTTCCATTCTGCTCGGGCTCGCGCTCGTTGCTCTCACTTCCTGCCGGACCCCGGAAACCAAACCGGTGGATCCCGGTCTATCCAAATTCCACCCCGTTCCCGCGCCCAAGACCGCCGGCTTGGTCTTGAAGCCCGGTGACCGACTGGCGATTTGCGGCGACTCGATCACCGAGCAGAAAATGTATTCGCGGCTCATGGAGGATTACTTGACAATGTGCGTGCCGGAAATGGGCGTGACCGTGCGGCAGTACGGCTGGGGTGGCGAGCGCGCCTCGGGCTTTCTCGCGCGCATGACGAACGATTGCCTCCGGTTTCAGCCGACGATCGCCACCACCTGCTACGGCATGAACGACCACGAATATCGCACTTACGAAGAACGCATCGGGCGAACTTACCGCGAGAAATCCACCGCCATCGTGCAGGCTTTCAAGGCCAACGGGGCGCGGGTAATCCACGGTTCGCCCGGCTGCGTGGGCAAAGTCCCCGGCTGGGTCAAGACCGCGCAGGGCACGGTGGAGGACTTGAACCTGAACCTCTGCAACCTCCGCAACATCGGCATCGAGATCGCGCGGCAGGAGCGTGTCGGTTTCGCGGATGTATTCTGGTCCATGCTGACAGCAGGGCGGGAAGGCCAGCAGCGCTACGGCACCAACTTCTTTATCGCTGGCGGGGACGGTGTGCATCCGGATTGGGCGGGGCATACTGTCATGGCCTACGCGTTCCTCAAATCGCTGGGCCTGAGTGGCGAGATCGGCACGCTTACGGTGGATTTGCGGCGCAACACGCTGAAGGCCACCGCGGGACATGAACCGCGCCCGGTGGGTCAAGGCACGTTCACCATCACGAGTTCGCGGTATCCCTTCAGCACCTGCCTCGATGCCTCCGTCGCGAGCCCGGGCGTCAAGCCCGCCTATCCGGCCTGCGAAGAATCCGCAGGCAAGGAAACCGCGAGCATGCGCGCCGCACTGGCATTGATCCCCTTCAACCAAGAGTTGAACCGCTTCACCTTGGTGGTGAAGAACGGCCACGCGGCGGCCTACCGCGTCACGTGGGGAACGGCGAGCCGCAGCTTCAGCGCGGAGCAACTGCGGCGTGGCGTGAACTTGGCGGCTGAATTCGCCCAGACGCCGTTCAACGACGCCTTCGCACGGGTGGACGCGGCGGTGGCGGCCAAGCAGGCGTTCGAGACGAAACAGATCAAACAGATCTTCCACGGCGCGGAAGGCAAGGCGGACATGGAAGGGGCGGTCCGGCGCACGGAGCAGGAGCGCGAGTCCTTGGTGGCGGCCATCCGCGCGGCTTTTGTGCCGGTCACGCACACGCTCCAGATCGTTGCCGAGTAGATCACGCGAGTCACATCCACCCGGACGTGTGAACGTGTTTCGAGTCCTGCTGCCGAGTCTGTTGTCTCTCCTGTTGGGGGGGGAACTGCGGGCGGCGCCGTTGACCGATCCGGCGGTGGATGGCTTCAACATCCGCATCGGCACGCAGACCTTCGCGCCGAAGTATCGCTTCACGACCAACACCGTGCTGGTCGAAACCGCGCAGGCAATCCGGGACATGGGGAGCGACGTGGTGAAGTTCTACATGGGCAAGGGATTTGGCGGGCAATACCCGGGCATCACCTTGCCGGCAACGGTGACCAACCTGCTCACGCTGGCCCGCGACGAACCTTCCTGCCGCCGCGTTTTGGACATGCCATTCCGGCACTACTTGATTTGGAGTTACTGCTTCGCCGCCACGGCTGACGCTTGGTGGAGTGATGGTTTTTCAGCCAGCGAGCGACAGAAGGAATACAGCGAGCTTTACGCCTTCACCCGTTATCTGCTGACGAACTACAATCACTCCGGCAAGAGCTTTTACCTTGGCCACTGGGAGGGCGATTGGTATTTGCTGCCCGGCTACAACACGGCGATCAATCCTTCGCCCACCGCCATCCAAGGCATGATTGATTGGCTCAACACCCGTCAGCAGGCTGTGGATGATGCCACGCGCGACACCGCGCACACGAATGTCGCCGTGTTTCATTACACCGAGGTCAACCGCGTGCGCGACGCCATGCTCAACGCGTCCACGAACAACCAGCGTCTGGTCAACACCGTTCTGCCCTACGTGACGAACCTCGATTTCGTCTCCTGGTCTTCGTACGACGGCATGGACCTCGGCGCGAGCGATCTCTACGCCACGCTGAATTACATCGAAGCCCACTTGCCGACGAACAAAGCGGCGAGCCTCTCGGGCAAGCGCGTGTTGGTGGGCGAGTATGGCTGGGGCGGCTCGAAGACCAGTGCCGAGCAAGAGCCGCTGACGCGCGCCTATATCCAGAAGCTGCTCACTTGGGGCACGCGGTTCATCCTCTTCTGGGAGATGTATGACAACGAGGGTAAGGCCTATTGGCTGGTTGACACCGCGGGCAACAAGACGCCCTGCTACGACCTCCACCATCGTCTCGCCAACCATGCGCGACTGCAGGTGGCTCGCTTCAAGGAGACCAACCGGCGGTTGCCCACGGACGCGGAGTTCGCGACTCTCGTCACACCTGCGCTGGAGCAACCCCTGCCGGCGCCGCAGGCGTTGACCCTTTCAAGCCAGGCGCTGTTGGCCATCACCGGTTCGGTGGCGACCGTTGCGGTGACGCTCGCGCAAGGCATCTATGGCGATGACGCGGCGACGGTCAGGGTTCACTGGGGTGCGCAGGATGGCGGCACGAACCAAGCCGCTTGGTCGAACTTCCGGATCGTCGGCGTGAACACAAACTTCAATCCGTCTGTCTTTCGCGTCGAACTCCCGAACCTGACGCCTGGGTCGAATGTCTTCTTCCGGTTTCAGGCGACAAATCAAACGGGCGAGGTCTGGGCTACAAATTCAACCCAATTCAAGGTCGAGGCACTGAACCCCGCTGACTTCGGCTCGCGGCTGCGGATTGGCTTTCCCGGCTACACCCGCGACGAGCCATTGCCGGGTTTCCCCGCGCTCGTCCTGCTCGGCACGCACATCCCGGGCTTCAGCTACCAGCAGTTCGCGTCGCCCACCGGCGGCGACCTACGCTTCGCAAACGCAAGCGGCACGGTGCCTATTCCGCACGAAGTGGACGAATGGAACACAAACGGCGTTTCGAGTGTGTGGGTGCGGTTGCCAACGCTCTCCGGAACAAACGAGGGCATCTGGGCGTGTTGGGGCAATCCGCTTGCCACGAATCCGCCGGCCACAAGCACCAATGGCGCGGTTTGGGCGGATGGATTCGAGTTGGTCTGGCATTTTCGCGAGGCCGCCTTGCCCCATGCTGACAGCACGTTGAAGCATCCCGCCACCGCCGGTGTCAACCCGGCCTGGACCGCCGCCGGGATGGTCGGCCACGGCTGCGTTTTCAATGGCACCTCCAGCTACCTCAGCGCGGGCACGATGAACCTCGGCGACCAGTTCACGCTCTCCACTTGGGCGAAGTTGGATGCCACCGCGACCAGTATCCAAACCCTGTGGGGCAGCAAGAACGGCGGCAGCGCCACGGACGGATTGGCGTTCTTCGTGAACTCGTGGCAGACCAGCGATCACAAAGTGCTCTTTGAGACGGGCAACGGATCGGCGGGCCGGATCGCCGCCACGCCGGCCAACGTCGTCAATCCCGGCGTGTGGCATCACCTCGCCGTCACGGTGGAACGCCGCGCGGGCGAGGCCCGAGTGTTCGTGAACGGTGTCGAGCGCACCATCAGCACCAGCGCATTGACGGACTTCGGGGCGCAGAAGCCGCTCCTGCTCGGCTGCTTTGGCGACCGGCTCTATCTGTTCAAGGGCGTGTTGGATGAGGCGCGTGTCGAAACCCAGACTCAGTCCTCGAACTGGGTTTGGGCGAGCTGGATGACAATGGCCTCCAATGCGACTTTCACCGCCTACGAGCCGGTAATTCGAGAACGGCCTCAACTTCAGGCCGCGTCCGTTGCTGGGAGTTTGCGGATGGCATGGCCCGCCAGCGGTGTCGGTTACAGCCTTTACTCCGCCACCTCGTTAGTTGCGGCGGCGTGGACGCTGGTTACAAATCGGGCTCTGCTGGAGGGTTTGAGTTGGTCTGTGTCGCTTGCTTCAGATTCAGAGCCAGCGCGTTACTTCCGACTGCAAGCCGCCCCGTGAGTCTCAGTTCGCGGCTGGCCTCGCCGAAATCTCCAACATCCGCTCGATCGGTAATCGGGCGCGTTCGAGAATCTCCTTCGGCAATTCGATCCGCGGTGCGAGGCGTTTCATGCAGTCGCACACCTTCTCCAGCGTGTTCAACTTCATGTATTTGCACTCGCTGCAACGGCAGTTGTCGCTCGGCAGCCGCATCACGTCGAACGTCGGCGCGCAGATGAATTCCTTGCCCGGGCATTCCTTCTGCATCCGATGGATGATGCCCGATTCAGTCACGATGACGAACTGCTTCGCCGGGCTGGTCTTGCAGTAGGTGATCATCTTCTCGGTCGAGCATACCGAGTCGGCCAGGTCGCGCACTTCACGCAGGCTTTCGGGATGGACGACGACTTTCGCTTCGGGAAACTGCTCCTTCAGCTTGAGCAGGCTGTCGCGCCGGAATTCGACGTGCGCGTAACAGTTGCCCTTCCAGAGCGTCATCGGCCGGCCCGTCTGCTCCATCACCCATTGGCCGAGGTTTTCGTCGGGCACGAAAAGCAGGTCCTTGTCGGCTGGTGCGGCGCGGACGATTTTCTCCGCGTTGCCGCTGGTGACGATCACGTCACTGAGCGCCTTCACCGCGGCGGAGCAATTGATGTAGGCGATGGTCCAGAAATTCGGATTGGTCTTCTGCAACGCGGCAAGCTGATCCGCCGGGCAGCTTTCTTCCAGCGAGCAACCAGCATCCTTGTCCGGCAGCACGACGATCTTGGCTGGGTTCAAAATCTTTGCCGTCTCGGCCATGAAATGCACGCCGCAGAACACGATGACGTCGGCGGGCGTCTGCGCCGCCTGCTGGGAAAGGCCGAGCGAATCGCCCACGTAATCCGCGATGTCCTGAATCTCCGGGACCTGGTAGTTGTGCGCGAGGATGACGGCGTTGAGCTGCTTTTTGAGCACGAGGATTTCGCGCGACCAGGCGTCAAGTTGGGCCTTGGGCAGCGGCTGGCGCACCAGAAAGCGGTCAACGCCCGGCGGTGGAATGGCAATCGCTTCAGTCATCGCCAAAAGCTAACGCCCGGCGCGAGGAGCGTCAATGCGACCGCGCGTTCCGCCTCTTCTGCGGGCGAGCGCATCCCGGCAGCGCAACCACACTTTGGCGGGGTCACGCCGGGGAGTCCAGGTGCGGGCGCGGCCGGATGAGCAGCACCAGCGCGACGGAGAGCAGTGCAACGCTGGCGAAAGTGCCAAAGATGAAGTGCAACGGCACTCCATGATCGCGCATGATGCCGAAGCCCCAATCGGCCAAGCCCCCCGCGCTGATGCTCACCAGGTTCATGATACCGTATCCGGTGGACCGCAGTCCCGGGCGGGCAATCTGGCAGAGAATGGGCATGTTGTTGCAATCGAAGAAGCCCCAGCCCAGCCCAAACAACAAAAGGAACGCGATGGCAACCCAGAGCACCCCGGTTTGCGGCGAATACCCCACCCCAAACATGGCCGGGATGATGAGTCCCATGCCAATTGCGCTAGTGTAAATGCGACCGCGGCCCGTTCGACGCATCCAGCGGTCGGCCAGCCAACCACCCGTCACGGCGCCGAAGACGGCGGCCATCTGCCAGTAGAGCGTCGCCGATACCCCCGCCTTGCCCTGGCCGATGTTGAACTCGCTTTTCAAAATCGCCGGCATCCAGTCGCGCACCACCCACCCGGCCAGCGCGGGCAGCGTGAAATACAGCACCAGAAGAATGAACGACCCGTTGGTCAGCAACTCGCGCAACGCGCCGGTGGGAGTGAGCACGGGCCGCCCGGCCTCGGACACTTGGCGCAACGGGTCGCGGATCAGGAAGAACAAGGGCAGCGCGTAGAGAATCCCCACCAAACCACACAGACTGAACGCCCAGCGCCAACCGTGGTCGGGGCTGTCCGCCACGTAACCGCTGAAGCCGCCCACAATCACCCCCACGTAAATGCCCATCTGATGCGCCCCCACCGCGCGCGACCGCGTCGGTCCGGTGTGGTAATCCGCGATCAAGGCCAACGCCGCCGGGATATAAAACGCCTCGCTGATGCCCATCAACGCCCGCGTGACCAGCAACTGCTCATAAGTCGTGACGTGTCCCGTCAACCACGTCACCGCCGACCACACGAACAAGCTGCCGACGATGACCCGCCGCCGGCTATACCGGTCAGCGATGTATCCTCCGATGGGACTCAGGATCGCATAGACCCACTTGAACAGCGCGAGGATTTTGCCCCAGTTGGCTTCCAAGCCGATGCCCGGAATGTCTTGCATGACGGAAAACTTCATCGCCGCCAGCATTTGACGATCGAGGTAGTTCAAGAGGGCGACCGGCACCAACAGGGCAACGACGAACCAGGCGTAGCGGGTCGAAGCAGAGGCAGCGTTCATGTATGGGGTGAACTCTACCGTTCGGAGGCGCGCAACGTCCAGACTTCGGGTGAACGCACGCCGGGCCTGCTCTCGCCGCTGGGAAAGACGAAGAACCCGCTCCACTTCACGGCCGGCAGCGTCGCGCGCGAGGTTGGTGTTTCGCCAATCACGCTCCAGCAGTTCTTCTCTGTGTCGTACGCAAGAACGCGTTTGGGGAATCCCGGATGCTTCGACTTCGGCTCGAAGTCAGCGAGGCTGCCGTCGTCACCGCCAATGATCAGGAACGTGTCTCCGTCCACAACCGGGGCCGGGGTCGGCGCGGCGACGACGGGGTTGGGCAGGTCGGCGATGCGCCTCCACCCGTGGCCGGGGGTGAAACGATAGGTGTCCCGCAAATACGTGCGCACCGGGCGGCCGTGGGCGTCCGGCGCGAGATCGGTCCCGCCGACGAGATAGAAGTCACCCCCCACCGAAGCGGCCATGGCAAGCATCCGGGCTGGACCGGGCCAAGGTGGAAGTTCCCGCCAAGCCGCGTCGGGCTTTCCAAGGTCGAGCGACCAGAAGTTCTTCAGGGCGTTGGTCGCATCTGGAGAGACGGTGCCGCCGGCGACGTAAATCGTCTGACCGACCAGCGCCCCGCACGCGTTGGCCAGCGGATGCGGCAGGGTGGGCATCGGTCTGCACGTCAATTCGCCGGCGTGCCAGCGGAGCACAAAGACGTCGCGCACGTGTTGCGTCGAGTCGCTGCCGCCGATGCAGACGACGCCCTCATCCGTGGTCGCCGAAACGCCGTAGCCGAGAGGGCGCGGGAGTTTCTGCCCCGTCCGCCAGACGCCGTTGGTGTGCTCCAATACAAAGACGGAGTCATGCCAGACCTTGCGCCCGCCTTCCCACGGCATCTTGTCCGGGAAGTTGGCGCCACCCGCGACGATGAACGCGTTGCCGCTGATACCAGCAAACGCCCCGGCAAATCCAAGGGGGTCAGGCAAGGGTGGCAGGGGCTTCCAATCGAGCGTGACATTGGCTGACTGCAGGGGGGCGGTCATAAGCATGAGGCCGATGGATACCGAAAGGCCGTGTCGGATTCTCCGGGCGGCGCGGCGGCTCGGGAGAGCGCCGCGGTCTTTGGCGAAAGAAGGCCAGTTGGCGGCGCGCCGCCGAGACGCCGCTTCGAGGTTTTGGAAAAAGCTCGGTTTGATCATCTGCCCTTGAGTTCCGCGCACAGCCCTTGGCAGTACCACAACATCCGTGGCAGGTGGAACGGTCCTTTATACATCGTGCCCTTGGCCCGCGAGGAAACGCTGCCATCCCGGTGCAGGTAGCCATACCACTCGCCGAACTCGGGGTCGGCAAAGTGCTGGAAGCTCCAATCGTGGACCTGCCGGTGCCACTGCGCATACTTTGCAGCGCCGGTGAGCTGCCACGCCAGCAGCGTCGCGATGATCGCCTCGTTGTGCGGCCACCAGAACTTCATGTCGTGCCAGTACTCCTGCACCGGCAAGCCGCGCAGGTCGCGAAAGTAGAACAGCCCCCCGAACTCCTCGTCCCAACCACGTTTCCACATCCAATCGAGAATGGTGAGCCCAAGCTGGATCAGCCGCCGGTCGTGGCGCAATTTGCCTTCATGCAGGATGAACCACGCGCACTCGATGGCGTGCCCGGGATTCAACGTGCGCCCGTCGTGATGGTCAAGGATCTCTCCCTTCGGCCCGGTCACCTCCAGCAACGCCTCGTGCTCCGGCTTGAGAAAATCCCGCTCGATGGCGGCAATGCAATGGTCAATCCACTCGGTGCAGGTGCGTCCGGACACGTTCACCTCGCCCAAGTTCGCGCGGAGTTCCTGCGCCGTGGCGACGCCGATCATGTGCGGACCGATTCCCTGCATGGGGCGCGTCAGCTCGAACTTGGCCGCCATCACGCCAGGTGTGAACGAGTAACGCAGGTAGGTGGCAAAGGTCTTGCGGGCATCCTCGGCGGCCCGCGCGTCGGCGGTGGCTTTGGCAAAAGCGGCGTTGGCAATGGCGGCGAAGCTTTCGCTGAAGACGTAGCGGCGCATCCGCAGCGGTTGCCCCTCACGCGTGACGGAGAAATACATTTTGCCCTCCGGCGCGAAGCAATGTCGGCGGCTGAACTCAATGCACGAGCGCGCGGCCTCCAGCCAGTCGGCGCGCTTCTCGACCGTGTTGAAGAGAGTCGCAAATATCCAGCCTGCCCGGCCCTGAAACCAAACTGACTTGTCGGTGTCCAGCAAGCTGCCGTCGCGATCCAGGCAGGTGATGATCCCACCCTGTTCACGGTCCAGACCGTGTTGCAGCCAGAACGGAATGACATCGCCGAGCAACGCCGTGCGATAAACGGCGGCCAGCTTGGCGGGGTGGCTGTTCGCTTTGGCGTCACTCATGGGCTTGCGCGGCAACGAGCCGAAAGAAGCCGGTTGAATTGGTCGGAGCGAGCGGGATGGCGATAGTTGAGTTGACGCCAAGCTCGCCGATGTTGGCAAGACCCTGCCACGCCCCTGCGGCGGGATCGTCACGAAATTGCACGGCGTAGCTTCGGTTGGACACGCCGTCAAAGTGCAACAACGCGTTGGTCGGCGTGGGCGTGAGCTTGAGCTGAAGATGACTCGTGGCATTGAGCGGGTCCGTGCCGGCGATGCGCTCGGCCTCGTTCTTGAATCCGTCGCCATCCGGATCCGCCTCCGGGCCCGAGATGTCCGGATTCATCAATTGCGCCGGGCTGAAGCGCGTCGCGGCCCAGACGATGTAAGGCGGCAGCAAATCGGCGCCTCTGGTGATCTGCCCGACGGACAGCCGCGTGTAGGCCAAGTTACCATAGGGGTCTTTTTCAAACAGCAGCCCAATCTCGCCGGTCGCCAACTTGGTCACGGACGAGTAAGCCGAACCGCCGGCATAGACCTGATGGCTCACCGGCCAGGTCGCCCCTTCGTCGTAGCTGATCCGCAAGGTCAGGTTAACCCGTGAAGACGCATCCGCGGCATTGGCGTGGATCAGACGACTGGCATTGCTGTCGTTCGTGGTGGTCAGGCGGAAGATGTTTCCCTGACAGGCAGGGTCGGGAATCGCGGGCGGGTTGACAGTGTTGGTGAATACCACTCCCCACGTGAGGCCGCCATCTGTGCTGCGGCTGAAGGTGCGGACGCCGTTCCAGGCAAACCCGTTGTCGCGCAGCGACGCGATCAGTCCACCCCCGGGAGTTTCTGCCACCTGGATTTCCCCGCCGTTCGTGATGGCGGCGCCGCGCCGCCAGCTCACGCCGTGATCATCGCTGTAGATCACCATGGAGGCCGATGGGCTGCCGAAAGAATAGACCGGGAAGATCAAGCGGCCGGCGTGCGGTCCCTCAGTCAGTTGGATGCCGTTGCCTGGCCCCGCGAGGAATTCACCATGGCCGGGACGAAGGCCGGGATTCGCTGCCTCCAAGTCAATGGCTGCCGACCATGTCGCGCCGTCGTCATCGCTGTAACGCAGTTCCAGCTTGATTTTCCGTTTGCCGCTGAGCACGCCACCGTTGTCATAGAGCGTCCATACGCGACCGTTGGTGCGGTCGAGCAACAAGGCAGCATCACCGGCGGCGACGCGGGTGATGTTGGTGACGCCGAAGAACGGATAGGTGTCCACGTCGTTGGGATTGCTGCCGTAGTCGGCGATCACTTGCAGTGGACCCCAGGTTTGACCGTTGTCGAAGCTGCGTTTGATGACCAGATCAAGCGGTGTGGGGATGTCACCACAGCCGCCGATCCGACCGTCCGCCATGGCGATGACCGTACCCTTGGCGGTCGTGAGCAAAGCGGGGATGCGGAAGCAGGTGTAGCCGTCCACGCCGCCAGTGAACACGGGGATGAACGTGGGCATCACGGGCGGCGTGGGTGCGTCGGGATCGGGGACCACGCCTGTCCATTTGGTCGTGAGGTAATTCTCAACACTGGCCCGCGCAGCATCATCCAAGGCCCGGTTGAATACGAGCAACTCAGCCACATCCGCCCGGATGCCCACTGCGGCGGAGGCATTCATGCCAATCATCAACCCGCCAAGCGCGCCGCCGACCGCATTCGTGACGATCCCAACCTGCAATCCGTTGACATAATGCCGGGTGTGCCGCGACGCGCTGTTGGTGGTGACGACGAACGCATGCACCTGCCACAGATTGCTGACCGCAGGCGTGGTGACGCTGCCGGCAGCGGCGGCCTGAGCATTCGCGCTCGCCCCATAAACACTAACCTGCCAATTGCCGCCATTGACCTGGGCGCGGGTCAACCCCGTCACGTACGAGCTGCTGTCAAAGAGAAACCCCTGCGCCGCAGGATTCGTCACGCGCGCCACCACCACCACCGTGCGATCGCTGGTGATGGCGCCGAAGTCCGACTGAGCCGCCCACAAACCGGCAGTGCCATCGAACCTCACCGCCGCCGCGGCCAGGCCGTTGGTGTGACGAAGCCAGAGCTTCTGCGGCGCGCCGACACGCCGGGTCAAGTCCCGCCGGGCTTGCGTTGCGGTCGCGTTGGTTTCGGCCGCGGCCAGGTTGGTCCATGCGGTAACGCTGTAATGATCCGCACCGACGCCAAGCGAGGTGTCACCCGCGTACCAGGCATACACGGTGGCAGGATTCGGCTGGGCCTGAGCCAGGCAGAGCGCCCCCGCCAGCAAGGCAAGCGTGAGTGCGGACAGAGCTGCTGAATATAACTCCTGCCCCACCCCACGATGGCGGCGGCTGGAAGGAAATTCGCAACGGCGGGGCAGCCGCGAGCAGCACAAGACAGCCGGTGAAATCGCGCGCGTTGTTACTCCGCCGGCGACTGTCATTTCAAGGTGTTTCACCATGGGCTGATGGTGAGCGTATCCGTGGATTGCCGCCATGTCGAACCACCTGTCTTTTGATCGGACATGGCCAAGTCAACCCAGCGTCTCGCCACGGATCAGCGACGGGATGATCCGCGAGTCATGTTGGCGCTGTGCGCCCGTACGAGCCAGGTCCACGACGAGCCGTGACACGCGTCGGGCGAAGGCTTCTGGCTCGACATGATAGCGCGAAACCACGGGCACCAAATGCTCCAGTAACGGATCATCGTCGCGTGAGAGCAGGCTCACGTCCTGTGGCAACCGCACGCCGCGACGGAGCAAATGGCTAACAGCCGTGACCACGTGGGCGGGCTTGGCAACCAGCAGCCCGTTGATCGCCCATTCGCCGCGCAGCAACCGATCCAACGCGCCGCAGATGCCGGTGGTCGTCCCATCATGATGCGCCACCTGGCCTTTGACGCCGGGATGCCGCTCAACGGCTTTGAGGAAGCCCTGTTCGCTTTCGATATTGCCCGCCTGTTCGCTACGTGGCATCAACAGCGCGAGGCGGCGGCGTCCCCGGCCCACGAGCAGTCCGGTCGCGTGACCGCACGTCGCAGCGTAGTCAATATCCACGGAAGAGAGCTGCACGTCCGCGTGCCGCGAACCGCAGATCACGCACGGCAGCCCGCGCTCCGAGAACCACTGTTGCAGCGCGTGCGTGGACAAGTAAAGCACCCAACTCGCCGCGCGGGATTTGTGAACCACGCTTTCCAGAGCCCGCTCGGGATGCTGCGAATAGACCGACGGAGCATGCTGGAATTCCAACCGGTAGCCGACTGTGGCCAGATGCTCGCGCAGTGCATCCACCCAGAACAAGGCGCTGGCAGGCAGGTTTTGGAGCGGCAGCGGCGAGAGTAGCACCACGCGGTCGCTGGCCGACGGGCCTGTGTGTCGTGCGCGATCGAAGTGAATCTTGCGGCGGCGGCCCTGACCCGCGCTGCACCAGTGTTCGCGCTGCAACTGTTCCAGCGCCGCCCGGAGCGTTACGCGGCTCACCTGCAACCGGTGGCACAACGCCATCTCGCCGGGCAAGAAACCATTCCACAAGCCCGCCCGAATGCCGTCCTTGAGAATCAAGACGGTCTGCGCCACAAGCGACGATCTTTGCGGGATGAGGTTCATGACAGTTGCTGGACAGTCACGATTGAAAGTCTGTCCCTGTCTCACGAAATGACAAGCCGTTTTGCTTGGTTCAGGTCGCCCGCGCGGTGCATAATGGCGGCGCATGAACAACTACTCGCGTTTCCTGGCGGGCTTGGTCGCCGCCCCGCACACACCCTTCCACTCAAATGGCTCGTTGAGGTTGGAAACGGTGTCGCGGCAGGCGGAAATCCTGAAAGCCAATGGACTCGCGGGCGCGTTTATCTGCGGCAGCACCGGCGAATCGCATTCGCTGACCACCGCCGAGCGCATGCAGGTGGCGGAAGCTTGGAAAGGGGCGTTGGGGGCGAGCGAAATAAAGCTGATTGTGCATTCGGGGCACAACTGCGTTGAGGACGCCCGCGCGCTCGCTGCCCACGCCCAGCAGATTGGCGCTCACGCCATCGCAATCATGGCACCGTGCTACTTCAAACCGGCCACGGTGGAGGACCTGCTGGACTTCTGCGCCCCGGTCGCCGCCGCCGCGTGCAAACTGCCGTTCTATTTCTACGACATCCCGGCGCTGACGGGGGTCAACCTTTCGATGGTGGAGTTCCTCAAACAAGGCATTGCCTGCATTCCCAACCTGGCGGGGCTGAAGTTTACCTCGACCAATCTGATGTCACTCCAAGAGTGCATCCAGCTCGAAGGCGGCCGATTCAACATTCTGTTTGGTGTGGACGAAATGCTGCTGGCCGGACTCGCCCTGGGGGCACATGGCGCTGTGGGCAGCACGTACAATTATGCCGCACCGCTTTACCAGCGACTGATCGCGGCCTTCAAAAGGGGCGACCTTGACACCGCGCGCGCGCTGCAAATGAAGTCGGTGAAGCTGGTCGAGGTGCTTTGCCAGTATGGAGTCCTGCCGGCGGGGAAAGCCATTATGGGAATGCTGGGCGTGAATTGCGGCCCGGTGCGTCCGCCGGTGCGGCGTTTGTCCGAGCCGCAAATCGCCACACTCCGTCAGCAAATCGAATCACTGGGCGTTCTTGCCAAGCCGTTGGCCGAACCAACCGCCGCGTGAAGCTTTGACCTCGCGCACAGGAGGGGGTATCTGGAGCGGTGGCTGTTGAGTCTGCGGCTCTGCGGTGATCCTGCGACCTAACCGCGCGGCGGCGGCAGATTTCCAAGCCACCGCCGCGCACAAGCCAATTCGTGAATGCCGAGAGTCATTGCGCTGATCTGGCGCGGAAGTAGCGCTGTTGTCCGGCGGCGGGCGCGGAAAAGACAGCGCTGGTCGGGCCGGTGTTCGTTGCCACCGGGGACCATGTCACGGTGTTGCTCAGAGCGTCGGTCGCTTCGAGGATGCCGGTGTATTGCACGTCAACATTAGGACCATTCAGCGTCACCGACACCTGTGGAGGCTGCGGCGGCTCGACGGTCTGGAATTGCACGAGGTTGAAGTTCATGCTGCCCATGCCGGCGCTGGAGCCGGTGCCCCATTGCACCCCGGACAGCGCGGTTGAAGAAACTTGCGCGACCCACCCGGAGTACTTCAGATCGCCATCGTAGTAGTAGGAAGCCGTGGCCGAGGCCGGATCGAACACGATCTGATGCAGGTGATACTCCCAAGTGCCTCCGCCCACCGTGGTAATCTGGTCCACGCCGCCCTGCGGGCGCACGAGCAACTCGCCGTCCCCCAAATCGAACCAGAGGAGATTGCGGTTTTGATTCTGGTCCGCATAAGCGGCATAGACGGCGATGCCGCCGCCGAAGTCATCCACGAAACGACCCCGCACAGTCAGGACCCATCCATTGGCCACGGCCGCTGCGTTTTGTTCCGCTGACAAGGGCATGTCGTACTGGAGGAATTGACCCAACGTGACGGTCTGGTCGGTCACTTGCCAGGCGTGAAGGCCGGAGCCCAGATCATCCACAATGGCATTGGTCAACAAGCCGGAACCGATCTCAGTGCCGATGGACGCGGTCCAGGAGCCGCCGTCCGCGGAATCCGGAGCGGGCGGGCCGGCAGGCCGGGTCGTGGTCGTGCCGGCATCATACAGCGCCAGGATTTTGAGGTTTGGTGTCTTGAAGCTGGCGGGCGAGTTGTTGGCAATGGCGAGGTTCGACGTGTCGCGCACGCGGCTGACCAACACCGTGTAGTTCGAAGCCGGCCGAAGCAGCGTGGTTCTCAACTCGACCGTGAACGGGTCCACCATCCGGGCGGCCAGCGTGGTCACGCCGGGGTTTTGCCAAAGATAGTTGGCCGCGTTGGTGGCGTACAATTCAAGCACCGGCTCCGAGAAAGCAAGCGTGGCGCGATCGAGCAACATCGAGCTTTGAATCGCGGCGATCACCGGCGGGTTCGTGTCGGAGGTCACCGTAAGCGTGGCGGCGGCAGACTCGACATAACCCTGCGCATGCAGCGCCCGGCAGCGATACTCCGTCCCGCTCATCCCGAGCGTCACGAAATCGGTCGTGTAGGAGTTCGTCCCCAGCGTGGCGATGATCACGCCGTTGGACAGCCATTGGTAGGCCGCGACAAAGGGGGTGAACTGGGCGCTGAAGGTGACCGTTTGGCCCACGCCGGTAGTGGTGTTGGCCGGACCGGATATCCAGATCGGCCGCACACCTCTCACGACATCCAGTTGGACGAGGTTGAAATTCATTTCTCCCGAACCGCCGGTCGAGCCGGTGCCAAAGACCACGCCGTCATCGTTGTTGGCGCTGCCCCCGTAGTTCGCCGTGATGAGCTGTCCATCGAAGTAGTAGGCGGCATTGGTGGAAACGCTCGGGTCATAGACCAGCATGTGCGTGTGATAGGTGAAAGCCTCGCTGGTCAGCACGTAGGTACTACCACCGAGCAACGCCCCGGTGAGAGAGCCGTTGGCATCCAGATCGAAGAAGATGCCGTAACGCCGGCCATTGCCGGGATCGCTGTAGAGGACCACGGGTGAGGCAGTGCCATAAAAGTCAGAGACGAAACGGGAACGGACCACCAGCCGCCAGCCGTTGGTGCGGGCGAGGTTGTCCGAGGCTTGGTCCACGGGGAGTTTGTACGAGAGCGAGCCGGAGCCAGCGGCCACGTTGGGATCTGAGACTTTCCATGCGTGATAACCCGTCCCTTCGTCATCCGTCACGCCTTGAACCACAAACCCGGCGTTCGTATTGGGGTAATAGACCCAATAACCGCCCGTTGGGGAGTCCGGGCTGGAGGGGCCGGTCGGTTGGGTGATCGTCGTGCCCGCGTCGTAGCGTACAGCCGACACGAGCGCAGACGTGGTGAATGTCTTGGACGCGCCCGGCGTGAGGGGCAGCCCTGCCAGGTCTTTCACACCGGAAACCGTGATGCTGTATTCAGTCGCCGCGCTGAGCACGCTAGTGGTCAACTCAACCGTGAAGCGATCGGCCATGTGTGCTCCGGTAATGGACGCCCCGCCGCTGAGTGAGAAGGTTGCGTTGGTGGCAGATTCCTCATCCAGAGGTTCGCTGAAGCGCACGCGCACGTGTTGCAGCGTTAGCAGTGCCCTGGCTTCGGCAATCGTGGGAGCCGTCGTGTCTGTTACCGTGAGCACGGCGGGGTCGGTACTGGTCGAGCCGTCGTCGCTGGTGGCGATGAGCGCATAATTCCCTTCGTCCGCCTTGGTGACAAAGGGAATCGTGTAGCTGGTGGTTGTTGCACCCGGGATCTCCGTGCCGTTGAACGTCCATTGGTAGTGGCTCGGGAAGTTGGTGAACGCGGCGGTGAAAGTGACCGATTCGCCCGCGACCGCGGCGAGCGACTGCGGGTGCCGCAAAACGCCGGGCGGGCCGAGTTGCACGGATAACGTGACGTCGTCAATGGCGATGAATGCGCCGCTTGCCCCGGCGTTCGTGATGCGCGCCAGACTCACGCTGATCTTGTCCGTGGTGGTGATGTCGGCGGCGGTGAACACGATCCGGAACTTGCGGTCGTCGGTCTTGCCCTTTGCCCCGGTTGGGGCTGTGCCATAGCCGGAAAGCGCCGTGAAGGCCTGGCTGGCGTCCAAGTTGCCTCCCTCGACAAAGCCCAGCGTGCCGCCCGAGCTGGCAATCTGGTAAAAGAACGTGGCGTCCCGTCCCGCCGTGGTGGTGTCAGTGGCTGCCAGAAACGACAGGGTGAAGACCTGCACGTTGGTCCCCGCCTTCAACGTGGGGATGCTGATGGCGTTGGTGATTCTGGCGTTGTTGGCGGAACTGATCCAGCACCGGCTTTGCAGCGCCGAGCCGCCGGTGCCGGCGTCGTAAATGCGGTGCTCATTTGCGGCAATCGTGGGGGGCGAGGGATCCACGAAATACCACGTGCCGCCCGCTGGTCCGTTGGTCAGCGGGTTCGGGGCTGGATTCGCCGTGGGGTAAGATTGGAAATCATCGCTGTAGATCAAGCCGGCGTGGACATCGGTGACCGTCAGCGCGCGAAGGAGCGCCGTGAGGATGGCGCATTTCATCAAGGACTGCATGTTCATGGGGATTCTGGTTTTGAGGTTCAGGGAGGCTAAGACCCAAGGTTACTTGGATCGGTCGAACGTGAAATGGGCGCCGACCATCGAGCGGATGCCGTTGGTCAGCGGGATGCGCATGAACTCGGCGTGGCCATCCGCGAAGCCGATGTTCCAGCGGTGATCCGGAGATTTGGTATGGCGATATTCCTCGGCCGGGGCGGCCGTGCCGTTCCACGCGGGAAAGAAGCAGCCCGCTTCGCCGATGATAACCATGCGCGTGACGCTGCGGATGGCTGAGGCTTTGCAGGCCCGATCGTCGCCCACCCCCAGCGTGTTGAACGCGGCACTGCCGTGAACATTGTTGGGAAAGGAACTTCCCGCCCAGTTGTAGCTGCCGGTCTGCTTGTGCTCGCTGGGGCAGCGCGCGACTTCGACCTCGCTGGTGGGCGCGAACTTTCCCAGGTAGGTATTGAGCGGCCGCACCGTTGAGTCCATCGCCTTGTAAGCGGCTTCGCTTCCGGCCTTGCCGGCCCAAGCATACTGGCTGGAGTAGAACGCGCCATCCGATCCGCGCACCCGCCGGCCGGGGAACTCGTCGCCGTTGTCATGCGTATAGATCGTGGCGGCGAGGCTGATCTGCTTGAGGTTGTTGAGGCAGCCCGTTTGCTTGGCCCTTTCCTTGGCCTTGGACAAGGCGGGGAGCAGCATGCCCGCGAGGATGGCGATGATGGCAATGACAACCAATAGCTCAATGAGCGTGAAAGCCAGCGCTCGGTGTTGTGTGGTCCAGCCCTGATCATTCCCGGAGCCAACGGCGTCCTGGTCGTTTCTGCGAGTTGTCATGCTGCTAATTCACCACCGGTCGCACGGGGTGCAAAAAACGATTCTCATGTATTTTCCGGAGACAGGTGATCAACAGTAGCGCCTGATCCCTGCTTGCGCTTGTGAGCAGGAAACGACCAAGACCAACTTGTTTACGACCCCGTTCTTGGTTGATCTCCGCGGCGCCTCCCCGTCGCGCAAGAAACGTGTCTCATGAAAATACAGCAAGGCCGTTGTTCCCTGCTTCCGGTGCATGTGCTGGAATTGCCATCGAAGTCATGATTTGAAACGCCTCCCTTGAGAGGCACAGAGCAATCAACGCAGCCTTGATTATGAAAACACTGTTCACCGCCGCCGCCGTCCTGACCGCTGGTTCTGCCTTGGCGGCAGAGTTCACAATCACGAATGGTTGGTCGGGCGCCAGTGGAGACAAAGCCAACCTCTCGGCTTTTGCCTTCCAGGCCAATGCGGGCATCTACCCCGCCAGCGTCACGCCGCCGGATGCCCTAACCTCCACCTTTGAACTTGGATCGCTGACGCTGACCCGCCCCACGGACACCACCACCCCTAACATTGGCACAGCCAACGGCTATCTCTCCAGCGTGGATAGTCCCGTCTTTGTGGACATCTACATTGGCGCATATTCCGGCGGCGCCTTCAGCGGCTACGTAGGCTCCTCCAGTTCCAGTGTTCTCTGGAGCGACACGGTGTCAGGAGGAGACTACACGTTCAACTTCACGGGCATCACCCTCAACAGCGCCACCAAGTATTGGTTCGTGTTCTCCGAGGACAACGTCGAAGGTGAAATCTCCAACTTCCGCATGTGGGTCAACACCTCGGGCAATAACACGACCGCCGGCCAGGGCCAAGGGTATCTCATTAATGACACCGCCCAAGCGCTTGTCCCCGCGCTGACCACGCGCGATTGGGGCGTCAGTTACGTGATTGCGGTTCCCGAGCCTTCGGTTTTTGCGTTGGCGGGGTTGGGTCTGCTACTCCTCCGATTGCACGCCCGCACGTGGTAGGGCTTTGTCAGAGCTGCTGCCCCGCAGGTTCTGATCTCGATCCAATCTACGGCTGGGGCTCCGCGGGCAGGTTCACACCTGCTCCATGGATGGCTAGGGTTCAGAGCCAGCACCCCTTTGCGGAGCATGCCAATCACGCCCGCTCGACCGCTGAATAGAACGCATCCAAGTTCACCAGCGGACTGCCGGGCGGGACGTCGCAGCCGGAGGAGATGACGAAGTTGCGGTGCGCGGGGGTCGCCGCCAAGAGTTCGCTGGTCTTCGCCGCGAGTTGTTCCGGCGTGGATTGGAGGAAGACCGCCGTGGGATCGAGATTGCCGCACAGAACGGATTGGGCTGGGGCTTTGGCCAGCGCGGCGGCAAGGTCCATCGGCGCGCCGAAGTGAAACGCGCTCGGGCCGGAATCCAAGATGGCTGGCAAGTGGATCAGCTTGGCGCCGCAGTTGTGAAGGATGATTTGAAACTGTCCGTCCTCCACCGCTTGCACGATGCGCTTGATGTAGGCCGCCGAAAAGGCGCTCAGCCCGCGCGGCGAAAGCAGACCCGCCGCGGGTTCGGCCATGACGACGCCGTCCGCGCCTGCGGCCTTGAACGCCTGCACGTAGGCGGTGAGGAAGGTCGTGCATTTGTCCAAGACCGTGTGCATCAACGCTGGGTTGTCCAGCGTGAGGCCGCACGCTTCGCTCAAGCCGACCAGCCGGCCGGCGAGCGAGAACGGCCCGATGCACCCCCCGAACACCAGCGGCTTGTCCGGCAACTGTCGCAGCAGCTTCACTGTGTCGAGATAGACCTGCGTACGCTTCGTGCCGACCGCGGGGACGATCAGGGCCTGGGCTTGCTCCACAGTCGCGACCACGCTGGTGATGGCCGTGGGGATTTCGTCGTCGGTCATGTGAATCCCGCAGCCGAACGCCTCGGCTTCGACGCTCAGGTCCATGGCCGACAACGCGAACGGTGTGCGGTAACGGTTATGGAGCGCGGCTGACGCCTCGCATTGGGCGCGCGGATTCGTGACGATGTCACGAACTTTTGCGCCAGTCAGTGCCATGCCGGGATACACTGCGATCGGCATGGCCAGGTGGCTCGCGGATCTCAAGACCAACTCGTTGAACTTCGCCATAGGGATTCGCCGCGTCCGAAGAGAGGCCGCCGCAACTACTGGCTGCGGACGGTCCTAGTCGCCGGCGCGAGCGGAGTATGGCAGGTGAGCGCCCGGGGTCAATTCATCCCGAACCACGCGATTGAACAACGAAGGCGCAAAGAGACGAAGCGATGGGAGATCGGAATGCGCAGGAGTTCGCCGCCTTGGCAACCCGCCTCCAACCCGCCTCAAGGATTCAAAGCGAGCCACGGATGGAAGAGGAAGTTGCTGGAACGATCTGAGTACATGGGCAACGGTCTTGGGTTCAAGGATTCCGAGGTCGAATCTCGGGCGGCTTGCGCCGTCGCGGGGGGCACGCCGAGGCGTTGAACCCGGGTGTAAACGCCGCCGGCTCTGGTCCGCAATTTTCCGCTCGAATCTCCCGCCGGCTTATGCGTCAATGCCAACACTATGAAGAAGAATCTCGCTGTTCTGAAACAAACTCGTCGCCAGTTTCTCACCGCCGCCGGCTTTGCCGTGGCCACGCCCCTGTTGGTTCCCGCCCGCGTCCTGGGGCGGGGCGCGGAACCAGCGCCATCCAATCGCCTCAACGTCGGCGCGGTGGGGTGGGGCATGCAAGGACCGGGCAACACGCAGTCCTTCCTGGCGCAGCCCGATTGCCGGGTGGTGGCCGCCTGCGACGTGGACACCGAACATCTCCAGGCGGCGGTGAACACCGTCAACAAGCATTACGGCAACACCGACTGCAAAGGCTACAGCGACTACCGCGAACTGATGGCACGGAAGGACATTGACGTGGTCATGCTGGCCGTGCCGGACAATTGGCACGCGCTGATTGCCATCGAGGCCGCGAACAACAAGAAGGACATTTACGGCGAAAAACCTCTGGCGCGCACGATTGCCGAGCAGCAGGCCATCGTGAAGGCGGTGCAGGCAAACCAGGTGATCTGGCAAACAGGATCGTGGCAACGGTCGCAGGCGAACTTCCACAAGGCGGCGGAGATTCTGGCCAACGGTTTGATTGGCCGAGTCTCGCGGGTAGAGGTGGGCTTGCCTTCCGGCCACACCGATTTCGCCAGGACGCGGGACAAAATGGCGGCGACCGAGCCGCCCGCGCGGCTGGATTACGAGCGGTGGATTGGCCCGGCGAAGATGGAGCCGTACATCGAAGGCCGCGTTCACATGAACTGGCGCTGGAATTACAACATTGGCGGCGGGCAGTTGCTGGACTGGATCGGGCATCATTGTGACATCGCCCACTGGGGGATGGGGTGGGACAATTCCGGCCCGCTCGAAGTTGAAGGCACGGGCGTGTTCCCGCCAAAGGACGCAGTTTGGAACACCTGCACCCGGTATCGGGTCACGGCAAAGTACCCCGGTGACGTCGAAATGGTGCTGGCGGGCGGGCACGGCGACATCAAGGGCGGCACGAAGTGGATCGGGACGGACGGCTGGGTCTGGGTGAACCGCGGCGGATTCGAGGCCTCCAACCAAGAATGGATCGAGACGAGACGGTTGCCGGAGGATTTGCGCAAGGTGAAGCTTTACGAGTCACGTGATCACACGCGCAACTTTGTGGATTGCGTGAAGTCGCGCAAGCCGACCATTACCCCGGTGGAAACCGCGCATCACTCAGCCATCCCCGGGCATCTGGGGTTGATCGCCATGCTGGTGGGACGCAAGCTCAAGTGGGATGCAAAACAGGAAGTCATCGTCGGCGACCCTGAGGCCAGCCGACTCTTGACGCGCGATTATCGCGCTCCGTGGAAGCTGGCGTAGAGCCGTTCGGCGGGGGGGACAACCAACGTCCCGCGTTCAGGCTGCGTGGAGTGAGGGCTGGCCACCGCGGCAACGGCGAAGGGCGCGTCTTGGTTTCGTGCCAGGAGCGCGGACATTCTCGTTCGCCCGCGAGCGGTGAAAGCGGCAGAGGACTGCCGCACTCCAAAACGCTGTCGCGGAAGTTCCCTCTCAAGTCCAAGCCACGCTACCGCTGATTCGCCATTCGCGGGATTCTGCCAAGAACTCAAGAAACAGACATGCGCCCAATGGCGAACCGGGGACGCGATCGCGCTTGTATTCCAAGCTGCCCCCGGCATGCTGTGCGCGGGTATGAAAACGATCAGCACGCCCGCTCGATCTGGCAGATCGCAAAGTTCTGCCGGCCTGGTTTCACGGCGAGGATTTCTCCGGGCGACTTCATTGGCCGGGCTGGCGGCGCCCTTCGTTTTGCCTGCGAGCCTGCGCGCAGCGTCCGCCAACTCCAAGTTGAACCACGCCAGCATCGGGGTCGGTGGCATGGGGTGGAATGACCTACACACGATCGCCCGTCATCCGCGGGTGCGGATTACCGCGCTGTGCGACGTGGACGCGAATCATCTCGACAAGGCCGCGAAAGCCTTCCCCGAAGCACGCACCTACACGGATTGGCGCGAATTGCTGGAGCAGGAAGGCAAGAGAATTGACTCGGTGAATGTGGCGGTGCCGGATCACATGCACTTCCCCATCGCCTACCGAGCGATTGAAAAGGGCAAACACGTCTATTGCCAGAAGCCGATGTGCCATGACGTGGCCGAGGTCCGCGCCCTGACCGAGATCGCGGCGGCCAAGCAGGTCGTGACACAACTCGGGACGCAAATGGCCGCCAGCTTGGGCGAGCGCACCATGGTTCACCTGCTCAAGACGGGGGCGGTCGGCAAGATCAAGCACGTCTATCTCTGCGCGAACCGCCCGGGCGCTGTGGAAAACTACCGCCTGCCCGGCCCGCGACCCGCCACCGGCGTTGAACCGCCCGCCCATCTCAAGTGGGACTTGTGGCTCGGTACCGCGCCGGTTCGCCCGTTCGCGCCGGACATTTATCATCCGGTCAAGTGGCGCGCGTGGCTCGACTTCGGCACCGGTTGGTCCGGCGACATCGGCTGCCACATCTTTGACGCCGTCTGGAAAGGCCTCAGCATGAATCCCGCCTTGGACGTCGTCGCCGAGGTGCAGGAGTCGTGGAAGAACTCCCCGGCCCGCCGGCAAGACACCTGGCCACAGGGGCAGCACATCACGTGGACCTTTCCGGGATCGTCGCTCACGAATGACCAGACACTCGCGGTGGAGTGGTTTGATGGCGACTACTATCCGCCAGAGCCGATCCGCGCCCTTTACTCGGTGAAGGATTACCCGACGGAGTCGGCAATGCTGATCGGCACGGAGGGCGCGCTGTTGTACGAGTTGGGGCGCACGCCGATTCTGCTGCCGGAAAAGAAATTCGAGAACCATCCGCGCCCGAAGCTCGAACCCCGCGATCATTACCACCATTTCGTGGACGCCTGCCTCGGCTTGGCGCGGAACGAATCCCACTTTGCGCAGACCGGGCCGATGACGGAGGCGATCCTGCTCGGCACCGTGGCCGTGCGCGTTCCTGGCGAGCGGCTGGTCTGGGATCATGGGCGCATGGCGGTCGCGAATGAGACCAAAGCAAACCGGTTGGTTCAGCGCGCCTATCGCGACGGCTGGCACTGCGCCAAGTTCTGAATTCCACAACCTTTGTTTTCGTCCACCAACTCAAATCTTGACACATGAAATCCACACCTGTTGATTCCAAACTCACCCGTCGTCGTTTTCTGGCGCTGACCGGCCTGGCCGTCGCCGCGCCCACCCTCATTCCGTCACGCGTGCTCGGTCGGGGCGGAGAGGTTGCGCCTTCCAACCGCATTACCATGGGCGTCGTGGGTTGGGGCATGCAGGGGCCGGGCAACACCCGCGCGTTCCTCGGGCACGCCAACTGCCAGGTCGTGGCGTCCTGCAACATTCACAAGCAACATCTCAAGGCCTCCCTCGACACCATCAACGGGCACTACAAGAACCAAGACTGCAAGGCCTATTCGGATTACCGCGAGATGATGGCGCGCAAGGACATTGACACCGTGATGCTGGCCGTGCCCGACAACTGGCACGCGCTGATCGCCGTCGAGGCCGCGAACCAAAAAAAGGACATTTACGGCGAGAAACCTCTGGCGCGCACGATTGCCGAGCAGCAGGCCATTGTCAAAGCGGTCCAGAGAAACCGGCGCATTTGGCAAACCGGTTCGTGGCAGCGCTCGGAACGGAATTTCCATTACGGCGCGGAGATTGCCCGCAACGGCTTGCTTGGAAAACTCAAGCGGGTGGAAGTCGGTCTGCCCAGCGGCCATCACGACTTTGCCGGCACGTCCAGAGCGCTGATTGAGAAGCTCGCCTCGCTTCCGGAGAAACCGACCGATCTCTCCAAGATCGTGCCGGGCACGCCGGCGTGGGATCTGGCGGTCACGCCGCCGCCTGCGGACCTGGATTACGACATGTGGATCGGCCCGTCGCAGATGGAGCCGCATATTGAGGCGCGCGTGTTCATGAACTGGCGGTGGAATTACAACGTGGGCGGCGGCCAGTTGCTGGACTGGATCGGCCACCACTGCGACATCGCCCACTGGGGCATGGATTGCGACAATTCCGGCCCGATCGAGATCGAAGGCATCGGCGTCTTTCCGCCCAAGAACGCGCTGTGGAACACCTGCACGAAGTATCGCATCACCCTGAAGTATCCGAACGACGTGGAGATGATCATTGCCGGCGGACATGGCGACATCCGGAGCGGCACGAAATGGATCGGGACCGACGGGTGGGCCTGGGTGGACCGGGGCAACGCGTTTGAGTCGTCCAACCCGGATTTTGTGGAGCGCCGCCGGTTGCCCGAGGACGCGCGCAAGGTGAAGCTCTACGAGTCCAACGATCACTATGGCAACTTCCTTGACTGCGTGAAGACACGGAAACCGACGATTACGCCGGTGGAAACCGCGCATCACTCGGCCATTCCGGGGCATCTCGGCCTCATCGCCATGCTCACCGGCCGGAAGATCAAGTGGGACGCGAAGCGCGAAGTCATCGTGGGCGACAAAGCGGCAAGCAAGCTCCTGACGCGCGAGTATCGCAAGCCGTGGAAGCTGGCGGGCGTTTGAGTGCGTGCTTTATATGTGATGTGTGATCGGGGTGAACACGCGCTGTTCCGCATTGGTCGGGACGGCGCGTCTGTCGTGAACGTGCGCTGCACACAGTGAACTGAGAGAACCTGTTCCGCCGACAGCGAGGGTGGACCGTTAAGGCTATGCCCGTGGTGTGTGCGCGTGACGCCTTCTCGTCGCGCAGGACGCAGAATACGGACGCCGTTTTTTGATCCTCCAGACTTAGGCAGCTAACCGAAACAGAAACAGAAACGCCCGCCAAAACTGGCGGGCGTTGCGAGGAGGGAATCAAATCACCGGTCACGCCACTCGTGCCCGTGCAAACCAACGACGCCCCGTCTGCCAGCACAGGAGGACACCAAGGAATCCAGCACCAACCCACGTGCTGGCTTCGGGAACGGCCGCACCGACTTGGAGATTGTCAAACGTGCCGAAATAGCCCGCACCGCTCATGTTCACAATGGTCAACGATTGAAACGGATTACTATCCGAGGTGAAACCCAAGAACACTGGACCACTTGCCGTGTAGGTTCGGGTCACCGTACTCGTTCCGTCGAACGCCGCGACGCTGAAGTTGCCATTGACGAGTTGTGAGGAATAATTGTTGAGATAGAAGGTGGCTCCAACCGCTGTCACGTTTGCTCCGCCCCCGAAAGTAATCGTGATAACGTCGGTTGAGTAGCTGGTGCCCATGCCTACACCAGACGTTCCACCCTCCGGTCCGTAGGCCGTCCAAAGGACGGAACTGAGCGTATTGACGTTCGCTTTATATGTTGGAGTTCCTCCCGAAAGCAATAGCGACGAACTGTCAAGCGAGGTGTCAGGAGTGTAACCGGTGCTGAAATTCTCCGACAACCCGTTTGGCATCATCTGAGCACTCGCGAAATCGGCCGCATCAGCTTCAAAGGTCGGGCCATTATTGTAGCCTTCGTGGTAGGTGATGACCGCAGGAGACGACGTGGCCATCGCGAAGAGGCAAGCAACCAAAGTGGCAAATACCCCGCCAGAAAAATGAGTTGTTTTCTTCATATGATTGATTCTCGCGGGGAGACTAACCAGAGCCGGGCAGTATTGCAAGAAGAATGTTTCAGAAAATGTTGCGCCTGAGTCCTTACCAACCGCAACACGAGCGACTGCCCGTCCTGCCGCCCAGAATACGTGAAGCGGACTTCCGGCTGGCGTGCTCAGAAGGAGGTCTCCCGATCCGTTGAATGGGGAATCTCCTGAATTCGGTCACGGCTCAGGGGGCTCACTCCCGTTTCGAACCGCTGTCGAGTTCGGCCAGAATGCGCTTGGCCTCGCCGGCGAAAATCCCGGCGGGCTGGAGGGCAATCGCCTTGGTGAGGGCCTCCTTGGCTTGCGGCACTTGCTTGAGTTTGTAGCGCACGACGCCGAGTTGGTAGAACCCATCGGCTTCCTGCGGACGCTGGCGGGTGTACTCGGTCAGCAAATCCGCCGCCCGATTGAAGTCGCCCCGCTCGCCACTGGTGACCCCGAGGATCTTCGTGATGAGGAGATCGGTTTTGTCCATTTCCCGCACGCGCGAGGCCAGTTCGTGGGCCTTGGCGCGGTTGTTGAGCGGTCCGAAATGCAGCACCGCCAGTTCGCGCAGTGCGGGGGTAAAGGACGGGAAAGCCGCCAATGCGGCTTCGTAGCTGCGTTGAGCGGCGGCGGGGTTGTTCCGGCGCGTCTCAATGGTCGCAAGCGCCATGAGGGCCGGAACGTGGTTGCTCTGCTCCTTGAGCAGGGCTTGAACTTTGGCCAGCGACGCCTCGGCTTGCTGGGGATTGGCCAGGAGGACGCTCATCTGAAGGACGTCATCAATGGACTTGCCCAACGCGGGCGCCGGACGATTGGTCTGCGCTGAGCGCAGGGCCGCCAGCCCGGCATCCACCTGCCCCATACTGTAGCGGGCCATCCCGAGGTCGAAGAGCACCTGCGGATCGGAAGCCAGCTTGCGAGCGCATTCCTCCAGCAAACTCAGCGCCCATTTGTGATCGCCCTCGCGCCAGGCCAACCGCCCGAGCGAGTGAGAAATGGCCGCGTCCGCAGGGGCCAAGTCGTGGGCCTTGTGCAGCAAGTCCAAGGCGGCCTTGGCCTTGTCAGGCCGGTCGGAATAGAGTTGCGCCAACTGAACCATCATCGGCACGGACTTGGGGTTCAGCTTCAAGGAGCGCTCATAGGCATCAATCGCCTTGTCCGCCGCCCCGGTGCGCTGGTAAGCCCCGGCCAGCAGGGCAAGCACGATCGGGTCGCTGGGCGACTCACGCAAACGCTTTTCCAAATCGGGTATCTGCGCGGCGTCAACCGCGTCCGGGTTGATGGCCAGGACCGCCAAACGGCGTTTGGCCTCCTCCGCTCCTGGAAAGTCGCTCTTGAGTTCCAGCGCGTCTTGGAGGGCCACCCGCGCGGCGGCGGCTTCGCCCAGCATATAATGCGTCATGCCGAGGTGGTACTTTACCTCGGGGTCGTTGGGCAGGCTCTTGGCGCTTTCCAGCAAGAAGGGGAGCGCGCGACCATAATCTCCGCGTTTGAAATGCACCCACCCCATGGTATCGGCCGTCGAGGGGCTGCCGGGCTGTAACTGAATGGCTTTGAGCGCCAGGTCGTAGGCGCGGGTAAGGTCATTCAGGTGTTCCGAGTAAAGCCATGCCAGGTCGTTGAGGGCGGGTACGAAGCGTGGATTGAGTGTGAGAAGCTTCTCATAGGTGTCGCGGGCCGCCGGGTAATTGGTCGCCTCTCGGTGGATAATGGCGATTAGCATCCAAGACATGAGGTCGTTGGTATTCTTGGAAACAACCGCCTGAAGTCTCTCCAACGCCTCCCGTTCGCGTTTCGTGGCCACGTAGAGCTTCGCTAACTCCGTTTGCGCCGGAAAGTAGTTGGGATTCGTTTCCGCGACCTTTAGCAAGGTGGCTTCGGCTTGCGCATGGTTGGTCTGCGCAACGTGCAGCCTGGCCAGCAGCATCAACGGCTCTGGCGCTTTCGGGTTCGCTTGAATCTCGGCCTGTACCCGACGGTGTGCGGCCTCGAACTTGCCCTCGGCCACATCCAAATCGAGCAGTTGGACCAGCGCGGGGAGGAAGCCAGTCCGAATCCCCAGCGCCTGCTCGAAGGAGGCGCGGGCATCGCCCACCCTCTTCTGCTCACGCTGAATGAGCCCCACAGCGAGGACCGGCTGCGGGTTGGTGGGATAATCGCGGGCGAGGCCACGGTACACCGCGAGCGCCTCATCGAGGTTGCCGCGGGCCCGATGCGCCGACGCGAGGAGGAAACGAGCTTCCATCAGGCCAGGATAGCGCCGGATCAATCGCTGCAAGGCGCTCACCGCGCTCGCGGTGTCGCCCCGGCGAAGGTTCAATTCGGCGAGCAATCTCACGGCGTCCGGATAGTCCGGCGCCAGCGTGGTGGCCGCCGTCAGACTGGCCATTGCCTTGGCCAGATCGTTGTTTGCGACTGCGGCGACGGCGACTTGATAGTGCGCTAGAGGGTTTTTGGGGTTGCGCTTCGCCAACTCTTCAAAACCGGCCAGGGCTTTGTCCGCCTCGCCCCTGGCCAGGCTCAATCGCGGGCCAAACCTCTGCGCTTCGAGATTGGCGGGATCACGTGCGATCACCCGTTTCAGCAAAGCTCCCGCCGCGTCAAAGTTCCGCTGCACCAGTTCAAGTTCCGCCAGTTGCAGGAGCGCGGGCAGATAGTCCGGAACCTTCTTTTCCAAGTCCTCGAGCACCTGCCGGGCTCCGGCGAAGTCACCCGTTACCATTTTGAACTCGGCATACCGAACGCGCAGCGGGGAGCGCAGCGGGGAGAGGTCGGCGGCGATCTTGAACGCGGCGTCGGCCTCCTTCAATTGCCCCTTCAACACAAGCACATTTCCAATGCCCAAGTACGCGGCAGCCGAGTTGGTATCGGCGGTAAGGGCCTTCCGGAAAGCGATCTCGGCGTTGGTGGCATCGCGTTGGCGAAGGTGGAGGTTGCCCCAAGCAAGATGATACCCTGGATGGGTGCCAGCCTGGGGACGGAGTTTCTCCAACCGCTGTCGCGCATCCTGAAGATGGTTGGTGGTGACACTGGCATCCACCAGCAAGGTCAAGGCCTCGTCATGGGCGGGAGCTTGGCTCAGGACGAACGCGGCTTCCTCCCGCGCTTCCTTGTAGCCGGCAGCGGTCAGAAATGTGGCGGCCAGCCTCAGCCTTGTGTCCAAATTCGTCGGGGCGATTGCCTTTGCCATGCTGAGGAAACGGTAAGCTTCGGCATACCGACCCTGTTCCTGAAAAATCTTGCCGAGGCTCTCGACGGCAATACGATTCGAGCGATCCAGCCTCAGCACATTGAGATACTCGATCTCGGCCTTGTCGAAGTCCCCGGCCTGCAGGTGCGCATTCGCACTGGCAAGGTGCCTTTGCTGCTTGGACTCCTTGGAACATCCGACGGCCAAGCCAAAAGCCACCAGAAGAGAGGCGAGCAGGCAACTGCCCGCTGACCGATTGAGTCGTTTTGCATTCATGCTGTCTCCCGACTTTTCGTCTCCGATTCTGTCAGCCTCGGCCGACTTTGGATGTTAAGCGAATCGGCACGCCCCACCCGCACCCTCATCCATGCCTCACAGAACACCAACGCCCTGGTTTGGCCGATGCCGATTCTCCCGCCGACGCAGCCACCAAAGTAGCGCGAAGAACGGCACCAACGAAAGCGCAAAGAAGATCGGCCCGCCCCGGTGGTGCAACGGAGAATCAATGATCCGCGAGTCCACATGCACCGTCAGCATGGAGATGACGGCGATGCGGAAGGCGTTCCGCAGGATCGCCAGCGGAAGCACCGCCAGCACGAGAATGGCGCGAGCGACGGTGGTGCGCAAAAACCACTGCGCCGCCACCAAGCTCGTGATGAACAAAACAAACGTGGACCGCACACCGCTGCATTCCTGCGCCACCTGGATTGTCAGCCCGGGCAGGCGAAAGACCAACCCTTCGCGAAAGACGGTTTGCCCCGTGATCGCGTAGAGGAGGGCGGCCGCCTCCGCGGAAGCGTGTTGCAGGAAGACCTCCAGGCCGTTGAGCATGAAAGTTGGCATGGGCACCATGAAGATCAGGAAAGCGGCCGGGAAGGCGAAGGCGCGAAGGAAACTCGCTCCCAGCAAGAACAGGGCGCCAGCCTGGAGAAAACAGAACCACGCGAAAATGGTGAGCGCAAGCCAGTCGCAGTCCGCCGCCAGCGCTTTTCGTCCCGAAAGGATAAAGAAAGCATTCACGGCAAGGAGGCCCAGAACCAAGGGAATGGCCGCCATCGCTGGCGAACTGGCGGGCGGCGGGAACACCTCTTTCCGGCGCTGCCAAATCAAGTACCCGGAAACCACCGGGATCAGCAGGATGTGGGAGTACATCTCCGTCTCATAGGCGAAACGCAACAACACGAGCAGGGGGTTGATAAACACCAGGCAGAGCGCGATCACAAAAAGGCCGAAGCCCCGCAGCCGCTTGTCATTCGCAAGCGAACCACGCGCCGGGGAGAGAGACTGGTTTGTTTCCACGGTAGGCAAAGTGTGGAAGCGGTCAGGCCGGATGCCAAGAACGATTTACGGCAACCCACAGCGCCCACGGCCCAAGCGTAGGAGAAGCCCTGCCGGGCCGAGTCCGGTGCTTCCCGGCGCTCACGCCTTCCACACCTGGCCGGGTTTCGTCTTGCAGGCGGCCATCGCATTGCGCGAGTCCACAATGCATGGCGACCAGTCCGCCAATTCCTGGTAGTTGACGCAGGCGTGGTTGGTGGAAATCAGAACCGCGTCAAAACTGCCAATGGTGGTCTGGTCCCAAGGGACGGATTTCTTGCCCGCCCAGTGGCCATGCTCGCGCGTGGGGCGAATCACCGGCACGTAGGGATCGTGATACTCCACCGCCGCGCCCCGCCGGCTCAAGAGATCCATCAACACGTAACTCGGCGATTCGCGCTCGTCGTCCACGTTGGCCTTGTAGGCCAGGCCCAGAATGAGAATGCGGCTTCCCTTCACCGCCTTGCTCCGTTCGTTGAGCGCGTCGGCCACACGGCGGACAACGTATTCCGGCATGGCTGTGTTGACTTCGCCGGCCAATTCGATGAAGCGGGTGTTCTGGCCGTACTCGCGAGCCTTCCACGTCAGGTAGAAGGGATCGATCGGGATGCAGTGCCCGCCGAGTCCGGGCCCGGGGTAGAACGCCATGAAACCGAAAGGCTTGGTCTTCGCGGCGTTGATCACCTCCCACACGTCAATGCCCATGGCGCTGTAAACCACCTTGAGTTCGTTGACGAGGGCGATATTGACCCCGCGGAAGGTGTTCTCCAACAACTTCGTGGCTTCCGCCGCCCGGCAGGAAGACACGGGCACAATGGTCTTGATGGCGTGCGCGTAAAGCGCCCGGGCCTTTTCCAAACACGCCGGGGTCAGGCCGCCAACAACTTTCGGGATGGACGCGACCTTGCTGTCCGGGTTGCCGGGGTCCTCGCGCTCGGGCGAGAAAGCGAGATGGAAATCCACTCCCGCCTTGAGGCCGGACCCCGCTTCCAACACCACGCGCAGGTCCTCGTCCGTGGTCCCGGGATAGGTCGTGGATTCGAGAACGACCAATGTTCCCCTGCGCAAGTGCGGCGCCAAGGCCTTGCCGGTTGCGACAATGTAGGAGATGTCCGGTTCCCGGTTTTTGTTCAACGGCGTCGGCACGCAGATGATGGCCGCCTCAACCTCGCGGATGCGGGCGAAGTCCGCGCTGGCGCTGAAGCGCCCGGCCTTGACCTGCTCGGCCACCGCGCTGGCGGGGATGTGGTGAATGTAACTCTGACCCGCGTTGAGCGCCGCGACTTTTCCGGCGTCAACATCGAGGCCCAAGACCGTGACTCCCGACCGCGCAAACTGCAGCGCGAGTGGCAGACCGACGTAACCCTGACCAATGATCGCGATTGTCATATACGGGGCAGAAGCTAATCAAAAGCGGCGGTTGCGAAAGTAGAAAACGGAACCGCGTGAGGTTCTGGCCGCATCTCCGTTTCTTCCGGGGTGGCAAAGGCAACTTGCCTGTGCCGGCGGGCAACATGCTGATCCGCACGCCAAGGGGTATCGCCTCAGCCACCACGGGAGGGCCTTCCCGAGGGCGCGGCGACCCATTGCGCTGGGAAGATTGCCCAGCGGGGCGGCCAGTGGCCCGCGCCACCCTGCAAGAAACTGAGACGCGCCCCTCCAGCCTGAGGTGAACATTGACGGGAACGAGATATTTGCGTTTACTCCCAACACCTCGGGTTCGCCAAACCAGCGGAATCTGGCTGTGAACAACGACCCTGTTGCGCGCGTGGCGGAATTGGCAGACGCGCCAGACTTAGGATCTGGTTCCGAAAGGATTGGAGGTTCAAGTCCTCTCGCGCGCACCACTTTCTTTGGCCCATCGAATGGCGCGTGCGCCGGACTCTTACGGCAGGATTCGGAGGGCGCGGAATTGCCGCCGCGCCTCGGGCAAATCCCGGCATTCCTTGCCATCCAGCTTCCGGTTGCCGTCGTCGCTCAGCACGAGGAAGTCGTTCCGGCCGGCCACATCTTGGAAACAGATGGCTTCCGGGGTGAAGCCGGCGAACGAGACGCCGGCGACGATCCGGGGCGCAGCGGCGCCGCCCGGCCACAGGAACAGGCGCGGTTCGGCCTTCCCCTCCCCTGCCCCCGCAACCAAGTAGTACTCCCGTCCAGTCGAACCCATGCCCCGCAGCCCCAATCCCCCGAGGTCGAGCAGAATGGGCTCGCCGAATTGGGGCGGCTGGGCGGCGAGCAGTTCGTTTGGATTCAACAGCGGCACGAGCAGCGCGCGGCCTCCCGGGATGGGAGTGCGGAATCCGATCAGCAGCGCGCCCTCGGGCGTGGCTGCGAGCGCCTCAATGTTCAGTTGGTCGGGCGACTTGCCCCAGCGTTTGGCGGCTTCCGCCAACTGGAATCGGGCCAGCTTCGGCTCGCGCGCCAGGTCGGTCACCAGATCCGAATAGACTCGTCCGACCGGTTGAACGGCGATGGTCGGGCCGCGGTTGGTGATCTCCACCGCGAACAGCCGGCAACGCTCGGGCGAGCGTTCCCCCGCCGCGTCCCGCCCATGCGAGGTGATCCAGAACACCCTTTCCCCCAGCCGCGCCGCGCCTTCGATGTCCGCCTCCGGCGATTTCTTCCGTCCGGCGAGGTGCGGATTCAAGTTGAAGGTGAACACCGGCTTTCCCGGCTGGCTTTGGCGATAGAACCGCAGGATGTTGTCCTCGTCGCTCGCCGCGACGAAAAGGTCCGCATCCAGGGCCACGGCGGCGGACGCGTCGCACATGCCGGTGAAGGCCAGCCGCTCGCCCACGCGCGCGGCGTTTGCGGTGAGGGCCCCGGCCAAGCCCAGCCAGATGGCAACGAAAGTAAGGTGACGGTTGAACAACATCGGTCGGAGGTTAACGCGACCACCACAGACGCTGCAATCCGCGAGACGCGCCTCTTGCCTTCGCTGCTCTTCGCCGCCTTCCGGAAAAGCCCGGCCAGTGACGCATGGTGGACGCCCGGCGGCCAACTGCGGTAGAGTGACCGCGCTTTGAAGACCACTCTAAAAATGGCGCTGGTTGGCGCCGGCATGTTCGGCGGTGACGTGCATCTGCGCGCCTATGCCGATCTCCATTGCCATGGCATCGCGGGCCATCTTGCCCGGCTCGGATTGGACCGCTATGCGCGCGATCTTGCCCCCGTGAGATTCGAGTTGGCCGCGATTGGCACCCGCTCGGAACCATCCGCCAAGCGGGCCGCTGCGAGCTTTCATCGGAGCACCCACTCCACCCCGCGCATCTATAGCGGCGAAACGCCGTGGCTCGACCTCCTCCGCGACTTCCCGGACCTCGACGTGCTGGCCGTGGCCACGCCGGACCCTTTGCATGCACCGCCAATCCTCGCCGCACTGGAGGCCGGCGCCCACGTCCTCACCGAGAAACCGCTGTGCCTCGACCTCGCCGAAGCCGACCAAATCATCGAACGGGCCGTGGCCCGGAACCGCATTGTGGCCGTGGACATGCACAAGCGCTACGACCCCGACCACCGGCGCATCCGCGAGGAGATTGCCCGGCAACTCGGCGACCCGCTCTACGGCACGGCCTATTTGGAAGAACCGCTGCAGGTTTCCACCCGCACGTTCAAATGGGTCGAGCAGAGCGATCCCTTCAGCTACGTCGGGCCGCACTGGGTGGATTTGATTCACCACTATTATCACAGCAAGCCCGTCTCGCTCACCGCTGTTGGCCAGAAGAAACGCCTCGTGCGCGACGGAATCAATGCCTACGACGCCGTGCAGGTCCGCGTGGACTATGCCAATGGCATGAGCATCAACTTCCACAATCACTGGATCACGCCGCCCGACTTCGAGGGACCGGTGAACCAGGGCCACGAAATCGTCGGCTCGGAGGGCAAAGTGGAAAGCGACCAGCAATATCGGGGCTTGCGCTGGTGGAGCGCCGGCGGCGGCTCGCGCACGGCGAACACACACTTCACCCGCAACGTGCCGCGCCCGGACGGCTCGCGGGCGTGCGTGGGCTATGAAGTTTCTTGGTGAGTCCCGGGCCGCGGTGGCGGGCGACTACCCAACCGCCGAAGAGGCGCGCATCACCACCGCGATCATTCACGCCGCGCGCGTCGTCCGGGATTTGAACTTCGATTACCTTCAGCGCGGCCAGGGCGCACCCGTCACCGCGCGGTTCAGCGAGGAGGGGATTGTCATTGTGGACCCGAATCGCGCCACCGAGGGCGCAGACGCCGTGTTCCAGAGGATTTACACGAAGCCGGTCTGATCTGTGCGGGACGGGAGGGACGCGAAGTCCTTCAGTCGCCGCAGGCCGGGGGTTACACCGCGGTTGTCCGCTTCTCTGGTCTGTTCAAACTGTCCCTGAAACGGAGGGATGATGACGGAGCCAAGGCGAGGCGGCGGATGCCGTATTTGCTTCTATCCCCGGGTAGGTTGACGTACCCTGCGCGCCGATGCATGAAGTCAGCATCATGACCGAAGCCGTGCGCATGGCCGTTGAAACAGCACGGGCCCAAGGCGCAAGCCGGATTTGCCAGATGCGCCTGCGCGTCGGGGTCATGAGCGGCGCGGTGCCGGAGGCGTTGCAGTTCGCGTTTGAAGCGGTGACCGAAGGCACAATGGCGCAGGGCGCCACGCTCGCGATCGAGGCCGTGCCCGCCACCTGGTGGTGCGCGCCGTGCGCCGCGACGTTTGAGGCGAACCAGGCGCTTCCGGAATGCCCGCGTTGCGGAGCCTGGAGCCACGACCTGCGCGACGGGCGTCAATTGAACCTCGCTTCCATTGAAATCGAGTGATATGTGCAAAGAATGCGGATGCGGATTGGGTGGCGACGTGAACATCGGCGGCCATAGTCACAGCGACGCAGACCATCACCACGGCCACGGCGGCGGCCACCATCACCACGAACACGAGAACGGCCCTGCTTCCCATTCCCACTCCCACGAGCCGGGGCCGCCGCACGAGCCAAAGACCATCAGCATCCAGCGCTCTCTGCTGGAGAAAAATGCGCGGCTGGCGGAACGCAACCGCGGTTTCTTCCGCGCCAAAAAGCTGCTCGTGCTGAACGTGCTTTCCTCCCCCGGCTCCGGCAAGACCACCCTGATCCAACAAACCGCCACCGCCTTGCGCGGGCGGCTGCGTCTCGGCGTGATCGTGGGCGATCTCGCCACGGACAACGACGCCGCGCGCCTGCGCCAGGCCGGCGTGCCGGTCGTGCAAATCACCACCGGCACCGTCTGCCACCTCGAAGCGGAGATGGTCGCCCGCGCCGCCGAACAGCTTGATCTGGACGCGCTCGACGTGCTGGTCATCGAAAACGTCGGCAACCTCGTGTGTCCCGCCGATTACGATCTCGGCGAGGACTTGCGGGTGGTGCTGCTGTCGGTGACCGAGGGCGAGGACAAGCCGTTGAAGTATCCGCCCCTGTTTCATTCGGCCAACGTCGCGCTCATCACCAAGTCCGATCTCGGCGTGGCGGCGGGATTCGACCGCGCCGCAGCCCGGGCGAATCTCGCCCGCGTCAGTCATCACGCCCGGGTGTTCGAACTGTCCGCCAAGACCGGCGACGGCCTCCCGGCGTGGTTGGATTTTCTGGCGCAACAGCACGCGGCGCTGCGGCGCTGACATCCGTGGCGCCGGCTCCTTCCAGCGACGCGAAGCTCATGCGGCTCGCGCTCCGGCTCGCCCGGCGGGGATTGGGGCGGACCTCGCCCAATCCTGCCGTGGGCGCGGTGTTGATCAAAGGCGGCAAGATCATCGGGCGCGGCTGGCATCGGCGGGCGGGCGCGCCGCACGCGGAAGTCGAGGCGCTGCGCGACGCGGAGCGGCACGGCCACACCCCGCGTGGCGCGACGCTTTGCGTGACGCTGGAACCGTGCTGCACTCACGGCCGCACCCCGCCCTGCACGGATGCCCTCATCGCCGCCGGCATTCGGCGTGTCGTGGCGGGCGCAACGGACCCCAATCCGAGACACTCCGGCCGGGGTTTCTCGGTGTTGCGGCACGCCGGCATTGCGGTGACACATGGGGTTCTGGCCGGGGAGTGCGCCCGGTTGAACGAAGCCTTCAACCACTGGATCGTCCACCGCACGCTGTTCATCACCGTGAAAGCCGCGATGACACTCGACGGCAAGATCGCCACCGCGAACGGCGAATCGAAGTGGATCACCGGCGAGCGGGCCCGCGCCTATGGCCTGAAGTTGCGCCGGGAGAGCGACGCGATCCTCGTCGGCATTAACACGATTCTGGCGGACGATCCGAGCCTGACCGCGAGGACGCGGATGAAGAATGCCGGTTGGCGGATCGTGAAACCCTTGCGGCGGATCGTGCTGGATGCGCGGGCGCGAACGCCACTGACCGCCAAAGTCGTGAGCGACGAGCAGGCGGCGTTGACCACCATCGTCGTGAGTCCGCGTGCTCCGAAAGCGCGCGTGGCCGCGCTGGCGCAACGGGTGAACGTGCTGGTCGCGCCGAGCAGGCGGCCCACCTCCCGCGATCGGGCCGCCGCGGTCAATCTGCCTTGGCTGCTGCGAAAGCTCGGCTCCGAGGGCGTCACTCGCCTGTTGGTCGAGGGCGGCGGCGAAGTGAACGCTTCCTTCCTGCTGCCGCGGTTGGCGCATCGCGTGGCGTTCTTCTACGCGCCGAAGATTCTGGGTGGACGCGACGCGCGCCGGGCGGTCGCGGGCGAAGGCGCGCGAGGCCTGCCCCAAGCCATCCGCTTGCGCGATCTGCGTTGGCGGCGACTGGGATCGGATTTCCTGTTGGAGGCGACGGTGGTTCGGCCCGGGTCGCGTTAGGGCTTGAGTCCCCGCAGGTGTTCGTCAAACCACTGGGCGCACGTCTCCATGTCCGCCAGCCAGTCCGGCCAGCCGTGGCCCGCGCCCTTCTTCACGACAAGCCGCGTCGGCACGCCCACCTTTTTCGCCGCCGTCAGGAAACTTTCCGCTTGTTGCATCGGCACGAGAGTGTCCGCGTCGCCGTGAATGATGAGCGTCGGCGGCAGGTTCGACGTGACGTGGTAGATCGGCGAGATTTGCCTCCCGAATTTCTCCTTCAGGAAGGTGTTGGTGGGCACGTCGCCGAACGCGGGCCGGAAGTCTTTCAAAATGCCCTCGCCCAGGGCGCTCTCGTTCGTCCTGCCGTAATTGAGGAAATCGGTGGGCGGGAAGAAGCAGGCGACCGCCTGCACCGCGCTGCTCACGCTGTCCACGGGGTCTTTGGCGTCCGCCGCCCCCAAGTGGCCTTGCGTGCCGAGGGTGAGTGACAGATGCCCGCCCGCGCTGGCGCCGGTCACGCCCAGCCGGCGCGGGTCCACGCCAAACTTCGCGGCGTTCGCGCGGATGAACCGCACCGCGCGATGCATGTCCTGCATGATCTCGGGAATCTGGAACTTCGGTTGGGAGCCATGCACCACGGCGAACACGGTGTAGCCGCGCTTCAGAAATGTCTCGTAAGCCGCCGGGTTGATGGATTCGTGCCGACTGAACCAACCGCCGCTGACGATGAAGAGGACGCCGCACCCGTTCGTCTGCGCCGGGCGGAAGACATCCAGCGTGAGCGCCATGCCGTGCTTGCGCCCGTAAACCACGTTCTCGGTGCGGGTGAAAGGGGTGTTGGTGTCGGCGGCAAACGTGGTGACGAGGTTGAAGATCAACGCGAGCAGGCAAACGCCGGCGCGTGAAATCCGAAATCCGAAATCCGAAATCCGAACACCAGAATTCCCGAGTTTTCTATTGTGAGCACCGATCCTCAACCAGGGTTGCGGCGCGGCGACCGGAACTGAACCGCGCACTCCAAGCCCTTGCGGCGGATCGGATGCTCCCTGGAACGTGGGTGCGGCGTTCTGCCGAGACGCCGCCACACCTTTCGGTTTTCGGACTGCGGATTTCATTCGGATTTCGAGAGGTTCGAGATTCGGCTTTCCGCCTCACGCAACGTTCGCCGGTGTGTATTTCAGCCCGTGGGCCTCGGCAACGGCCTTGTGCGTGAGCTTGCCATCCATGACGTTGATGCCGCTGAGAAGCGCGGGCTGACGCTGGCAGGCTTCCTTCAGGCCCAGGTCGGCCAGGGTCTCGAAGAACCGGTAGGTCACGTTGGTCAGGGCTTGCGTTGCCGTGCGGGCGTAGGCGCCGGGCATGTTGGCCACGCAATAATGCGTCACCCCTTCCTCGACGAAGACCGGATTGTCGTGCGAGGTCGGGCGCGACGTTTCCGCGCAACCGCCCTGGTCAATCGCAATGTCCACCAGCACGCTGCCGGGGTGCATGCGGCGAAGCATCGCGCGGTTGATGAGCTTGGGCGCCTTCGCCCCGGGCACGAGCACCGCGCCGATCAGCAGGTCCACTTCCGGCAACAAATCCATGAGGTGCGCCTCGTTGGAATACAGCGTGTGGGCCGTGTGCAGCGTGATGTCGAGGAAGCGCATCCGCTCCAAATCCACTTCCAGGATCGTCACGTCCGCGCCCACGCCCTGGGCCATGCGGGCGGCATTGATGCCGGAGGTGCCCCCGCCCAGCACAACGACTTTGCCCGGCAACACACCCGGCACGCCGCCGAGCAGCACCCCGCTGCCGCCGTTGTGTTTCGCCAGGAAATACCCGCCCACCAGCACCGACATGCGGCCCGCGATCTCGCTCATCGGTTCGAGCAGCGGCAGGCGGCGGTTGATTTCGATGGTTTCGTAGGCAATGCCCGTCACGCCGGATTTCAGCAGCGCCTGGGTGAGCGCCTTGTCGGCGGCGAGATGCAGGTAGGTGAACAGGATTTGCCCGCGCCACAGCATGGCGCACTCGGCGGGCTGCGGCTCCTTGACCTTCACGATCAAGTCCGCCTCGGCGAAGATTTTCTTCGGCTCTTTCACCAGCTTCGCGCCGGCTTGCTCGTAATCCGCGTCGGGATAACCGGAGTCCACGCCCGCGTTGCGCTGGACGAGGACGGTGTGGCCGCGCTTGATGAGCTGATAGGCCGCGGAGGGCAGCAAGGCCACGCGGTGCTCCTGTTTCTTTATCTCTTTGGGAACGCCGATGATCATAGGGGGGAACTTTGTTTTTCGGTTTCGGTGGGTGGCGGGGTGGATGGCAGTTGGATGGAGACAAAATCGGTCGGGTCCGGTTGCTGGGGCGACGCGGTGAGTTGGAGCCGCGCCTGGGCGCGATCCACCAACGCGGCCAGCGTGACGGACGCGGCGGCTTGGCGTTCGGCGGCCTGAATGCGCTCAAACTCGCCCAGGACCTCGTTGGTCGCCGGCTCGTCGCGCCGGGGGAGCGGCTGGCCGCGGGTGGTGCGCATGGCCAGCAGGATGTCGTGGCAGGTGATGGTTTCCAACGGGCGTGCCGGCAGGAAACCCGGTTCGGGACCGGTGACTTCCGACACGAGTTGCGCCGTCTTGAGGGTTTGCAGAACTTGCTGGGTCAACCGGCTGGGCAACCCCAGTGCGGTGGACAAATCGGAAACTGACGCCGACTCGCCGGCTTGAAAGCTTTGCCCCACGCACGTCATCAGCCGCAGGGCGACAAACTCGCGCCCGCGCTGGTCCACGCGCTCGGCGATTTTCTCCTGGAGATACGCGGCGCGGTTCTGCCAGGCGTAAGCCACCTGCGCGCCGAGCAGCAGGAACAGCCAGGAGAGATACAGCCCGGCCATGAACACCGGCACCATGCCGAGGCTGCCGTAAATCTTGCTGTTGGTCACCACCCGCGAAACGTAGAGCACGCTGATGGTGTTGTTGACGTGCCAGAGCAGGGCGCAGAACACCCCGCCGGCCAGCGCGGCCATCCAGTCCACCTTGGTATTGGGCACCAGCTTGTAGAACGCGGCGAACGCCGCCGCCAAGACCAGCACGGGCAGGAGTTGAAACACCAGATTCCCCAGGAACGGCATGTGCGACAAAAACGCGCGCGTGCCCTCCAGATGCGGCCCGGACGCCAGCACGAGGGCACTGATCAACAGCAGCGGCGCGAGCGTGATGACGGCCCAGTAAACCACGATGCGCACGAACCACGTCCGCCCGCGTTCCACGCCCCAGATGTCGTTGAAGGTGTCCTCCACCCGCGCCAGCATCATGATGGCGATCACCACCAACGCGATGCTGCCCGTCACCCCGAGGGTGCCGCTGCGCGTGTTCTGAATGAACTGGCGGATGTTCCGCGCGGCCTCCTTGCGCGCCTCCCGAATCTCCGGTTTCTTGGCCAGTTCCGCGATCGCCAACTGGGTGGCGGTGGGCGCGTTCGTGCCGTCTGCGGTCACGCCCGCCACCGCATTGGTGTCTGCGGCGGCGGCAGCCATGTCCGGCGCGGCCCCCGCTCCGGGCGCGGTTGCCTCCGCCGGGAAATCGTCGGGCGCGGCCACCGTCCAATTCGTGGTGTGGGCGGCCGGGGGAACGAAGCTGGCCACAATCTGGTCTATGAACTGGTCAATCTTCTCCTCACTCTCGCCCTTGAGCAGGCTGCTGGTGAAGCTCAGAATCACCGCCAGCATCGGAATCAAGGCCAGCAAGGTCGTGTAGGACAGGGACGAGGCGCGCGACGGGCAGCGATTCCGGATGAAACTGCGCACCACCAGCACCCCAAAGTGGGCCGACTTCTCCACCCGCGACAGTTCCGCGCCCAGCCGGATCGAGCTGCCATCCCACAACCCGTCCACGAACGATTGAAATCGCTCCATGGAAGAGAGAGGTCTGCGGTTCTTGCCCACGCAACGACGCTAACAAAGCAAACGGCCAAGTCAATTGGCGGGTTTGCGCGGACAACCGGATGGGAGATTCATGGAGGGTCACGACGATTTGAAAGCCGCGCATGGCGACCCTGAGCCGACAGGAATCCCCCGGGGATTCAAAGCGTTCAGGGATTCGATCCAGATCATCCTTGGACGCTTTGAAACCCGCACTGTAGCGGCGTCTCGGCAGAACGCCGCCATCTTCCTCCTGCTGAAGTTTGTGTGCCCTGCTGAGCCGCCGCTTGAATCGTTCACCTTGCGGACGGACTTCTGTTACACTTCGCTCATGCGAAGAACCAATGAAGGAACGCGGACGCGCTTCGCCGAGCGGCGTGAGCGAAGCGGGCGCGGGCGCAAGGGGGCGACGCGACTCGCGTGCGCGTTGCTGTTGGCGGTCGGGTTACCATGCCACGTCGGGGGAGCTCCGGCGTGCGACGGGGCCGCGATCCGTTTCACACCGGATTACCAGTACGCGCTGGGCAGCGCCCGTTTCCTTGGCCAGACGGGCGAGGCGGAGTCCGGCAGCCGGTTTCGCTGGTTGACGAATGGCGCTGCCCTGAGCGCCGGGTTCGTGGCGGAGGACTTGTTGCTGAACTTCGACGGGGAGGCTGCGGGCGCCAACGGCGAGCCGCCCGCCGCGGCGCAGAACCTTGCCTACACCCCGGGTCGCTGGGGCTCCGCGCTGGCGCTGCCCGCGAATGGCCGGCTGCGGTTTGAACGGGCGAACAACCTCAGCTTGAATCAGGGCACCATTGAACTTTGGGTGGCCCTGCGGGAGGACGGGACCAATGCAACTTTCTCGTCCCGCGATCAGGTGCTGTTTCAGTATCGCGCGCCCAACGGCGACTATCTGCAAATCGCCCAGAGCCGGTCCAGCGGGGTGATCTATGCCGGCGGCACCGTCAGCAACCAGTGGCAAAGCGCCTATGGCACCCGCGGCGACATGCGCGCCTGGCGTTCCAATGAATGGCATCATCTGGCCTTCACCTACTCAGCGCCGCAGAACTTCATGCGGTTCTTCGTGGATGGCGCGCTGGTGGCCGCGAGCAACGAGGGTCACTACTGGCCGCCCGCCACGAACGGCGCCGTGTTCGCCATCGGCGGTGATCTCTCCGGGAACGCCGCGGGGTACTGGCTGGACGCGGTGCGCCTGTCCGGTCGCGTGGCGGACGAGGCCGAGGTGCTCGCCCGGTCGCGTCGTCCCGACGCGCCGCAAGCCAACGAAGTCTGGCTGGCCACGACCAACCTCGTGCCGGGCAGTCAGCTTCAGTTTGAGTTCGCTCCGGCAACCGCGATGCAGACCGGCGCCGTGTGTCAGAGCGCGGCGGTGCTGTTCTCCGGCGTCCCCATCACCAACGCCCACCCGCCCAGCACGCTCTTGCCGCCCGGAGCGGACTTCGTGGACTTGGCGGTGGAAACGCTCACGAACAGCGCCTGCGCGTGGTCGCTCCATCAGCCGCTGGCGTTCGCTCAAATGACCCCCTTCGCCGAAGGCGCCGGCTCCCGCCGGCATTTCACGCGGATTGCCGGGCTCAACCCTGATCCCAATGGCGTGAACGACGTGTATGTCCGTTGCAGCTCGCATCCCGACTTCGCGCTGCGGCTGCAATACCGGGCGCTGTCCGAGGTCCATCCCCCGTTCCCGCGCACCGGCAATCTGTGGGGCTGGTGGGAGTGGCGGCCGAGCGGACTCGCTGAGATGGCCAAGGTGGACCTGTGGCTCGGTGCCGCGCCGCCCGCCGCCGAGATTCGCGAGTTGCGCCGGCTCAATCCACACCTGCGACTGCTGACTTCGATCAACGCGGTGGAGAACGAGGGTCTGCCCCCTGACTTCTACCTCAAAGATGTCCACGGCAACCGGATCGAAGTCTGGCCCGGCTCGTATCGCCTCAATCTCACGAAGCCCTACGTCGCGGAATCCCAGGCGCGGTTCGCGTATCAAACGGTGCTCGACACCGGACTGATGGCTGATGGCGTGTTCTTCGACAACGTGATGACCTCGCAATCCTGGCAGCGGCACGACATCTACGGCAACCCGGTGCAGATTGACGCCAACGAGGACGGGCAGCCGGACGACCCCGCCGCCTTCGATGCCGCATGGAAAGCCGGCGTGTTCCATGAGATTCGCGCGTTCCGGGAATGGATGCCGCACGCGATTGTCAGCGGCCATTCCATGGACATTTACGAACCGGGCATCAGTGAGCTGTTCAACGGCCTGAGCATCGGTTTCGCCACCGCGAACGTGGTGGAAGGCGAGGAGTCCTTCTCCAGCGTGTGGGAACGCTATCACGATTGGTTCGCCCGCGCTGTTGCCCCGGTGACCCTGATGGTGGAGTCCTCGCCGCGGGACCAGATTGCCTACGGTTACGATTACTCGCCGTGGGAGAAGATTCCCGCCGCCACATTGGAATTCGCGCGCACCTATTTCCCCGACGTGCGGTTCGGGTTGGCGTTCACGCTCATGAACAACGGCTACTTCGCGCACGAGTTCGGCGACACCTGGCACGGCAACCACTGGTGGTATGACGAGTTGGACTTCAACCTCGGCTATCCGCTCGGTCCGGCACGGCGCGTTGAACTGCCGGGAAACACGGGCCCCGACCTCATCGTGAACGGCGGCTTCGAGAGCGCCATCACCCTGCCGTGGAGTCTCTGGGTGGCAACCGGCGGCGCGGCCACGCTGGCGCGCGAAACCAATGACGCGGCGGTCGGCGCGGCCTGTGCGCGAATCGTGATCACCGCCGTCACCGGCTACGATTGGCAGATTGACTTTGCCCAGCACAACCGTTCGCTGGTGAAAGGCGTGGTGTACGACCTCTCGTTCCGCGCGAAGAGCAGCGTCCCCCGCGGCCTCACGCTCAGTTCACAGAAGGGCAGCCCGGACTGGCGCAACTACGGCCTCTCGCGGCAGGTCCAACTCACCAACGAATGGCAACCGTTCACCGTGACCTTCGAGGCCAACGAAACCGTGAGCGATGCGCGCATCCAGTTCTTCCTGGGCGCGACGCCGGGGACGGTTTGGCTGGACGAGGTCCGGTTGACGCAACACCCGCCGGACGTGTATCGCCGGGATTTCACCCGGGGCGTGGTTCTGCTCAACGCCACGCGGGAATCGCGCGAGGTCGTGCTCGGCGACGGCTTCCATCGTCTGAGCGGGTCGCAGTCGCCGATGTTCGAGACGATCCTCGACGATCGGGACACGAATTTCGTCACGACGGGCACGTGGACCAACATCGCGTACGACAGCGGGGAATGGAAAGCTAACGGCCCCTTCTACCACAGTTGGGCGGGCGCGCTGCACGAACGCGTCAGTGCCGAGGGCGAGGCGCGCTGGACCCTGCCCATCGAGGCGGACGACACTTACACGATCGCGGCGTGGTGGCCGGCGGCGCCGGCGGCGAGCAATTGGACTTCACACGCGACTTACGAAGTGCTCTCCGGCGGAGTGACCGTAGCGACCACGAACTTGAACCAGACCACCGCCGGGGACCAATGGCATCCCATCGCCGCGGTGCGCCTCTCGCCTACCAACAGCGCCCAGGTCCGGCTCCGCGCGCCGGCCGGGGCGTGCGTGGCCGACGCGTTGCACCTCGTTTCGGCCGCGCGATACAACAACGGCCAGCCTGCCGCGGTTGTGAAGCTCCAACCAATGGATGGCATCGTCCTGCGTCGGGACGTTCCGGTCGTGACGCCGCCGCGTTTCCAAGCCGCCCGCCTCGATGGAGGCCAGGTGTGGTTGTCGGTGACGAACCTCACGCCGGGACTGTCCCACGAGTTGCAGCGCACTTCCAACGTTGTCTCCGGGCCGTGGTCGAGCCGCACGACGTTTCAAGCACTGGGGTTTGCGGCGGAAGTGGCCGACACGCCGCCACCAAACGCAGGACCCGGGTTCTACCGCCTTCAGGTTCCGTGAAAAGACTCCTCGGGTCGGGACCGCGAGTGCTGCCACCGGGCGCTCGCAGTGGCGTCTCGGGAGAACGCCGCAAGCTTTCGCTACATCGCCGCCACGGGTCTGGAAAACGCTCAACTCGCCGCACGCTCCCGCGCGACTTGACGGCGGCGGTTTTCTCCCCAATCTTACCATCGTTGCTTCGGGGGCGTACTGGTTTCGACCTGACACAGACGCCAGAGGCGGCATGCCGAGGACGATGCGTTGGCCTCGTAAATCATCGCATCAAACAAAAACAGCTAACGAAGAATTAGCACTCGCGGCCTAAGGCCACGACGTTCGCCGGCGGACACCTGCTAAGCCGGACGAACGCCACAGCAGGCATGGACCGAAGCGGAGACGGCGCGTGACGGTTCGAGACCATTCCATGCCGACTACGCAGCCGGATTCGGGTCCGCAGGTTATCCGGTCGCCGACAATGTCTGCGGACTAAGCATGTAGTCGCGGCTGGTTTTTGGGCCAGGGACGGGGGTTCAACTCCCCCCGCCTCCACCACTTCGCAGTTCGCGCCTTGAAGTCTCGCGGCCGTAGCGGCGTCTCGGCAGAGCACCGCCATTTTTGTCCTCCAACAATTATCCTCCAACAACCTCCGGCATTCATGCTTCGATCCCCCAAACCGCGTGGGAACAGCTTTTGCGGTCGCGGGCCTGTAACCTTTCCACCAGTCCCGGCTCAATACCGGCAGACAAGAAAGAACTGAAGCATGAAGAACATGGTTGAACTGACGGAAACTGAATTTGGAAACGAAGTCCTGAACGCCGACGGACTGGTACTGGTGGATTTCTACGCGCCGTGGTGCGGGCCGTGCAAGATGCTCGCGCCGTTGCTGGACCAACTTGCCGGCGAGTTCGCCGGGCGGGTAAAGTTCGCCAAGCTCAATGTGGACCGCGCTCCCGACCTGGCCGCGCAATTCGAAATCACCGGAGTGCCCACGCTGTTGCTCTTTCGCGACGGCCAACCCGTGGACAGCGTGGTGGGAATGGCCCCGCCGCAGGCCCTGAAGAAGTGGCTGGAGAACGCGCTGGCCGCCAGTCCGAAACCCGCCGTCGTGGCGGCCCGCTGATGCCGGAGACGCCGCCATGATCCTCAAACTCGTCATCGGCGCGGTCGTGGGCGGTGGCTTGGGCTTCGCCTACTACAAGTTCATCGGCTGTTCCAGCGGCGCGTGTCCGCTGACCAGCCATCCCATCATCAGCACCCTTTACGGCTCGATCGTGGGCGCGTTGCTCGCGAGCAGCCTTCACTGAAACCGCACTGGTCGCGGCGCCTCGGCAGCGCCGCCCCCTTTGACCCCCGATGGAAACAACGGCGGCGCTCTGCCGAGGCGCCGCCACGATTCACAAGCCCTATGGAAATGATCATTCGCCGATTCGCCGGCACGTTCATCCTCGCCAGCCTGGCGCTGTCCCACTACCACAACCCGAACTGGCTTTGGTTCACCGCCTTTGTCGGCTTCAACCTCCTGCAATCGTCGTTCACCAAGTTCTGCCCGCTCGAAATCATCCTGAAGAAGCTCGGGGTGGGCGGCGCCTGCTGCTGTGCCACGGAGGCGAAGCCGGGCGGCTCTTCCTGCTGCCGCAACTAGCTTCTCGCTTGGCAACTTAGGGCGGCGCGGGCATGCTGTCGCCGGAATCGGAGCTCACTATGAGGACAACCAACTTGTTCGTCGTCGGTTCTCTGCTGGCCGCAACGCTTCCGTTTGGCGGTTGCGGCCACAAACCGGAATCGCGCGCGGTCCAGACGCTTCCCACCGCCAGCGTTCGCGTTCAAACCGTCGAAAGCCAACCACGTCTCGCCACCGAGGACGTCGTGGGCACGGTGCGGCCCAAGTTGCGTTCGGTGATCGAGGCAAAAGTGAGCGGGCGGATCGAGCGGATGCTGGCCGTCCCTGGCCAGGCGGTGAAGGCCGGCGATTTGCTCGTCCAACTTAATGCCGCGGAAATCCAGGCCCGCTACGATCAAGCCCGCGCCGTGCGCGAACAGGCGGAGCGCGAGTTCCGCCGCAAGGAAGCCTTGTTCAAGGACAAGACTGTTTCCCAAGCCGAGTTCGATGTTGCGGATTCGCAGTTGCGGGTGGCCGAGGCTGCGGTGAAGGAAGCGGAAACCCTGCTCGGCTACATCAAAGTCGTCGCGCCGTTCGACGGCTTGGTCACCGCCAAACGCGCGGACGTGGGCGACCTCGCCTCGCCGGGCAGGGCATTGCTGGAGTTGGAAGACCCCACCACGTTGCGTTTGGAAGCCGATGTGCCGGAAGCCCTGATGGGGAGGATTTCGCTGGGCGACCGGCTGGCGTTGCGCGTGCCGGCCATCAGCGCGGCGCTGGAAGGGACGGTCAGCGAGATCGCACCGGTCGCCGATCCGAACAGCCGCACCTTTCCGGTGAAGCTCGATCTGCCGCGCGCCGCAGGCTTGCGCAGCGGCCAGTTTGGCCGTCTCGCCGTACCGGTGGCCGAGGTCAAGGCGATTCGCGTGCCGGCTAACGCGGTCCTGCTGCGCGGGCAGATGGAAATCGCCTTCGTTGTCGTGAATGGCAGGGCGCAGATGCGGCTGGTCAAGACCGGCAAGCATCTCGAAGGGGAAACGGAAGTGGTTTCCGGCCTGAACCCGGGCGAACGGATCGTCGTGGACGGCGCCGCGCAATTGCGCGACGGGCAGCCGGTGGAGGCAAAGTGAAATCCGTCCTCTTCACGGCTCTCCCCGAACCGCGGTGTCGCGGTGTCGCAGGTGCCACGATCCGTATGGCGGCTCGGCTTTCGAGTCTCGCATCTGTTTCGGATTTCAGATTTCGGATTTCGGATTTCAACCCATGAGCGCCCAGAATCCCTCCAACGCTTCGCACGCCGGTCTGGGATTGGCCGGCAAAATCGCGCACGCGTTCATTGATTCCAAGTTGACGCCGTTGCTGGTGATCACCGCCGTCCTGCTTGGGGCGTTCGCGGTGGTCATGCTGCCCCGGGAAGAGGAGCCGCAAATCAAGGTGCCGATGATTGACGTGCTGGTTTCGATGCCGGGCTCGAACGCCAAGGAGATCGAGGAACGCGTCACCCGCCCGATGGAAAAGCTGCTCTGGGAAATCCCCGGCGTGGAATACATCTACTCCACCTCCAGCGAGGGCGCGAGCACGGTCATTGTCCGCTACAAGGTCGGCTCGGACCCGGACCTGAGCCTGGTCCGCCTCACGGAGAAATTGCGCTCGAATTTTGACCGCATCCCGCATGGCGTCACGCCGCCGTTGATCAAGCCCAAGTCCATTGACGACGTGCCGATCCTCGCCCTGACATTCCATAGCCCGACGTACGATCATCTCACGTTGCGCCGGCTGGTGGCGCAGGTGGACGACGCGGTGAAGCAAGTCCCGCTCGTGGCTGAAACCACGCTCATCGGCGGCGCGCGACGTCAAGTGCGCGTGCTGCTGGACCCCGTCCGGCTGGCTTCCAGGAATCTCACGGCCGTCGGCCTCATCCCGATGCTGCAACAGGCCAACCGGCAACATTCCGCCGGCGGCCTCACCAGCGACAACCAGGAAGTGCTCATCGAAACCGGTGCGTTTCTGCGCACGGCTGAGGAGGTGGGACAGGTGGTGGTCGGCGTGTTCGGTGGCAAGCCGGTGTACCTGCGCGAGGTGGCGGAGGTGCGGGATGGCGCAGAGGAGCCAAGCCAGTATGTGTTTTTCGGCAGAGGCAGTGCGGCGGACACGTCAGACCAGTCCGACAGAGCGCCTCACGGCGAAGAACCCGCCGTCACGCTCTCCATCGCCAAGCGGCCCGGGGCGAACGCCATCTCGGTGGCGCATGAGGTCCTGAAGAAGGTGGAGACGCTGAAAGGTCACGTCATCCCGGCGGACGTCACAGTCAGCATCACGCGGCACTACGGCGAAACCGCCGCCGAGAAATCCAACGAACTCCTCCTCCACATGGGCATCGCCGTGGTCAGCGTGGCGATCCTGATCTGGCTCACGCTGGGCTGGCGCGAGTCGGGCATCGTGGGCGTGGCCATCCCGGCAACCCTCGCCCTGACGCTGCTGGTGTTCTACCTCCTCGGCTTCACGCTCAACCGCATCACCCTGTTCGCCCTGATCTTCAGCATTGGCATCCTGGTGGACGACGCCATCGTCGTCGTCGAGAACATCGTGCGCCATTTCCACCTGCCTTCCAGCAAAGGCCGGAAATGGAGTGACATCGCCGTGGAAGCCGTGAGTGAGGTTGGCAACCCGACGATCCTCGCCACCTTCGCCGTGATTGCGGCGGTCTTGCCGATGGGGTTCGTGGGCGGGCTCATGGGCCCTTACATGCGGCCGATTCCGATCGGCGCTGGCGCGGCGATGTTCTGGTCGCTGCTCATCGCGTTCATCGTCACCCCCTGGGCCAGCATCCGCATCCTCCGTTGGGGGCGGAAGTATTCCTCCCTGACCGAAGGCCAGGCCGCCGCCGGGGGTGGCACACCGCATCGGCACTCCGAGCACGCCGAGGATGCCTTCACGCGCCTCTATCGCCGGATGATGAACCCGCTCATTGCCCACGCCCGCGCGCGTTACCTGTTTCTGGCGGGGATTTCCGGGTTGTTGCTCGCCGCGATGGCCACGGTTGCCATCGGATGGGTGAAGGTCAAAATGTTGCCTTTCGACAACAAGAGTGAATTCCAGATCATCCTGAACATGCCGGAGGGCAGTTCGCTGGAACGCACGGCCCAGGCGGCCCGGGAGATCGCCGCAGTGGTGCGCATGGAACCCGAAGTCACTGATTATCAGATTTACGTCGGCACCGCCTCGCCCTTCAACTTCAACGGCCTCGTGCGTCACTACTTCATGCGCCGCGGCTCGCACGTCGCCGACCTCCAGGTCAACCTCGTGCCCAAGGGCGAGCGCAAGGCCCAGAGCCATGACATCGCCAAGCGGGTGCGACCGGCCGTCGCAGCGGTGGCGGAGAAGTTCAACGCCCGGCTCGCCGTGGCCGAAGTGCCGCCCGGCCCGCCGGTGCTCCAAACCCTCGTCGCTGAAATCTACGGGCCGACGGAGGAATCCCGCTTGCGCCTCGCCGAGAAAGTGCGGGGTGTTTTCAAAAGCACCGAAGGCGTGGTGGATGTGGACGCCTATATCGAAGCCGACCATCCCAAGACGCGCTTCGTGATAGACAAGGAGAAGGCCGCGCTCCACGGCGTCAGCGCCGAAACCATTTCGCAGACGCTGAAAATCGCCGTCGGCGGCCTGTCCGTGGACCTGGTCCATCAACCCCGCGAGAAGGAGGACGTGAATTTGGTTCTTGAAATCCCGCGCGCCGCCCGCACCACGCCCGAAGAATTGCTCGCCCTGCGCGTCCGCTCCGGCGACGCCAACGCGTTGCCCGAGCCGGGCGCCGCCACCGCCGCGCCGCCGTTGATTCCGCTGCGTGAGCTCGTGACCATCGAACGCACGATTGCCGACAAGAGCATCTACCACAAGAACCTCATGCCCGTGACCTATGTTATCGGCGACGTGGCCGGCGTGATCGAAAGCCCCGTCTATGCCATCTTGAAAATGAACAAAGCGCTACGGAAGCTCGACACCCGCGAGTTCGGCGGCGACGGCGCGCGACTCAAGATTCTGAACGCCGTGCTTCCGTTCACCGAAGCCAAACCCGCCATGAAATGGGACGGCGAATGGCACATCACCATCGAGGTCTTCCGCGATCTGGGCCTGGCCTTCGCCGTCGTGTTGGTGCTGATCTACGTTCTGATGGTCGGCTGGTTCAAGTCGTTCCTCACCCCGCTGGTGGTGATGGTGGCCATTCCCTTCTCGCTGGTGGGCGTCCTGCCGGCGCACGGCGCGATGGGCGCGTTCTTCACCGCCACCTCGATGATCGGCTTCATGGCCGGCGCCGGCATTGTGGTCCGCAATTCGATCATTCTCGTGGACTTCATTGAACTGCGCCTGGCGGAAGGCATGCCGCTGGCCGAAGCCGTGGTGGACGCCGGCGCCGTGCGGTTTCGCCCCATGCTCCTGACGGCGCTGGCCGTCATCGTCGGCGCCGCCGTCATCCTGGCCGATCCCATTTTCCAAGGCCTGGCCATCGCGCTGATGGCGGGTGAGGTGGCGTCGCTGCTGATCAGCCGCATGGCCGTGCCGGTGCTTTACTACATGGCGTATTCCAGGCAGCCCAAGGCGAACCCAACAGCCCCGCCGGTTTCGGTGACGTCGCCGTTCGGGAGCGCGGGACCGACCGCGGCCCCACAGTGAGGGCCCGACGCGGGTGGCGGGGGAACACCCCCAAAAGCAAAGGGAGGCTGCCAAGGCAGGGAACGATCCCGGACACCCTTGGGCGGGTTTGACCGGTTCGTTTGGCGACGCTGGTTTACTCGCCATCTTCCCAATACGCCACGGCGGTCGTATAGTCCACGGTCACGCGAAAGTGCATCAAGATATTCCCCCCGATGGATGCCGCGATCGGTCGGTCCATGAAAGATGACATCCACGCATAGTTTGCCGTGCCGCGGCGCGTAAACCAGACCGGGCCGGCCCGCAGGCCAGCCACTTGGACTTCGGGAACTTCGATCAGCGCCTCGCGGCTCCTTTCGCAACCTTCGTTGATCACGCGCCACTCAGGGTGGGCGGTCCGCCATTGGGAAAATAAGTCGGCCGAGACAAAGCTCGTCGCCTGCTCGCCGGGTGCTTGGTCGCCCATCGCGTGCAGCGCCTCCGGGGAAGGCCAAACGGTGGCTCCCGTGTCCAGCAGCGACTCCACCGGCTCCCCCGCGATCACGACGAGGAAACGAGGGTGATTCGACGTGCGAACGCCGAATTCCCGGCGGAACCCCAGGGCGACCGCGTGACGTGCCATTGCGTCTGTCGGTACGAACTGGCGCTGGCGGAGAATAAGCTTCGCCGCCGAGTAGTCAAAGGTCCAAACCCCGCCGGCAAACCAGCGCTGTCCGAGCATGCCATCGCCTTCGCCGTCGGTCAGCGGTATCCACTTCTCGCCCCCGGTCGGCTCCGGGATCCAGGCCTCCAGACGGAACGCCGGCAATTGGGACCTCCCACCGAAGGCGAGGTCCGCACGCATCCCACATCGGGCTGCACACCGGCGCGTCACGAAGGTTCCGCCGCCGGTGTCGGCCAAAAGAGACATTTTTTCGCCGCCAATCGTAACGGGCTCCGCGTAGATCAGGCCTGCGGTAAAGCGCGTCGGCAGCTCGATGTCCCGGTCCACTACGTGGCTACCGGGAAGCCACCACCAGATAAACCCTAGCCCCACCCCGGAGATTGCCATCACCAGGGTCACAAGTATCACCAGCCACCGTAGCCATCGCCGCCGTTTCATGACTCCATCTGTCGGGACGTTTGTGCTGAACAACCATTACAGGTTATCCGAAGTTATTCATGGGCGGGGCGGTGGGCCGCAGGATTCCCCCCGCTCCGCCGGGGAACAACTTCGCCGCCGCGCCACGCGCGGCGACCGGATCAGGTTGACCGCTGGGTCGTATGCTTGTATCCGATTCTCGCTTTCCCGCCCCGGCGGGCCAGGTCTGCGAACGACTGGTCGCTTTGACGACTCTGAGCTTACCGACCAGCCCGTCGGGCGGGGTTGGACCCTCTATACAGGAGCGCATAAATAACGCTACATAATGGCAATCAAAGAAACGGCGTG
>CAZJTM010000013.1:31174-54723 GCA_964548925.1 uncultured Verrucomicrobiota bacterium | reverse complement strand
ACGGAAAGTCCTCATCTTGGCTCGCTTGGACTTGAATGGACCGGCCCATCGCAACCCGCCAAATGCGCCACACCGTCCAGGCGAGCGCCTGTCGTGTCCTCATTTCCATCGCTACATGGAGGGCTTCGAGGACAAAGTGGCCTACGATCCTGCCGACGTTCCAGGATTGACGATGCGCGACTTGACCAATGGCGTATTCTGTCTTGAAGATTTCTTGAAATACTGCGCTGTGCAAAACTTGCCGAACATCCAATTGACCGTATGAATCGTGCAGAGTGTGAACGTTTGATCGCCGACTACCTGCGCTGGCTGAAGGAGGGATTACAGGTAAGCGAGCTTCAAGGTTCATGCCGCATTGCGACGCCTTTCGTTGACCGCCACAACGACGAGATTGAAATCTACGTTGAGAAACACAATGGCAAGCTGCTTTTGACGGATGATGGCTACACTATCGCCGACCTGGCCTCATCTGGCATGACCTTCAGCACGGATAGACGCCGAGCTCATCTGACAGCGATTCTCAACGGTTTTGGTGTCCATCAGCAAGACGACGAACTTCAAGTCCATGCGACACCGCAAGACTTCCCACAGAAGAAGCATAACCTTGTTCAGGCCATGCTTGCGGTGAACGACATGTTCGTCATGGGAGAGGAGCATGTGCTGTCGCTGTTCAAAGAAGACGTGGCGAAGTTTCTGGAGGCAAACCAGATTCCAGTGTTCCCAGATTTCAAACTTAGCGGGCGCAGTGGTTTCGACCACAAATTTGATTTTGGACTCCCCAAGACTCAGCGCCGTCCGCAGCGCGTCATTCGGGCAATCAATGATCTCACCAAAGATCAGTCGTTGTCTTTTGCATTCGCCGTAGCGGATGTGCGTGTGCTGCGGGCAGATCCGTTGATTGCGTTTACGTTCGTGAACGACGTTGAACACCCACCAAACGAAGATAACTTGGCCGCGATCAAAGCCTACGAAATTGAACCCCTGATGTGGTCGAAGCGACAGGATGTTTTGTCCCTGCTGAACGGGCACTAAAGGTAACGTCAAATCACAGCAAATGGATATTGGCAGGTTGGAAGAAGCGAATCGCGCAAATTTGCCCTCCATCACCTGCGCCATGGCCAAATCCGGATTTAGCGCCAAATAAAGCCGTGAGAACTCAGACGCACCGATCGGGCCGTGGGACCGCTCTCGCTGTAATCACTTTCACCATGCTGGTATTCACCACCGCGCCCACGGCCACCAAGAGATCTTGGCCGCAACGCATCACCGCCGACTGGCTGCTGGCCAACGAAATCGAGTTACATAGTTAACTTCGTTGGCGCATGCGAAAGACATACCGAGCCTCTGTTTTCGCCGGCCTTTACTTTGGCGTCTTGGTGGTCATGGCCGCGATTTGGTTTGGTTTCTCAGGTTATATGCCTCCCGCAGCCAGCCTTTCGGGAGCACTCCTCTTCACAGTTCTCGGCGTCTTGGGAGCTCCGAGCGTTTGGGCCCACGTGACCATTGATGACGCAGGGATTGAGCAACGCTTTTACAGGCACTGGTCGGTCGCTTGGAGCGACATCATCACATGGCGCCGGACTGCATTTCCAGACGACGACTGTGATGATACGATCACTCTTGAGACGCGCCGAGGCCCCTATGTCTTGAACGGGAGTTGCATCTATGGAAATCGCCTGACTGAGATCGAGGCGGAGTTAAGACGAAGATTGGGGCAAGTGCCACCTCCGGGGAGAGCTGTTCGATGAACGCATTCAGAGCATCGCTTGGGGTCGCCTTGGGCATTGCCTGCGTGGTTTCGGCCGCCTCCGCCATACCCCGCGCCCGCGACCACTGGGGAATCCTGGCCGCAGCGCATTGAGGGCGACTGGCTGCTGGCCGAGGAAGTCGCAGCGCAGGACCAACTCGGCGGGCTGGTCACAACGAGAGCCGACGCGGCCGGCGATTGCGACGGCCTCACGAACGATTGCGGATTCCTGCGCTTCGTGCTTGAGGCGACCGCGCTTGGTGGCTAGAGTCGAGCCGCGTATGGGACAGGGCTTGCATCTTTCACAGCGGCTCACACAGTCGCTGGTGTTGGCGCCGCAGCTTCAGCAATCGCTGGCGTTGTTGCAGGCGCCGATGCTGGAGCTCAAGGCCCTCGTCGAACAGGAGTTGCAGCAGAACCCCGTTCTGGAGGAAGTCCCCGCCGCAGAACAGGAGGCCGCGGAGAAGGAAGAGCGGGACGGTGACAAGGCTCGCGATCAACTGGATCCGGCCGAACCGCCCGCTGATGTCACTTTCGACGCGAGCACGGAGACCCGCAGTGGGGAGCCGGTGGACGATTTCCAGGCCGAGTTCGAGCGCCTCACGCAAATGGACCAGGAATGGCGGGACCATTTCGCGCAGACGAACCTGCCGATGCGCGCCTCCGCCGAGGAGGAGGAGAAACGGCAGTTCATGTTTGACTCCCTTGTCGCCGGCACTTCGCTGCAGCAGGCGCTGCTGGAACAGGTGCGCGATTCCGAACTGAGCGAGGCCGACCAGCCCGTGGCCGAGGCGATCATTGGCAACATTGATGATTACGGCTATCTGAAGGCGACGCTCGAGGAAATCGCTCAGGCCACCGGGTCTCCGCCGGAGAAGATCGCCTCCGTTCTGGAGACCATCCAAACCTTCGATCCGCCGGGAGTCGGGGCGCGGGATTTGCGCGAATGTCTGTTGTTGCAAATGAAGCGGGCGGGTCTCCAGGAGACGTTGGAGTATCGCATTGTCAACGAGCAAATGGAGGCCTTGAGCCGGCGGCGGATTCCGGAGCTGGCCCGGGTCACCGGCGCGACGATCGAGGAGGTGCAGGCGGCGCTGGGGCGCATCGCCCGATTGGAACCGCGGCCCGGACGGGAGTACCTGCCGGACAATGACCAGTACGTGACGCCCGAGGTGTTCGTGCAGCGTGTGGGCGATGATTACGTTGTCACCACCAACAACGAACAAATTCCTCATTTGCGTATCAGCAATACCTACAAGGACCTGATGGCGCGCAGCGCGGTGGACACTGCGGCGTTGACGGCCGCGTTTGCCGGAGCGGCGGAAGGCGTTGCGACGCTGGTGGACCAGGCGGTGAAGGCCGTGAACGCCAATAATGACGGTGCGGCGCTGGCGGCGTTGCGGCAGGCGATGGATCAGCCGGACCTCACGCCCAACCAGAAGCAGGTCCTGCAAATCGGCTTGGCGCAAGTGCAGGAGAAGGCGGCGTTCGTGGAAGCGCGCAATTTCATCCGCGACAAGATTCGCGCCGGCAAGTTTCTCATCAAGAGCATCAGCCAGCGGCAGGAAACGATCCTGAACATCGCCCGGCAGATCGTGATGCGGCAGCGCGACTTCATGGAGCGCGGGGTGGCGCACCTCAAGCCCATGATCATGGCCGTCGTGGCGGAAGCGGTGGGCGTGCATGAAACCACCGTCAGCCGGGCGGTGTCCGGCAAGTACATGCAAACACCCCAGGGCGTGTTTGAGATGAAGTACTTCTTCACCGCCGGGATTCAAACCGATGACGGCGCGGGCCTTTCCAACACCAGCGTGAAGGACATCATCGCCGACATCTTCAAAGCCGAGGACCCGTCCAAGCCGTTGTCCGATGCGGAAGTCGTGAAGATGCTCAAAGACAGAGGCATCGTCATCGCGCGACGCACGGTGGCGAAGTACCGCATGGAACTCAACATCCTGCCGTCCAACTTGCGCAAGGTCTATTGAGACTGCTGCGGGCGCAATGGCGGCGGCAGACAGACCCGCTCAAATCGCTCGCTTCACCCCGGTGACGTGCCGGCCGCAGCCGCGGATTTCCCACGCTCGCATCCACTTGGGTGCAAGCTCACTGTTTCAGCGAATCAAACCATGCCTTGGCCAGCAGCAGACTCGGGGTGGCGCAATCTCCGTGGTCGCCGGTAGGCAGGGGATCAATGAGCGGCACGATCACGCCCCGGTTTTGGAAGCTGGCTTGGGCAGCCAGGGAGTTGGCCTTGATGACGTCCTGGTCCCCCGCGCAATGATAGAGCCGCATCGGTCGTTGCGGCGTCCACGTAAGGAGGTCATTGTCCCGCAGGGCCTGGCGGAGGATGTGATTGGGGTTGGTCCGGAAATCCGCCAGCAACTCCGGCTTGAGAATGAGCAGCGGATCGGCGGGCATGGCGGCGTTGATCTGCCCGCCCGAAGCGTTGCCGTTCATCAAGGGCGGCAGCGTCGTGTTGTAGGGCGGTTTTAGCAGATCACCCAACGTCGGCGTCAGCCGATACACCTGCTGATACGCGGCAAGGAGATAGGCAAAGTAATATGGATTGGGTTGCGCGCCCCCGGCGAGCATGTGCTCGGCCGTCACGCCGGAGAGATCGTACGCGCCTGCCATCGGCGCTGAAGCCGTGATGGTGAACTCGTTGGTGTGATACCTCTCCAATTCCCGGTGCAGCGCCATTGTCGCGTGGCCGCCCTGCGAATAACCGCAGAGAAACAACTGGCCATTCAGCGCATATCCGTTGGTGGCACACAGCGCCCTTGTCGCGCGCAACGCGTCCACACACGCCGTTGCCTCCGAGCGCGCGTGGTGATACGGGTGCAGCCCCGGCGAGCTGCCCAGCCCCAGGTAATCCGGCAACACCGAGGCGTAGCCCACGCTGGCCAGCGCCAGGCCAATGGCAAACTCGCCCGAGAGGCTCATGTTGGACGGGGCGTCATTCGTGCGGGTCAGGGTGCCGTGCTGGTAGCTCAGGAGCGGCCAGGTCTTGCCCGCGCTCACCGGGATTGCGACCGCCGCCGAGGCGAGGGTGCGCGCTCCTAGCGGATCAATCGTCTCATAAACCAGCCGATAAGTGGCCACGTCGTACTGGGGTGTGACTGGCACGCCAGCTTGGGCAAACAAAAAGCCCAAGAACCCGGCGCTCCAAACCGTGTTCGTCTGGCTGCTCAACACCTTCCCCCGCTGGGCCGCCGGCACCGCGAGCACGCGATAAAACCGTGCCGGGGCGGCGGACGGCGCGGCCTCGATCCAAGCCGTCTCGGCCACCGGCCAGGGATGAGGCGACGGTGGCAAGAGCCACAAGCCGTCGCCCAATCCCTCCCGCGTTTGCACGGTATAAGCCACGTTGCTCCCCGCGTCGCTCCAAGCGAGGGCCATTCCCGTCGGGGTTTGGTGCGCGTGGGTAATGAGCAACGAGCCGTCGTTCTGCGCGCGGCAGACAAAGGCCGTGAGCGCGGCCAAAGCCAAAGCCTTGACGACCGGGGAGGTTGAAAGGCGTTTCATGTGGGGAGACGGGTAACACCTCCGCGCAGGTTGAGCAAGGCGATTTGGGGTGGCGCGGCGTGTTTGCCATTCAGCGCGGTCTCCGCGTGCAACAGGCATCTTGGTTGCCTTCGCCGGGCGGAGAGTCGCACCCTCCCGCCGACAGGCCGGAAGCGTTGCCGCACTTCCCGGACTCACGCGCCGGTGTCAAGGTGTGGTCCAAGGATCAAGTGGCGTCCCGCGGTTGACTTGCGCGCACGGCTTTCCATAGCCTTGCCGCGATGATTATCGCGCCCTCGCTGCTGGCGGCCAACTACGGACGCTTCGCCAACGACGTCGCCCGTCACCGGGCATCCGGTGCGGAGTGGCTGCACCTCGACGTGATGGACGGGCACTTCGTGCCCAACATCTCGTTCGGACCGCATTTGGTCAAAGCACTCCGCCCGTTGACCCGCACGTTCTTCGACGTGCATTTGATGTGTTCCAAGCCCGAAATCCTCCTGCCGATGTTCGCCGAGGCCGGGGCGGACCAGATCACCGTTCATGTTGAGCTTGCCGACAAAGTCACGCCGTTGCTCTGGAAGATCCGCTCGTTGGGAAAGAAAGTGGGCCTGGCCGTCAATCCCCCCACGGCGGTGGCCCTGACCCAGCCGTTTCTCGACCAGATTGACACGCTGCTCGTGATGACAGTGAACCCAGGCTTTGGCGGGCAATCCTTCATCCATGAATGCCTGCCGAAAATTCAACAAGCCGCGGCGTGGCGGTGCGAACGAGGACTCGCCTACCATATCGAAGTGGACGGCGGCATCAACTTCCAGACCGCCGCCGAATGCGCGAACGCCGGAGCGGATGTGTTTGTGAGCGGGACGACGCTTTTCGGACAACGCAACCTTAAGGCCGCGGTGGTGAAGATGCGGAAGGTGGCCGAGCAAGCGGCACCCTCCAAAGCTCATGCTCGGGACTTCAAACCGGTCGAAGCCGCTGCGGCGCTCGCGAATTGAGGCGGTCTGCGCCCGGGTTGCGAAAAGGCGGATCGCGACCGGTTAAGCCCCGATCTGCGCCCTGATGGCGGCCGCGATCTTCTGCGTCCACTCCTCCAGGGTCGGCTTGTGGCGGCCTTCCATGAGGAGCCGCGCTTTGGGTTCGGTGCCGGAATAGCGCAGGAACACCCGCCCGCCCTGCGCCTTGACCGCGGCCTCCGCCTGCTGCACCAATTCGGTCACGCCGCGCAGTTCCTCAAACGGCTTTTTCTCGCGCACGACGATGTTCGTGACCACCTGTGGAAAGCGCGTCCAACACTGGACCAGGCGGCTGAGGGGTTGGCGGGTGGCCTGCATGATCCTCAAGATTTGCAGCGCCCCGACGAGCCCGTCGCCCGTGGTGCTGTAATCGCGGAAGATGATGTGGCCGCTTTGCTCGCCGCCGACGTTGAACCCGCCGCGGAGCATCTCATCAATGACGTTCTTGTCCCCGACGTTGGTGCGGAGGACCCGACCACCGGCGGCCTCCAGCGCGGCATCCAGACCGGCGTTGCTCATGATCGTTGCCACCAAGGTCTTCTCGGCCAGCGTGCCTTGCTGCAACATGTCCAGCCCGGCGATGGCCATGATGTCGTCCCCATCCACGAGCGTGCCGGTTTCGTCGCAGAGCAGGACGCGGTCTGCGTCGCCGTCGTGCGCGATGCCCAGGTCGGCGCGGAATTCGCGCACGCGCTGGCAGAAGTGCTGCGGGTGCATCGAGCCGCATTCCTTGTTGATGTTCGTGCCGTCGGGTTGGTGGCCGAACAGGAACACCTCCGCGCCCAGTTCGCGGAGCACACAGGGCGTGGCTTTGTAGGCGGCGCCGTGCGCGCAGTCCACCACCACGCGCACCCCTTCGAGCGTCATGCCGCGCGGAAAGCTGGCCTTCGCGTATTCGATGTAGCGCCCCAAGGCATCGTCAATGCGCACGGCTTTGCCGATCTCCACCGCACTGGGGCGGATGTGCTCGATGTCGCCGCTGAAGACCAGCCGTTCCACCTCGGCCTCGATCTTGTCGTCCAGCTTGTAGCCGTCCGCCCGGAAAAACTTGATGCCGTTGTCGGTGTAAGGATTGTGGGAGGCCGTAATGACGATCCCCGCGTCCGCGCGCAGGCTGCGGGTGACGTAAGCGACGCCGGGGGTGGGCAGCGGGCCAATGAACAGGACATCCACGCCCATCGAGAGAATGCCGGAGGACAGGGCGTTCTCGAGCATGTAACCCGAGAGGCGGGTGTCCTTGCCGATGACGATCTTGTGTTTGCCGCGGCCGCGGGGCTGGGTTTCCAGGTCCCGGAAAACATGGGCTGCCGCGCGCCCCAGCTTCAAGGCGGTCTCCGCCGTGATGGGTTCGAGGTTGGCCGTCCCGCGAACGCCATCGGTGCCGAAAATCTTCTTCCTGCTCTGAGTGTGATGCATGGCCAGACTCTTCCAAAATTCCCGCGCGCCGTCAAAAAAACTCCGTGCGAAGGACAGGTTGCCAGCCTGTCTCCATTGTCCTTCAGCGGTGATCCCCCGGGCGTGCCACGCCGCCGCCCGGTTCCAAACGAGCACCTACTTGACTGTGACTAGTCAGCAATTCTCATTTTGAAGGTGTCAATCTCCGCCGGGTGAGGGCCCCCGGCCTACATCCGCACAAAACCGCCCGATTGCAGGTTGGGCGACCTCACCCGGCGCTCCTGTTTGGTTCATAATGAGAATTGCCGGTGACAAGAGAGACAGGCTGGAAGCCTGTCCTACGCGTGACGGTTGTGAATTGCATCCCGCTCCGCCAGTGAGCATTCTTTTCGAGCGATGCGCGTTCCAACGCTTCAAGCTCAACTCGACCACGAACCCGTGCCACTGAAGTTCGGCACTAGCGGGCGGCGTGGGTTGATCGTTCACCTGACTCAGCTTGAGGTCTATCTCAATGCGCTGGCCGAACTGGAGTATCTCCGATCGCTGCCCGTTTCCGAAGGGGGCATCCGGGCAGGCGACGAGTTCTTTTTTGGATACGACTTGCGCCCCAGTTCCACCGCCTACGCGCCGACGGAGCAGGGCCGGGGGGAACTGGCCCAAGCCATTGAGCGGGCGATTCGCGATGCCGGGATGCGGCCCGTGAATCTGGGGTGTCTTCCCACACCGGCACTGGCCTGCCACGCCTTCGAGCGGCAGAAGGGCAGCATGATGATCACCGGCAGCCACATTCCCGCCGAGTACAACGGCTACAAGACGAACCGGGCCACCGGCGAATTGCGCAAGCAGGATGAAGCCCCGATCACCCAACGGGCGGAGCAGGTTCGGAAACGCCTTTACGAACAGCCCGCGAACCAGTCGTTGTTCAATGCCAGCGGTCAGTTCAAAGCCGGGCATGCGGAATTGTCCGCTGAGGTCTCCGCGGCGCGCGAGGGCTACCTGCGTCGCTTTGCGGATTTCTTCGCCGGACGGAGTCTGGCCGGCAAACGGATTCTGGTTTACCAGCATTCGGCCGTGGGGCGTGACTTGCTCGTCGAAATGCTGCGGCACTTTGGCGCCGAGGTGATTCCCGCGGGCCGCTGCGAGGAGTTTGTTCCCATTGACACGGAGAACGTGGACCCGCAGCAGCTCGCCCGAGTCCAAGCGTTGGTCAACGAGGCCTGGGCAGCTCACGGACCGTTGGACGCGGTGGTCTCCACGGACGGCGACAGCGACCGGCCCATGATCTTCGGTCTGGAGGACTCGTGTGGCCCATCCAAGGCGAACCCACCAGCGCGCGTTCGGTTCCTGCCCGGCGATCTGGTGGGCATGGTGGTCGCCGAATTCCTGCACGCGGATGCCGTCGTGGTGCCCATCACATGCAACGACGCGATTGACCGGGGCTCGCTGAAAGCCATTTTGGAGCCCAAGACCCGCATCGGTTCGCCCTACGTGGTCGCCGGATTGGAGGCGGCTCGCGCTAGCGGTCGGACGGCGGTCTGCGGATGGGAGCCGAACGGAGGTTTTCTTACCGGTTCGGATATTCGGCGCGAGGGCCGGCTCCTGCGGGCCTTGCCCACGCGCGATGCCTTCCTGCCGATCCTGAGCGTGCTCTTTTCCGCGGCGGAGCGGGGGCTGTCGCTCTGCGGTCTGTTCGACCGTCTGCCGCGGCGTTTCGGTCGCGCCGGGTTGCTCAAACGATTCCCCCGCCAGGTCGGGCTTAAAATCGTGCGAGAGCTTACGCCGTGTGGCCGTGACATCGCCGAGGTGCGCTTCCACGCCGGAGCGGTGCTGGGCCTCAATGCCGAACGCAAGGAGATGGTGATTTTGGAAGGCGAGCAATCCGCTGCCCGGCGGGTGCGGGAGCAATTGGCCCGGTTCTTCACGCCGGCGCTCGGCTTCGCGCCCATCGCCAAGCTGGATTACACCGACGGCGTGCGGATCAGCTTCGACAACGGCGACATCGCCCATGTCCGACCGTCCGGCAACGCCGACGAACTGCGCATCTATGCCGTCGCCGACACCCCCGCCCGCGCTGAGGCCATCGTCCAAGCCGGTCTCGCGGAACCGGACGGCATCTTGCGGAAGCTGGCAGCGTCCGTATCGTAAGTCATCGCGAATCGAATCTGAGTGATCTGAACATGGCAACGACCCTTCATCCACTGGCTGGCAAACCCGCACCCGCTGAACTGCTGATTGATCCCAACCGGCTTGAACGCGATTACTACGAGCGGAAACCCGACATGGCGAACCCGCAACAGTGGGTAAGCTTCGGCACCAGCGGCCATCGCGGCACCAGCGCCAACGCGACCTTCACCGAGGCGCACATCCTGGCCATCACCCAGGCCATCTGCGATTACCGCCAGCGGCACAACATCACGGGCCCGCTCTTCATGGCGAAGGACACGCACGCCCTTTCCGCACCCGCGCAGCGCACAGCCCTTGAGGTGCTCGCGGCCAATGGGGTCACGACTTTCATCCAGGCGGACGACGGTTTCACTCCGACGCCGGCGCTGTCGTTCGCGATCCTCGCCCACAATCGTGGCCGCGCGGATGGCTTGGCCGATGGGATTGGCATCACCCCTTCGCACAATCCGCCGGCGGACGGCGGCTTCAAGTACAACCCGCCCAACGGCGGCCCGGCGGACACCCAGGTCACCAACTGGATTCAGCACCGGGCCAATCAACTGCTCCACCCCGGCAGTCACGGCTTGAAGCGCCTTCCCTACGAAACCGCGCTCAAGGCCGGTACGACCCTCCAACACGACTTCTGCCGGCCTTACGTGGAGGCGCTCGGCACCGTGCTGGACCTGGACGCCATCCGAAGCGCGGGCGTGAGGATTGGCGTGGACCCGCTGGGCGGGGCGTCGGTGAACTATTGGGAACCGATCCGCGAGCGTTACGGCCTGGACCTCGCCGTCGTCAACGCGAAGGTGGATCCGACCTTCCGCTTCATGACGGTGGACCATGACGGGAAGATTCGGATGGACTGCTCCAGCCCGCACGCGATGGCCGGCTTGGTGGGGCTCAAGAGCCGATTTGACGTGGCGTTCGGTTGCGACCCGGACGCGGATCGTCACGGCATCGTTTCGCCCACAGCAGGATTGATGAACCCCAACCACTACCTCGCGGTCGCCATCCACTACTTGCTGACTCATCGCTCCCAATGGTCGGCCACGCCGGCCATTGGCAAGACGGTCGTGACCAGCAGCCTGGTGGACCGCGTTGTGGCGGGACTCCGGCGGCGGCTTTACGAAGTGCCTGTGGGGTTCAAGTACTTTACCCCGGGCTTGCGCGAGGGTTCGCTTTGCTTTGGCGGCGAGGAGAGCGCGGGCGCCTGTTTCTTGCGGCGCGACGGCACGACGTGGGTCACGGAAAAGGACGGTTTGCTCCTGGGGTTGCTGGCGGCGGAAATCGTGGCCCGCTCAGGCCCGCTCGCGGCGCTCTACCAAGACCTCACAGCCAACCTTGGCACGCCCTACTACGTGCGGATTGACACGGCTTGCACCCCGGAGGAGAAAGCCGCGTTCAAGAATCTCACCCCCGAAGCGGTCAAGGCGTCCGACCTGGGCGGCGAACCCATTCAAGCCAAACTGGTGAAGGCCCCGGGCAACCAGGAGCCGATCGGCGGCTTGAAGGTCGTCACAGCGAACGGTTGGTTTGCCGCCCGGCCCAGTGGCACGGAGAACCTTTACAAGCTCTACGCCGAGAGTTTCAAGAGTGCGGGACACCTCGACGCCCTCGTCGCCGAGGCGCGCGGTGTCATTGCCGGTTCGCTGCGCGGTTGAGCGGGTGGGGGGGCCATCCGGGCAGTTCATGCGTCGTGGCCAATGCGGGTTTCGGCGCCGGCGAGTCTGCTTCGCTCGCTTGGCCAAGGAGTCTCGCCACCTGCGTTTCGGACACCGGGAAAACGCGCTTCTCGCAACTCAACCGCCGGACCAACTCCACCCGGGCGAGGTATTCGGTGAGCAGCCGTTTGGCTTCCATCGGATTCTCCGCGACCTCAGCTTCTGCTCTGCCTTCCCCTTGTTTCACGACCAGCACCCGCGTTTCGCCGTCGGTCGGGCGGTATTCCAGGACCCAATCCTTGGTCAGGAAGAAGCCTTTGTCTCGAGTCCCGCTCATGATGCCGGTGAACGGCGCAGCCCGGTCCAGAAGGTTCCGGCCCATCCCACTGTAAAGGTGGTCGCCCCGCATCAACCCCAACACCGTGGGCAGAACATCCACCTGACTGGCCCAGATCGCGCCGGGGTTCTCCAGCCGCGGCAACCCCGGAGCGAAGAAGATTAGAGGAATTCGCAATCGCTCCAGCAGATTGTTCCCAAAGGTGACGCTGGTGTGATCTCCCAAGACCACGAAGACGGTGCGGTCGCGAATGGCGGGGACTTGCGTGAGACGGGTGATGAAGCGCTCGATCGAAGCGTCGAGATACGCGAAGGCATTCAGCGCGGGCTCCTCAAAGACCGGGGCAAAGGAAGGCGGGACCACCCACGGGGAATGGGTTGTGCAGGTCATCAGATGCGCCGTGAATGGGGAGCCGCAGTGCAGCAGCATCTCGCCGCATTCCTGCATCAAATAGCCGTCGTGGATGCCCAACAGACTGTCGGCGTCCGCCAACTGGTTCTTGTCCTTCAAACGGGTCTGAAAGTCGCGATAGTCAAAACCCCGGAACCCCTGATAGGCCATGAACGCCAGGAAATCGTCGCCGCTCTGCCGGAAGCCCTCGTTGAAGGAGTGCGTGTAGTTGCTCGCGCCCAAAACATGGGCGAGCGAGCCGTAGTAACCATGGCGTTCCTGGCTCGCAAAACGGTGGGTCACATCCTCCCAGGGCGCCTTGGGCACGCCCGTGGCAGTCGAGAACACGCCGCCGGAGGTGAAGTTCGCGTTTTGAAAGGTGTTCGGGAAGTAAAGCCCCGTCTGCGCGAGTTTCCGGAGATAGGGCAGAACGGGCCGACCGTTGCGCTCCTGCTCCATCAGTGACCCGGAGAGCCCCTCCACTTGAATGATGACGACGTTCTCGATGCCGGATTCCTCCCGCCCGTGAACGACTTTCAGCAAAGGATAGAGCGGGTCCACCGACGGGTTGCCCGCTTGCTGCCAGAGTTCCACGGCCTCGGCCTCGGTCAGGCGGTAGGGGATTCCCGCTTGCAGCGCGGACGGAACCTGAACTCCAACGAATTCCAGCAAGGGATTGATCACCGCCTCGTTCACGCGGAAGTCGGCGAACTGCGTGTAATACTTGCTGTTGGCGAACACTGCGGTGATGCCGTGGTGATGAGTGGCGCGCTTTTGCTTGATAATCGGGTCCCAAGTCGCCATCAGCGGCAGCAGTGTCAGACCCAAGGCGATCATCAGGGTCTTCCAGTTCCCCCACAAATCCAGGGATGCCACCCCCACCTCCAATCGGCGACCCATCCAGAGACAAAGTCCAGAACCAACCGCCCCGCCAACCGCCACTCCCGCCAACAGCAGCCAGTGCTGCTGCACGAACGGGATCACCGCGAGATAGACTTGGTAGGGAGAGGTAATGTAAGGTAACACCAAGTCGCCCGCATTCTGCCCCCGCTCGGCAAAGGCAAAGAGATTTGTCAGGCAGAGGAATGCGTGCAGAGCCGTCAACCCGCAGAGCCACCAGAAGAGAACCCGCAGTCGCACCCGCCGCCAGAGCAACGTGAGCAGGCCAATAGAAGACAACTCAAACCCGAGCAGCGCCACATCCAGGCGGAGACCGTGGAGCAGCACGCGCCCGGTTTCTATTGACAGAGCCGTGTCTGCGCACCGGCCCAGAAAGCAAAGCCGATACACGGCAAACAGGAAGCAGTTGACCGCAACGCCGAGGCCGAGAATGGCCATGAGCCGCCGTTTGAACATGGGTGATTGGTGGTGAATTGCGCGGACCACGATCGTCCATCACCTCCATCTGAGGTGGGGCGAAACGGGAGTGAACGGCCTAAAACACGCCTGGGTCATCCAACGCAGACCACCTCGCGCCGCACGCCAGGCCACCGCGCATGCATCCTTCGCCTGCCGAAGCATAGGCCTCCATCGCCAGCGTTGCCCGCGGCGATCGCCAAAATGACAGAAGTGACAGGATCCAAAGTCCAGCATGTGGTCTTGCTTAGTTGACAGCCCCGGTGCGAAGGTGTTCAACCTTCGAATGGTATTTATTTGAAGTCATTATCGCCGAGGTGTGTTCTGTGCTTGAGCGTCCTCGGACCGTGCTTAACCTCGGGCCGGGTGAATGTCATCGGCGGCGACGAGTAATCTGTCGAACCGAGTGTGACCAATCAGACAGCGCGGTTGGCCACAGTGTGCCGAAGCTGCTTGTTTGTATGTCATTATGAAGCCAATGCGTCCTTCCGGAGTTTTCTGCCAGATCCTCACGCTAGCGGTCACGGCTTGGCTCAGCCCACGAACCGGCGGGGCTGCGGAAGCCCAGTCCATCGAGACGGCAAAGCTGCGTTTCACGCTGGAGGCGAACACCGGTCGTTACGAACTCACCGACAAGCAGGCGGGGGTGACATGGAAATCGAATCCCCTTCAGCCACGCTTTGGCGAGGTGACACTCAGCGTTGGCGGGAAGCCTCGCAGCGTGAACCTGGACCGCTGCCGGATCGAGCAGGCTGGCGCCGGACTTGTGGCCACGTTCGCCCCGCTCGCGGAGAGGGCGGGCGCCCGGTTGCGGGTCCGGGTGCGCCCGCTCGCCGACCCGCGCACGCTGGAGTTCGCGTTCGACACCGATCCAGGGCTGGCGGTGGAGAGCATTCGCTTGTTGGACGACGCGCTTTGGACGACGGACGCCGACCACGGTTACGTAGTCGTCCCGGTGCGCGAGGGCTTGCTGATTCCTGCGGATAGCGGCCTGAACTTTGGCCATCGTTTTGACACTTACGCCTACGAGGGTTGCCACATGACGATGCTGGGCGCGGTCAAGGGCGGCGCGGCAGCCCTCATCACCTGGACCGATCCATACATAGCCACCGAGGTGCGCAGCGCCTTGGCCCACGCCATCGCTCGCGATGCCAGCCAGTTGCTTTCCACCTCGCTCACGCTCCGCAAGACGGCGACGGCTTTCCAGATTCACCTCCTCGGTCGGGGAGATTACGTGGACATCGCCAAGGCTTACCGCGAGGTGGCCAAACGAACCGGTTGGTGGGTGCCTTGGACCGAAAAGCTCAAGGGGCATCCCGACCGCGCCAGGTATTTCGGCGCTTCCAACTATAAGCTTTGGAGCACGCTCAGCCGCAGCATGAGTGAGGACAGCGCACAGGAGAAGTCGGTGAGGGTGAACTGGACCTTCGACGAAGCGGCGCAGGTCGCCGAGCATTTGAAGCGCGATCTGCAACTCGACAAGGTGCTGTTCATCCTGGGTGGCTGGATTCATCGCGGCTACGACAACCAGCATCCCGACATCCTGCCCACCGCGCCCGAGTGCGGCGGCGACTTGGCCTTCAGCAACGCCTGCCGCCGCATTCGCGCGCTCGGCTACGGCCTCAGCCTGCACGACAACTACCAGGATATCTACCGCGACGCGCCCTCTTGGAACGAGGATTGCGTCAACAAGAACCCGGACGGCAGCCTGACCAAGGGCGGCCACTGGGCCGGTGGCCTGGCCTACATCACTTGCGCGCGGAAGGCGCTCGAACTGGCCCAACGCCCCCAGAATTTGGTCGCGGTCAAGCGGCTCTCGGACGCCGATTCCTACTTCATTGACACGACTTACGCCGCCAGCCTTTACGAGTGCTTCGATCCAAACCATCCGATGACCCGGGCCGATGACCTCCAGTGGAAGCAGGCGTTGAGCGATTACGCCCGGGGAGTCTTCGGCAGTTTCGGCAGCGAGTGCGGACGCGAATGGGCCATACCCCACGCCGATTTCTTTGAGGGCCTCACCGGAGTGAGTGGCACTTACTACCACAACAAGGACCTGTTGAAGCAACTGGGCGCCACACCCGTGCCGTTGTTTGAAATGGTGTACCGCGATTGCATCCAGATGTACGGCAAGTACGGCTACGACCCGGCCCAAGCCGCCGAATACGTCTTGCACCACATCAGCCTCGGACGCCCGCTGCATTATCACAACGTCCCGCCGGGGCTGTATTGGAAGCGGTCGGCGCGCGAGGAGATCCCACTCGCCTTGCAGCCCTCGGTGGCGGAGGTCAAACAGACCGGTCCGAGGCAATTCAGCATCCGCTACCGCTGGCAGGTGGACAAGACACCGCCCGACGACTGGCGCGTGTTCGTCCACTTCTGTGACAACGCGAACAACATCAAGTTTCAGAACGACTACGCCCCGCCGCAGCCGACTTCCCAGTGGCCTCCCGGCGAGTTGGGGCACGGTCCGTTCACCGTCACCGTGCCCGAGGGCCTGACTGGCGCGTTTCACGTCCGCATCGGCCTGTTCCAGCCGGACGGCGGGCAACGCGCGCTCCTGGCCGCCAAGCAGGACCCCGACCGCACAATTCTGGCGGGCCAGCTCAGCGTGAGCGAGGGCGTCATTCAGTTCCAACCCGCCGTTCTCCCGCCCGCGCCGGCCGCAGGGGATCCGGGTGTCTTCACGCGCGCCGACGGGGGGTGGGCCGAGGGCCTGCATCCGCTGGATCGCTTTGTAAAGAACACCCATGAAATCCTCTCGCCGCTGAACGAGTTGACGTCGCGGTTGCCGATGACGCGGCACGAGTTTCTCACCCCCGACCGCAAGGTGCGCCGGTCAGTCTTCGGTGAGGGGAACACGGCGGTGGAAGTGATCGTCAACGGCGGCGCCGCAGATTACCGCCATCGAACGAAGTCCTACGGCGAAGTCCTGTTGCCGCCGAACGGTTTCGTGATCGAATCCCCGACCTTCGCCGCTTTTCACGCCCTGAGTTGGAACGGCCTGCGCTACGAATCCCCGCCGCTGTTCACCTTGCGCAGCCTGGATGGCAAGGCAATCGAACGCTCCAAACGGGTGCGCATCTTCCACGGCTTCGGCGATCCGCGCGTGAAGTTGGGCCGCGCCGTGCAGGTCGTACCCCGGGAAACGGCGCGGTGATCGTTCCGGTAGCTGCCGTAGCTGCGGTTGTCAAACCGCAGCCCGAAGTGGCGAAAGAGCCCGGCATCGCGCCCACCCCTGCGTTTTGACAAACGCAGCTACGGTACGCTTGGGTTGGTTCAATTTGGCCCGCTCGTGCGCAGGGCCAGCCAAGGTTGATCGCGGCGCGAAACCTTGCCCGTGGAGGAGCTGGGGGAGTTCACGCCGCTGATCGGCGCCTTTGTCTCGGGATCAAACCACTTCTTGATCTCCGAATGGCCGTCGGCAAAGGAGAAGCCGCAGGCGCCATTGTGATAGGAGGCAGGGACATCATCCCAGCGCTGCGCGGGCCAGTTACCGCCCACCGGCGGTGTGAGCGGCAGGAACATGCCGAACAAACCGTCATTGATGCCGTCCGGATGTTCATCCAGAAAAACCCACGTCATCGCCGGGCCGGGCCGGAGCATGTCCGTCGTCTTGAGAAAGCGGCGATACGCCGTCAGGCCATAGACATTCCACATCGCCTGGTTGTAGTCGCCCACGAAGCCGTTCATGGAAATGCTGCGGTTGCGCGGGCCGATGGCGCTGGGAATCTTGTCCGCCGGGCACTTGTACGATCCCAGGCTCTTGCCCATGTAGATCCCCAAAGCCCCGTCCTTGAGATATGATTCGTTGGTGTTGGCGCCCGTGGGGACGCCGGAGCCCCAGTTCAACCAACCGGTCACCCAACTGGTCAGGTTGGCTGTCATCGCGCCGGCGTTGTTGACCACCTTCTCGTTGTAGTCCACCGTGTAGAGAATCCATCCGGACTGAAGCTGCTTCAGGTTGTTCAGGCAGCCGATGCCTTCCGCCTTGGCCTTGGCCTTGGCCAGCGCGGGCAGAAGCATGCCCGCCAAAATGGCGATGATCGCAATAACCACGAGCAATTCGATCAAGGTGAACGCCCGGCGGGGCGCGCGGCGGCGGGCGGGACAACAAGGCTTCCGGTTCATCGGCATAAAGGACTGATTGATTTCACGTCGGACGAAATATCCCCGCTCGCGCCGGATTGGTCAAGCGCCACCCGCCGCCCAAAGCCGCCGCCGCCCTCGGCTGGTCTTGGCCAATGGCCCGTCCAAGGAGGCGAGTTGCCCATCCGCCTTGAGGCATTGGCCCTGGTCGAACACCATTAACGCAAAGACGCCAAGCCACAAAGCAAACCCGGGGAAACCGCAGAGACGCGACAGACGCGGAGGTCCACGCTCCGGGTTCTTTCTCCGCGTCTGTCGCGCCTCTGCGGTTGAGGCGCGCCCGCCAAAATCTTCGCAGGACGCGACGGAGTTGGGGGATAGCACCGCAGAGACGCCAAGGGTTTCCGGCCCTTCGCCACAGTCCTGCAATTCGCTGCCGGGTGAGCCCACGCCACGGCCCAAGACGCTGCCGCGGAGTTTCATGCAGGGTGGGGGATGATCTGTCTCGCCGGCCGGCATTCTCCGCTCCCGCGCGAATGCCGCCGGTGTGGGCGGTTCTGGAAAACGTTCAAAAAAAGGCGTAAGAAAGTGTTGACAGGGCACTTGGCCTTTGAGATATTCGCGGCGCACACGGTAACACAAACAACATAAACACATGAGAACTAAAGCACTATTCGTCGCTGCGTTCCTCGCAGCAGGTCTCGCCTCCTCCATGGCGCAAAACGTGTACTCACTCAACGTGGTGGGATACTACAATGTCACCATGAAACCTGGTTTCACGATGTTCGCGAACCAGTTTCAAACGACCAACAACACTTTGGCCGCGCTCATTCCCACCGCGCCGCCTGGAGCGAATTTCTACAAGTTCGCGACTGGTTCCGGGTGGACGCCTTATACATTCGATGACTTGGACGGCTGGTTGCCGGATGGGAATGTCACTCTTGCCCCAGGCGAAGGTGGGTTCTTCCGTAACCCAACATCATCTGATGTCACGTTGACATTCGTGGGCGAGGTGATGCAGGGCGCACTCACGACTGAACTGCCGGCTGGCTTTTCAGTTCGCAGTTCCAAAGTGCCTCAGGCAGGAACTGCGACTGCTTTGGGCGTTCCCGCAGCGCCGGGCGACAACATCTACACTCACGCTACGGTTGGAGGCTACACACCTTTCACCTTTGATGATCTCGATGGCTGGTTGCCTGCTGAGCCCAACATTGCCGTTGGACAAGCGTTTTTTGTTCGGAAGAACGCTGCTGCCAACTGGGTGCGCAATTTCACCGTTCAGTAACCGGCTTTGCTAGTTTTAGCCATAATCCAAAAAGCAAAAACACCTAGAAACATAAACATCACAACAAATGAAAAAACTACTGCTAGCTGCAATCACAATGTCCTGTGCCAGTGCGCTTTTGGCGCAAGGCACGGTTAACTTCAACAATCGCGTCGCCACATCCGGTCCTTGGGCTCCCGTGTATGGGCCGGAAGCTGGAAATACTAGCCTATCGCTGCACGGCAACACGTCCACGGGTATTCCCAGTGGTACCCAGGTCTATACGGGCGCTCCGCTCGCTGGCTCCGCCTACTCAGCAGTGTTGTTCGCGGCGCCGGGTGCGAACGCAGCCGAGAGCTCGCTCGTTGCTTCGCCCACAGTCACCGTTTTCCGAACGGGCGCTGGGGCGGGTTTCGTTTCCGTGCCGGCGACGGCGGCAGTATTGCCGGGCGTTGCTGCTGATGCTGCAGTTGCGACTCTGCAATTGCGTGCGTGGGACAATAAAGGTGGCACCATCACCACTTGGGCGGATGCTGAAGCCGCATGGCTTGCTGGCACGATTGCGGCGGGCAAATCGGCTACGTTCAACGTGAGTTCCATCGGTGGGACGTTCAATGCGCCGCCGAATCTCTCAGGGTTGACCAGCTTCAACATCTATTACAATATCATTCCCGAGCCGAGCACATTTGCTCTGCTGGGCCTTGGCGCGCTGGGGATGATGATCTTCCGCCGCAAGTAAGCCATTCTTGATTCCTTCACAGGCCGCCCGGTAATCTTGGGCGGCCCTTTTCTTTTCTGTCCCGAATTGCTTCTCTCTCGTAGCTGCGTTTGTGAAAACGCAGAGCCATTCTTACCAACCATCCGCGCTGCCACCCACCTGCGATTTGACAATCGCAGCTACGCATCCAGGAAACCCACGTAGCTGCGTTTGTGAAAACGCAGAGCCAATTCCAATCCCCGAGTTCACGGCTCCTCCCGACTGCGATTTGACAATCGCAGTTACCTCCTGGCGCCAATCCCAGAGCGCGTAATAGTTTCCGGTCTTGACCGGTGCGGATTTGTCTGACATATCCGGCCCGTGAGTCACCTTCCCCAAGGCCATCTGCCGCGCTTGGAGCGGCGCCATTACCAAGGCCACGCCGTCGTTTTCTGGACGCTCACATTGGAGGAACGGGCGCGCGGTTTGCTAAGCCCGGCTTTTCACGCGCACTTCCGTGAGTTGCTGCTCCATGCCGCAGTGCGCGAGTGGCTCTTTTGTCCCACGTATTGCCTCATGCCCGATCACTTGCATCTCGTGTGGATGGGCCTGCGCCGCGAGTCTGACCAGCTCAACGCGATGCGGTTTCTGCGGCGGCAACTTACTCCGGCATTGGGAAAGGAGCGGAAGTGGCAGCATCAAGCGCACGATCACGTCCTGCGCGAGGACGAGCGCCGCCGCAACGCCTTCGCCTCGACGTGTTTCTATATATTGGCGAATCCGGTTCGGGCTGGATTGGTCACTCACGAGCGGGACTGGCCGCACGCAGGTGCCATTGTGCCGGGCTATCCCACCTTGCATCCGTTGAAAGAGGAATTCTGGGCGCGGTTCTGGGAACTCTATTCAATCGCGCGCGAATCCGAGCCGCCACCGGCCAGCCCACCGCCGCTGAGTGCTGATCCTTCGTAGCTGCGTTTGTGAAAACGCAGAACCATTCTGCCCATGAACCGCTCCACGGATTCAAAGCGTCCAGCGACTTCTTCCCCATCCCTGAACGCTTTGAATCCGTGGGGGAGTGCGTGGCGGGTTCTGGAGTTCAAGGCGCGAGGTTGCGTTTCGGGGAATTCTCTCCCCCCAGCCGCACCGCCTGCTGCGATTTGACAATCGCAGCTACCGCCGCTCACTGTGTTTCGTGAAACGGCTTTCCTGCCCGGTAGAGCTCCAATAGCTGGCGGTTGTGCTCGACGATTTCTGTCTGGCCAGCCGCTTGCGCAATCGCGATGGCCTTCTCCGCTGTCGCCGCCGCTTCGTCGAATCGTTCTGCTTCGGCGTAGGTTGCCGCTAGGGTGCCGAGGAGGAGCGGCTCCTTGTGCCCGGTCAGAGCGCAAGCGCGCTCGGCCAGCCGCACCGCCTCGTTGCCGTCACGTAGCGAAGGTTCAGCACTGGTGGCCAGCAGCCAGGCGAGGTTGTTAAGCGCGTCTGGGAGGTCCGGTTGGGCTTGCAGGGTGGCGCGGTAGTGCGGGATGGCTCGGGCCGGTTGGCGGGCGGCGGTGAGCAGCAGCGCGATTTGGTAGTGGGCGATGGCGTTGGTGGGCTGCGCCGACAAGGCCCGCGAGAAACAGTTCGACGCGGCCTCCACGTGGCCTTGCGTCAATCGCACCAAGCCCAGCGAGTTAAGGGCGTCAGGGTGGTGCGGCTGGATTTCGAGCGCCCGCTCAAACTCAGCGGCTGCCTCCGTCAAGTCACCTCTGCTCGCGAGTGCGCCCCCCAGGCTGCGGTGAATGGAGAAGACGCCCGGTTTCAGCGCGAGCAGCCGCCGATACGTGACGATGGCGTCATCCAGTTTTCCCTGCGTGTGCAGCACGGAGGCCAATGTGAGAAGCGCGCCCACGTGCATGGGCCAGAGGCGAACCGCTTCCCGGGCCGTTTGCTCGGCTTCCGCAAGCCTGCCTTGCCTGAAGTAAACGTCAGCGAGTCCATGGAAGGCCTCTGGATTGGTGGGTGCGTACCGCGCGGCCTCCCGGTAGCTTGCCACCGCTTCGTCGTATTGCTCCTGGCGGATGCGAATCATGCCCACGGTGTTGTGCGCTTCCGCGTAATCCGGCCGTATTTGCAGCGCCCGCTGGCATTCATGGAACGCCTCGTCGAGTTTTCCCTCCAACACCAGCGCGGTCGCCAATTGGGCGTGGGCGACGTAGTTGCCAGTGGTTGCCTGTGTTGCGTGGCGGGCCAGGGTCAAGCTGTTGCGCCAGTGCCCCGCCTGCCGGGAGGTCAGAATTCCTAGAACCGCCAGGAGGCCGGCGGCGCAGGTCGCGCGCAGGAAGTACGGGAACTTCCATCGTTCAAGCACCTCGGCCGCAAGCCAGACCAGCGCCACAAACAGCCCGATGTGGGGCAGATAAGTGTAACGGTCGGCGATGGACTGACTGCCGACTTGCACGAGGCCGATGACCGGCACGAGCGTGCCCAGAAACCAGAACCAACCTACGGCGAGAAACGGGCGACGGCGCAGTTGCCGCGCCACGAATGCCGATGCGCCGAGCAGCAAGGCAACGCCAGCCAAAGTCAGCGGTGCGTCCCACGTCGCCGCCTCGTAGGGATAAAACACGGCGAGGTTTTCGGGCCAAAATGTTTTCCCCAGATAGCGGAGATACGACGCGGGCAACTGCGCCAACCTCGTGTGGAATGGCAGCGCTTCAAAGGTCGCGGTCGCACCCGCACCGCGTTGCCCAATCACCGTGACCACGCTGGACGCCACGCTGAGCGCGAAGAACGGGAGTTTCTCGATGACGAGCCGGCGCCAATCGGGCAGGAAGGGCAACCTCTTCTCGCTTCCCTCTCCTTGCGCTCCTCTTTCCAGCGGCCACATGTCCAGCAACAACATCACGCACGGCCAGGTCACGAGCATCGGCTTGCTCATCAATCCGAGCGCGAAGCAAAGCAGCGCCAGGCCGTATGCAAGTCTGGCCTTGCGACTTTGTGAGGGGAGTGCTCGGACATACCGCACATACGCCAGCAACGTGAGCAAGCCAAAGAACGCGCTGAGCAGGTCCTTGCGTTCCGCGATCCAAGCCACCGACTCCACGTGCAACGGATGGAGCGCGAACAAACCGGCCACCACGGCGCTTCGCCACGTCGCGCCCGTCAGGTTCACGAGCAGCAGAAAAAGGAGAACAACGTTGGCGGCATGGAACCCGACGTTGACCAAGTGATGCGCTCCGGGGTCCGGGCCGAAGAACTGGCAATCCAGCATGTGCGACAGCCAGGTGATGGGATGCCAGTTGCCGACATGGGCTTGGGTGAAAGCCCAGCGGAGAGAATCCATGGTGACGCCCGCCACCACCTTGGGGTTGGCGCTGACGTAGTCGGGATCGTCGAAGTTGATGAATTCGTGATGACGGGTGGACCAGAAAACCGCGAGCGAGGCGGCGGCGAGCAGCCCGCAGAGAGCGAGCCGGACGGAGGGTGTGGTGTCGCGATTTGTCAAACCGCCGTGATTCTGGGCCACGCCGCGTTGACTTCAACTCCAAACACGGAGATGGGGCAGACTTGTTTCGTCGGGGCGCGGCAGGTCCGTTCCATCTGAAAACTCCGCTGTTGCGCGGTTGGACCTCCACGGAAACAGGTGTTAACCACGGATGCACCCAGCGCGGTGAAGCCACAACCGCAGAAAGGCTGACGGAACGCAGAGATGCGGAGAACCCGGAGTCACGCGCAAAGACTTGGCTCTGTGAAACTCTGCGTCCACGGCATCTCTACATTCCCTTGCCCGGGCAACAAACATCAGCGGGGTTTTGGGGCGAAGGCACACGGATCGGGGAGAGATCTTTGCCAGATGAAATCTCGCGCTTCGGACTCTCCAACCGTAGCGGCGGCTCGGCAGAAGGTCGCCGTCTTTTTCGACCAAGAGTTTGCGACGCTCTGCCG
>CAZJTM010000013.1:0-31164 GCA_964548925.1 uncultured Verrucomicrobiota bacterium | reverse complement strand
CCGCACTTGCGCATGCGCTTTGAGGTGATCGGGCCTGACGGTCGCGTTTTTTTCCGACATTGTGTTTGCGAGGCTCGGCCGACACCCCGCTACGCCAAGATCCATGGGGGGCTACTGTCGCTCACCTGACGTGGGGAGACGTCCGCCTCCTGCAAATCCTTGGGTTCCGTGCCCGTCTGGTCCACCCGTGGTTAAACCGCGCTTCGAAGGCTCAACTTGGGCAGGCCGGACGCGTTCTCCGACCGTTTCAGGTTCAGATGCCTCGTTCGTTGATGATCTCGTTCTTCGGGCCGAGGACGATGACGCGCGGTTTCCATTTTTTTGCCTCGGCGGCGCTCACCGTGGCGTAGCTCATGATCGTCAGCTTGTCCCCACGTTTGCCGAGATGGGCGACGGCGCCGTTCAGAATAATGGCCCGGGAGCCGCGTTCCGCCGGGATGGCATAAGTTTCAAAGCGTTCCCCGTTGGCCATGTTGCCGCACAGGATGCGCTCGTATGGAAGCAGCCCCACGCGGTCCATGTAATCCTGATCAATCCCCAGGCTGCCCTCGTAATTCACGTCGCCCGCCGTGACGCGAGCCCGGTGAATCTTCGACTTCAACAAGTGAATCTGCATAGTGTTCGACATCGTGACGGCGATGGTGGAAGCCGGCCGCACTGGAATGCCAGTCGGGCCAGTATAAAACCTCAAGCCGGGGGTTCAATCTCCGATTCGGCGTCGCCCGCGTCTCAATTGTCTGCGAGGAGCGCGGGCATTTTTGTCTGCCGGTAGGAAGCAACGCCGCCTGCTGGGCGAGAGAAATCTCGAGGGTCCTTGCGCAAAAACGCCTCCAGGTCACGCCCGCACCCCTGCCCGATGCTCTTACCGGGCTGGCAGGACGATCACCTGCGCGCGCGGCAACCAGCCGAGCCGGCGGGGGCCGGCGGTTACCTGTAGCCAGCCGTCCTTTTGATCCAGGACGCGCAGTTCCGCGCCATCGCGCGCCGTGAATGCCGCGGGGGATTCTTCAAACGGCCCATTGCGAACGGTGGCGTCGCTCACAATGACGATGGCCAATCTCTCTGCCAGCCGGGCGTGCAGGCTCAAACCCAGACCAGTGCCGAGGATCAGCGTCACCAGCGCCGCCAGGAACACCCAATTGCGCAGCGTGCGCCGGGTGGCCGGGCGCACTTGCCGCATCACCAGCAACCCGAACCAACACCAGAAACCCGTGGCGGTCAGCCAACTCCACTCGGTGAGGCTGAGCAGCCGCAGCGCGCGTTCCCGCAGACCGGCGCGCAGCGTTGGGCCCTGGACCTGGTTGCGCGCAAAGCGAAGGTTGGCGCGCACATCGGGATCGCGCGGGGCGAGGTCCTCGGCTTGCCGGTAGGCGGCCACCGCGCGGCCAATCTTCCCCGCCTTGAACAGGGCATTGCCCCAATTGAAGTACAGCGCGGGAGCTGCTTGCCCCCCCTGCAACAGGCGCTCGTAGGCCGTTGCCGCCTCGTTGAATTTGCCTTCCTCGTAAAGCTTGTTGGCGGCGTCAAAACCCACGCTGATGTCGCCGGCACCAGACGCTCCAAACGCCGTGACCGCCGCCATCAGCACCACCGCGCCAACCCAAGCGAGACTCCTCCCCACCAGGATTCTTCGGTCGTGTCCCCTGCTGAGCCTCGAGCGCGCCGGGGTGGTGGGCGGGAAACACATGGGTTTCATGGCTCGAACCTCCGCAGTTGTTCGATGACGGCTTCCACGCGGGGGACGATGGCGGCGAGTTCCTGACTGGTTTGCACGGGGGCGTACCGCGCCAGGTTGCAGGTCTGAAACAAGTCGTGGAGCGCGGCACAAGCGGCTTCCGCCAAGCCGCCGGCCTTCAACCGCTCATCCACCACCGCCTCGGTGATGGCCGAGGCGGGCAGGTCCAGCCGCTCTCCAATCTGCTCTTGGAGCAGATGGAAGAGCGTGGCGAAGAATGCCTCCGATTGGTTCTGGTCCGCGAGCTTGCGGAGTTGGGTCAAACCGCTGTTCACCGCTTGCGCGACCTGCTTGCGGCGGCGCAGGCGCGGGTTGTTGGCAAGGGCGTCCGCTCGTTTGCGCCAAACCACCGCGCCCAGCCAGACCAGCACCGGAATGGCTTGGAGTGCCCAGAACCAAGAGCGCAGCGGCAGCGGTTGCCCAATGGCGGCCAATGTCCCGAGCCGCTGCTTCAACCCAACGATGTCCTGCGCCGGGGGCGCGGTGTCTTCCATTCCCGGTTTGCCGGCGGCGATGACCGGGGCGACGGTGGCCGCCGCACGCACGGTCAAGGCAATCGGCGGACTGGTGAGGGTCCGATAGCTTTTCTGCCCGGGATCGAAGAAACTGAATTCAACCGGCGGAATGGCGGCGAGATCGGCGCTCTGCGGCGCGACGACTTGCTCGAACAACTTGCTGCCTTCCACCCCGAGCGGAGGTTTGGTTTCCACCTTCGAGGTCGCCGAGTACGTCTTGAATTCCTTCCAGGCGCGCTGCTCGGGCAAGGTCAGCGCATCGAGCGCGCCGCGGCCCGTAACGTGAATGCGCACCGTAATGGGGTCGCCCACGGTCACGTTGGTTGGGCCCGCGCTCACCGCCAGCTCGAAATGTCCCACCGCGCCGTTGAAGCTGGCGGGCACATTGTTGGTGGGCAGCGGCAGCACCCGAAGCGCCTGCCGGTCCAACGCGAGGCCAATGGTTTTGGGCTGCGGGCCGTAGCGGAAGATGCTCGCGGGCCACTCGGCGGGGTTCATCGTGATGCTGCCTTGCAGTGGCCCGATCTCCAGCAGGCCGGGCCGGGTGGGCGTGAGCGCCACCCACAACGGGATCACGCGGAACGGGACGTTCCCGACGGCTCGCTCGAAATCTCCCCCCTGCGTGAGTTGGCTGGCTTGGAGTCCATCAGCGGTGAGCGGCGGGAATTGGAACTCACCGAAACGAACACCGCTGCGCAGGTAGAGTCGCAACTCCAGGGTGAGGACTTCGTTGACGTAGCATTCCTGCTTCGGCCAGACAGGCCAGAGGAAGGCCGCGGCGTTGGCGAGGCTGACGGGGGGAGCTGCCGGGTCTTCGCGGAGCACTTGGAGCTTCAGGGGTTGGCTGGACAGCCTTTGGCCGGCAACGTCCACCTGGAAAGCGGGAATGGTGATCTCCCCTGGTTGCGTTGGGATAAGGTTGAACTTGAAGCTCTGCACCGAACTCATCTTGCCATCCGGGCCGATGCTGGAGTTCATGCTCTGGCTGATGCCAGCCGCGACTTGCACTCCCGGGATGGCCGGCAAACGGGGGTTGCTGGACAGCGAGCCGCCCTCAAACGTCAGGGTCAGCCCCACCGTCTCCCCGACCACAACCGTGGTGCGATCCAACGAAGCCGTGAAACTGGCCGCCCACGCCGGCACCACCAGACACGCCGCCACCCAGCCAAGGACGACCCTCGACCGAAGCCGCGTCCAGATTGCCAGCGCTCCGCGCGAAGTTTGACTTGTGAACACGCGCACCATTGCGTGTGATAATTGTGCCGGTCTGCCGCCGCGACGCAAGTGTCCGCTCGCCCGGTTGCTTGGATTGGGCGGATTGCCTGTTGTCCGAGGCTTGACCTTTCGCCGGGCCAACCGTAGCCTCCCTTTGCTCGCGTGGTGGCCGTAGCTCAGCCTGGTTAGAGCCCCAGATTGTGGATCTGGCTGTCGCGGGTTCAAATCCCGTCGGCCACCCCATCCCTCCCAGCACAGCCCATTGCAGGAGACGGACAATGATGCCTCGGCGGAGATGATCCGTTCTTCATGGCAGGCGCCGGCCCGGCCAGCGCCGCAGATGTGCCAAACGGCACCGATTTCCTCATTCATTCCCTCCACCAACTCACGCTGGCGGCGACGGCTTTCACCTCACCAACTCAAACGCAAACCCCTTCAGGTATTCCGTCTCCGGGATCATCGGGATGATCGGGTGATCCGGCGACTGCGTGTAAGTGGCGACGCGGCGGAGAATCCTGCGCGTGTCGTAGGCGGCGGAGAGCACGGTGTCCTGGAACAAGCTGGCGTTGACGTGGTGCGAGCAGCAGAACGTCGCCAGTACGCCGCCAGGGCGCAGCAGCTTGAGCGCGCGGACGTGAATTTCCTTGTAGCCACGCAACGCGTCCGGCACGGATGCCCGGTTGCGCGTAAAGGACGGCGGGTCGAGCACGATGAGATCGAAGCGGGGGATCAACTTCTCGTGAGGTGCCGTCTTCGTGTTCGCCTTGAGCCAGTCGAACACATTCACCGTCTCGGCGGAGCACTTGTCAGCCAGGCCGTTGGCCGCAGCGGTGCGCGTAGCCGCGGCGATGGCATCGGCGCTTTGATCCAGCATGTGGACGTGAGCTGCACCCGCCCGCGCCGCGTGGAGCGCGAAGCCGCCGAGAAAGCTGAAGCAGTCCAGCACCTGCGCGTCCTTGGCGAATGTCGCCACGGCCTGGTAGTTCACCTGTTGATCGAGATACAGACCGGTCTTGTGGCCAGCAGCGAGGTCGGCCTCGAACTTCAGCCCGTTCAAGTTCACCACCAGCGGCCCGGTATGTTCGCCGTCGAGCACGCCGTTGACTTCCTCCATGCCCTCGAACTTGCGCGACGCCATGTCGCCACGCTCCAGGATGGCGCGTGGCGAAAGCAGTTCTTTGAGCGCGGCGACGATCTTGTTCTTCCGCTTCTCCATGCCCAACGCCGAAATCTGCACGACGAGCACGTCCTCGTACTTGTCCACGATGAGGCCGCTGAGGAAGTCGCTCTCGGCGTTCACGACGCGGAGCGAAGTCGCGCCGTGCAGGTGGCGGTGTCGCACGGCGAGCGCGGCGCGGATGCGCTCCACGAAGAACGCCTGGTCCACCTCGGTGCGATCGGTGGACAGCACGCGGACGTGAATGCGTGACTTGGAGTTGAAGAAACCCACGCCGAGCATCCGCTGGCGGTGGTCTTTTACTTGGACAAGTTCGCCGTCGGTGGGCGGCGCGGTGACGCGGAGGATGGAGCTTTGATAGACCCACGGGTGGCCGGCCACGATGCGGTCGGCTTCGCCCGGCTTCAGATAGACCGTTGGCAGTGTGTTCATGATTGTAAACAGTTGGCTCAGGCGCGCGGGATGGCGCGACTCCGAACGCCGGCCATGAAGCCAAAAGCGGGCAGGAGAGGGAAGTCTTTGTTTCCGCGCGTGACATCGCCGGGCCACGCCGCTACAACTACCCCGCCCATGCAAACCAACGGTCCCAAATGAAACCGCTGATCATAGCCGTCACGCTCCTGTCCGCCATGCCCAACTCGACTCCCGCCACGCCCGCCTCGCTTGCTCCCGACCTGCTCATCCTCAATGCCGCCGTCCGCACGATGGACGCCGCGCAACCTAAAGCGGAAGCCGTGGCGATTCTTGGCAACCGCATCCTTGCCGTTGGTGCGACGGCGGACTTGCGTTCGCTGGCCGGGCCGAAGACGCGCGTGATTGATGCCGGTGGCAAATCGGTGCTGCCCGGCTTCAACGACGCGCATGTGCATTGGCTAAGCGGCGGCTTCTCCATCACGAACGTGGACCTGCGCGACGCCTCGTCGCCCGCCGAGTTCGCCCGGCGCATCGGCGAATTCGCCAAGAAACTGCCCAAGGGCCGCTGGATTCTCGGCGGCGATTGGGACCACGAGAAGTTCCCCGGCGCGCAGTTGCCGACGAAGGAGATGATTGACGCTGTCACGTCCGATCATCCGGTCTTCGTCAGCCGGTTGGACGGCCACATGTCGCTGGCGAACAGTCTTGCACTCAAGCTTGCAAGCGTCACGAAGGACACCAAGGAGGTGGACGGTGGCCTGATCGTGCGCGACGCGAAGGGCGAGCCCACAGGAATCTTGAAGGATGCCGCGATGGCGTATGTGGAGAAGGTCATCCCACCGCGTTCTTGGGACGAAAAGCTCGCCGCCGCCCGGGCCGCCACCGAACACGCCGCCTCCCTGGGCGTGACCAGCGTGCAAGACATGTCCGCCGATGACGACGTGGGGCTCTACCAGTATCAATTGGAGCGAGGCGAGTTGAAGACCCGCATTTACTGCGCTCGTTCGATCGTCTCGTGGGAAGTGCTCGGCAAGACCGGCATGCGTGCGCCGCTCGGCAACGACTGGATTCGCTTCGGTGGACTCAAGGGCTTCGCCGATGGCAGCTTGGGCTCGACCACGGCGTATTTCTTCGAGCCGTACAACGACGCGCCCGACACGCGCGGCCTGCTCTTCGACCAAATGTTCCCCGAGGGCATCATGCTCCAGCGCGTCCTCGCGGCGGACAAGGCGGGCCTGCACGTGATGATCCACGCCATCGGCGACGCGGCGAACAAAGCGATCCTCGACATCTACCAACAGGTCGCCGCGCAGAACGGGCCGCGTGACCGGCGCTTCCGCATCGAGCACGCCCAACACCTGCGCCCCAGCGAGATCAGGCAATTTGCCACGCTGAAGGTCATTGCCTCCATGCAGCCGTATCACTGCGCCGACGACGGGCGCTGGTGCGACAAACGCATCGGCCCGGAGCGCGCGAAAGGCACCTATGCCTTCCGCTCTCTGTTGGATGCCGGCGCATCGCTGGCCTTCGGCACGGACTGGACCGTTGCGCCGTTGAATCCGATGGAAAGCCTCAAGGCTGCTGTCACCCGCCAGACGCTGGATGGCAAACATCCTGAAGGCTGGGTGCCGGAGCAGAAGATCACGCTAGAGGAAGCCATCCACGCCTACACGATGGGCTCGGCCTACGCGGAGTTTCAGGAACACCTGAAAGGTTCACTCACCCCCGGCAGGCTCGCTGACGTGGTGATGCTTGACCGCGACCTTTTCACCATGAATCCGTCCGCCCTCGACACGGTCAAGGTCATGCTCACGGTCGTGGACGGGAAGGTGGTTTACGAGGGGAAGCCATGATTGTCCCCAGTCTGATCACAGGCGATAGAGAACAGGTCAATTCGCCCGCTTCAGTTCAAACTGCCGACGCTTCTCAACATTCCGAGCCAGATGTCACGAAGACCGGGCGGGAATTGCTTGGCGTGCCCGGCAGCCACGGATACGTTGCCAGCGTCGCCATTGCGAAAGAATGAACTCAACATCGTTCAACATGAAAACACCGATGAACCGCCGATCCTTCGTCCGCCTATCCGCCACCACCGCCGCCGTCTTTCCCGCCGCGCTCGTGCTCAAGCCCACCTCCGCTGCCGCGCAGGCCCGCCCCGTGCCCGAGGCCGAGGGCCTCACGCATTACCAGATTGGACCGCACATCTGGCTGCGCCTGAACAACGCGCCGCTTACCAGCTACCGGGCGCACCCCACTCAGAAGTATCCGTATTTCTTTCCAGCGACCGGGCCGGTGTCCGGTCTGTCGCTGACCTCGGAGTCGTCACTGCCGTGGCCCCATCATCGCTCGATCTTCTTCGGCTGCGACCGCGTCAACGGCGGCAATTATTGGCAGGATGAGCTGGCGCGGGGACAGGTTCTCTCGCGCGGGCCGCGCGTGGCCGAATCCACCAAGCAATCCGTCGTGATTATGGACGAGTGTGACTGGCGGCAGCCCGGGCAACCGGTGCAGATGACCGACGCGCGGAAGTTCACCGTGACGGTGCGCAATCCCCGACTGTGGCTGCTCGACGCCGAAATCACCTGGAAGGCCGAGGTGGACGTGACGATCCAGAAGACAAACCACGCGTTGTTCGCCCTGCGCGTGGCGGGTGACATCGCGGTGTGGGGCGGAGGGAACCTGGTGACCAGCGAGGGCAAGTCCGGCGAGAAAGACACGTTCGGCCAACCGGCGCGCTGGTGCGCCTTTTACGGCAAGCGCGTGCAGGCGAAGGGCGAGCCGGTCGAAGGCATCGCCTTGATGGAGCATCCCAAGAATCCCTGGGCGCCATGTCCGTGGTTCACGCGGGACTACGGCAACTGCTCGCCCATGCCATTCAATTTCATGACAGAACCCTGGCAATTGGCGGCGGGGAAATCCGTGCAACTCAAGTATCGCGTGGCGTTGTTCGCCGGCGATCCCACGGAAGCCGGGCTCGACGCGCTCTATGCCGAGTGGAGCCAGGGATAAGTCCCCGGACAGCCTTGGTGTGACGGCTTGCCCGGACAAGTCGGACGGGCGTCACTTCCCGCCCCTCTGGCAACCGGTGGTGCTGGGGGCGCTGGCTGGCGGAATGGGCTGGGGTATTCGCGGGCAGTACGGCCACGAAACCGGGGCGATGATCGCCGGCGTGCTCGTGAGCTTGGTGCTCGTGTTCTTGCTTTGCCCGAATGCGGCTTTGTTGCCGACGGCGCGTGCCGTGGCTTTTGGTACCATTGCCATGGGCATCGGTGGCTCGATGACTTATGGGCAGACCATCGGCCTCACGCAGAACGCAACGTTGGTTGGCAATTGGGAGGCTTGGCGCTGGGGCATGCTGGGCTTGGCGATCAAGGGCGCGATTTGGATTGGCTTCGCGGGGTTGTTCCTCGGCATGGGACTGGGCGGTGTCCGTTATACGTGGCGGCACATCTTGTTTCTGATGGCGGGAGTCTTTGTCCTCTACGCGGTGGGTTGTTGGTTATTGAATTCGCCGTTCGATCCTGCCAGCCGGACCTTGCCACGCATCTACTTTTCCGCTTCCTGGCATTGGCAGCCTGTCGCCGGGCCCGAACTGAAGCCGCGCCCGGAAGTCTGGGGCGGATTGCTCTTCGCATTGCTCGGGGCGTGGACCTGGGCGGGCTGGATTCGCCGCGATGGGCTTGCCCGCAACCTCGCGCTGTGGGGCATGCTCGGCGGTCTCGGCTTTGCCATCGGCCAGTGTCTCCAGTCGTTTCACGCGTGGAATCCGGAGGTGTTCAAGGCCGGCATTTGGTTGACGCTCGACCCGGTGATGAACTGGTGGAACTGGATGGAAACCACGTTCGGCGCTGTCATGGGCGCGTGTCTTGGCCTCGGCCTCTGGCTCAATCGCCGCCGCCTCAGTCCGCTGGATGAAAGCGGTGACGCGCCGATCAAGCCGGGCGTCGAATGGGCGCTGGTGGCGACCCATGTCGCCATGTTGATCGCGGGTGAATTCACGGAGGTTCGCTGGGCCAACGCGCTCTACGATCCCGGCCTGGTCATCGCGTTGATCCCGCTCGTGGCGGTGGCAGGCGGGCGCTGGTGGCCGTTTTTGCTCGTGCTCCCGATTACGCTGTTGCCCATTGCCGGCAAAACCATCCGCCAACTCGTGGTCGAGTCGCACGCCATTGGTCCGCTCGCGGGCTGGAGCGTTTACGGGGTTCTGCCAGTCCTGCTGACCACGGCTGTCGCGCTGGGGTTTGGCCGACAGGTCGGACACGGCGGGAGCGGTCGCGAGTTCGCGCGCTGGACGCTCCTGATCAACGCGTGGCTCTACTTCGGACTCAATTACGCGTTCTTTCGCTTCCCATGGCCGTGGGAGCAATGGACGGGCCGCACGCCGAACGCGATTGCCTACACGATCTGTGTGCTGGGGCTGACCGTGGCCTGTCTGACGATCGGGCGTCGCCGGCGGGAAACCCAACCCAACGCGTCTGGCGGCGGATCCCTGAGTCCGGTTTGAGCCCGTCAACCGTGAGCGTGAAAACTGCGGTTGAACAACAACGGCGGAGCGAGGTATCGCCGCAACCAGATCGGAGGGCGGACATTGTTGTCCGCGAGCGCGGGTAGTCTTGCAGTGGCCGACAAGAATGTCCGCGCTCGTGCGGTTGGCTTGGGGTGCTCTCGCGCGCGAACGCAGCAACCGTAGTTGCCCACTGCTCAGGGCTGGCCGTGGAGTTTCCGCAGAACCTCGGCGTTGTAACTGCGGCTGACGCCTTGGGGGGAGCGGACCTTGAGCGAACCTTTCACAATTTCCACCACCACCCCCTCGAACCCGGCGATGTCCACGTGCTGGCCGTAGGCGCATTGCGGAAAGTCGGCCTGGCTCGCGAAGTCGCGGATCGGCTTGATGGGGGCCGTGAAATCAGGATTGGCGATATAGACACGCGGCGGGCTCGCGGGCTTGAGCGGCGCGCTTGGACTGGTTCGGCAGCCGGCGGCATGGGCGGTTCAAAACGCTCCGCCGGCGCGAACAGTGTCTTGAGGCGGTTGGCGTTGTAACTTCGCGTAATGCCTTCTGGGGAACGGACCTTGAGGGAGTCTTTGACGATGTCCACCACGACCCCGGTAAACCCGCGGATGTCCAGGTAAACGCCGCGCGCGGACTGGGGGAAACCGGGTTCCCGCACGACCTCTTCGATCGGTCGCGGCGGGCCGGAGAAATCCGGCGCCGGCTGCGCCACCCGTGGTGAAACGGATGGGGTCGCCCCCGAGTCTTGATCGAGATTCGTCTGCGAATGCATGAGCGGAGCATTGTTGCAGGGTGGCGCTCTCAAAGCGAATTCATTCTGCCGAGAAATCGCCACAGGCGCCATCGGCCACCAGCTTTGGCCGACGGGAACCGCGTTGTGCCAGACCGGTCTTCCGGTTTACCGTGACGGCGTGAACAACATCTTTTCCGCCGACCCTGTGCCTTCGCGGGGTCCACTCGCTTTTGGCGTTCCGCTCGTTGTGCTGTGGCTGGCCGGCGAACTGGCCTTGATTGCCGCTGAAGACCGGTTCGTGAACGCGGCGGCGGAAAGCAAACTGCCCCGGGGTGGTGGCTTTGCCGCCAAGTTCAAAGCCGACGCCAACCTCGCCTCCCACGGCGCGGTCATCTTTGCGGACGACTTTGAGCAGGGCGAACTCGGGGCGCGATGGGAGGGCAAAGGCAACCCCAAGAGCAAGGCGCTGAGTCTCACCGCGGCCGGCGGCGGCGTGTGTGGAGCGCGTTGCATGAAGGTCGAGGCACGCCTCGGTGAGAACCAGGGCGACGGCCTCACGAAGTGGTTCGAGCCCGTGCCGCAAGTCTTCGTGCGGTTTTACGTCAAGTTCGATCCCGGCTGCGACTACGTGCATCACTTCGTTACCCTGCGCGCGAACAAGGGTCTGCAGGGCGCGGACAAGTGGAGCGGCTTTGGCGGCGCGGGCTTGCGCCCCGAGGGCGACGAGCGATTCTCCACCGCGCTCGAACCGTGGGGCAACTGGGGGCGCTGGCCGGCGCCGGGGAAATGGAACTTCTACAGCTATTGGCATGAGATGAAGGTGTCGCCCGACGGCAAGTTCTGGGGCAACTCCTTCCAAGTCGAGCCGCAGGAGGCCATCGTGAAGGACCGCTGGATTTGCGCTGAGTTCATGCTCAAGGAGAACACGCCCGGGCAGCCGGACGGTGAACAGGCCTTCTGGATTGAGGGCCGGCTGCTCGGACATTGGCGCGGCCTCAACTGGCGCAAGACCGCCACGCTCCGGGCCAACGCGCTGACCCTCGAATCTTACGTCACCGATCGCTGGACAGAGAATCCGACGAACATTGTGTTCTTCGACAACCTCGTCATCGCAAAGGAATACATCGGACCGGCGGGACGCGAATGAGTTCCCCGGGTCGGGGACTCAGTCCTCGCTCATCAGGTGCAACATCGAGCCGCGGAGGGTGAGCGCCAGCAGGTCGTTGATGACGTCGAGCACAATGAACCTGCGCACCTGTCCCCAAATCTCGGTTTCGTAGGCCGTGCCGACATGCAGCAGCAGGGAATCGAGCATCTCGCGGGTGTCGTCGCGCGCCAGGAGGCGCTCAAAACCGCGCCGGACCGCCGGCAAAGACACGTGCGCGAGATTGCAGTGCTCCAACGCGCCTTCGAGCGCGAGCCGGAGCAACGTCCGGATTTCCTCAGAGGAAAGCCCGGTTTCGCTCGCCGCCGTCCGGCGGGTCGCCCGCTTGGAGATCAATAATTGAAGGGCGCGGAAGCGAATTCTCCGCGTCGGTATTTCCAGCCAGGGCTCGGGACGCAACCCGTGGAGGACTGCGCGGGCGGGGTCGGCCGGATCGTTCACCCGTTCCAAGAGGGGCGTTCCGATGATGCGCTCGTCTTCCCACCAGCCCGGGATTTCTTCAAGCCGGCGGTGGCCTTCCCGGGCCATGCTCAAGTCGAAATCGCGAACCAAGCGAATCTCCTTGTGCAGATAACCGTATTCCAGCGGGGTCAACACGGCCTTGCGCAGCCGCAGCGGCAGCGGCACCATGTCCGGCAGCACCAACCGCACTTCCAATTCCCCGCCATGATGCTCCAGGGCCGCGCGCATGCAGACGTCCCAACTGCCTTCAATCCGCGGCAGGTGTTCGTGGACGTTCACGCCCGCCAGCAAGGACACGGCGGCCGTGTGTGTTAGTTCCCGGTTCAGCAGCGGGGTCAATCCATGCCGGCTGGCGAGGCCGTACAGAAAATCGTAAGCCGTCGTGCCGCTGCCGGTCTTGGCCGCGGACCAGGCGGAGAATTCCGCCAAGGTGCAGCGCCAAACGACTTGGTCCGCCTGGGCTTCGATGCTGCCAAGGCCCGCGTCGTGCAACGCAAACGCGTAGGCGCTCTGCAACAGTGCCCGACCCCGCGGCCCTTTCCATTTCCCGTGCTCCTGCTCCAGTTCCCAAGGTTTGACTTGCGCGGCGCCCCACCCAAACTGCTCCGGCGCCACACGATGGAGCGCCGTGAAAGCGGACACCCCAAACCGCGAAAGAATGTTGGGCGAGACTTCGTCGAACAGCCGCGCCCAGCGGCGGAAGGTTCGGGCCGCTCCACAGTCCATCCCGCCGTGCGCGTCAAAAAGCTGGGGCTCGGACACCCGCGCTTGCTCCAGCACCTTGCGCGCAGCCTGGTCGAGGACCTCCCAAATCGCCTGGTGACTGTCATGGCAGACCCGCTGGGGCAGGGCCGAAACCTTGCCGACGATCTCCGGCGGGAGATTGCCCGTGCCGATCCGTTCCAGACACCGGGCCAGCACCGCCCGCCAGTCCAGCAGGCCGCTTTCGCGCTGGAGCGAGGGCGACACCCGCACTCCCAGCGAAAGAAACGCGTCTTCCCAATCCGTGCGGGTGAAGCTGCCGATGTTCCAGTGTGGTTGCCCTCCGACGATGCTGACCAGCCGCAAGCCATACTTGATCTGCCAGAGCGCCGCATGAATCAGCATCTCCGCCGCGCGCGCTTCGCTCAATTCCTGCCGGAGCGTCAACTTCCAAGGCCGGGCGGGCGGATCTTCGCCCTGGGTGATGCCCGGGAAAGCGACTTCCGGCACCGCGCTGGAACGGATCAGCCGGAACCCGGTGCTCCGGAGCAAGTGCCGCAAATCGGCCGCCTCAAGCTCGGCGCAGGTGCGCAACCCGAACTTGTTGACCAGCAGGTAGCGCAAATACGCGGGGGCGCGCCGGTCGAACGTGAAACGCTTGGCGGGCGGGAGAGAGGCCAGAGCGATCGGCGGGGCCGCGTGTGACAATGGGCAGAGCAAGGACTTGGGATATGAACCCAGGAAACCCTCGACCCCGGGGCGCACACAGTGCCAGGCCGTGAGCACCAAGACTTCGTCATAGTCGGCGGACGCCTGAATGTTCGGCACCTCCGCCATCCCCGCCGCGATTCGGAAAACCCTCTCAAAATGCGGAATCTCGGACTCCTCCGCGTCCGGTTCTCTTGCGCGCATGGTTCGGTACTCCGCTTCTGCCGAAGGAAAATTTCCGGAGATTACCCGCGCCTTTTCCAGCGACAACTCGTCAAACGTGGGCAGAGGAATGCAAGCGCGTGCCTCGTCGGGGTGGGCCGAGATCGTTGAAGGCACCGGCCAGCCGTATCGAAAGCGCGGGCCCGCCGGCGAATCCACCGAGGTCCCGGCAAGCGGCGCCGGGACGGGGCAGCGCCGCAACAAAGCGGTTGCCTCTTCCCCAGCCCACGAAGGCTCATCAAACGAGCCCGTCACCTGCGTGTCATCAGCGTCGGTCCACACGGCTACCTCAGACTTGTAGCACTTTGAACCGCCGCTGTCACTTGCCTTCTCGCCAGCCATTCTCATTTTGGACCAGATGGAGACGCCGGGTGAGGGCGCCCGGCCTATAATCCGCACAGAACCGCCCGGTTGTAGGCCGGGTGCCCCCACCCGGCGGAGATGGACACCGTCATGACGAGAATTGCTGGCCTTCTCGCTTTTGGTTGTGCTTCAGACCGCTCAAATCCACTTTTCGCCGACGCCCCCGTGCCGTAGTTTCGCGGGGTGCGAATGCCTTCCAAGTCCATGCGTGGTGAGTTGTTTGTCGGCCTCATGTCTGGCACTTCGGCGGATGGCACTGACGCCGTGGTCGTGGAGTTGCGCGGGCAGGGCCGGGGGCTGCAAGCCACGTTGCGCGCGCACGTTCACTCGGCCTTCCCGGCGAAGCTGCGCGAGCGCGTGCTCCACGTTTGTTTGCATGGCACGGTGGCGGAAATCTGTGAGTTGAACTTCATCCTCGGCGAGTGTTTCGCCCGTGCAGCGCTGGCAGCGATCCGGAAGGCCGGATTGAAACCCACACAAATTACCGCCATTGGCTCGCACGGGCAGACGGTGCATCACCTGCCGAACGGGCGGCCTCCATCCACGCTCCAGATCGGCGAACCCTGCGTGATTGCGGAGCGCACGGGGATTACCACGGTGGCGGACTTCCGCGTGCGCGACATGGCCGCGGGCGGGCAAGGCGCGCCGCTCGTACCCTATGCAGATTGGGTGTTATTCACTGACAATGCGCGACCGCGCGTCATCCAGAACATCGGCGGCATTGGCAATTTGACGTTCCTTCAGCCCCGGGCGGACATCGGCGACGTGCTCGCCTTCGACACCGGGCCCGGCAACATGGTGATGGACGCCGTGGTGACGACCCTCACGGACGGCAAGCTGACTTTTGACCGCGATGGCCGGTTGGCGGCTCAGGGCAAGGTTTCGGAGTCGCTGCTGGCCGAGTGTATGGCGCATCCGTTCATCCGCCGGCGTCCGCCGAAGACCACCGGGCGCGAGGAATTCGGTGAAGTATTCGTTCGAGACTTCTTGGCCAGGGCCCGCCAGTTGCGCCTCGCGGCTGCCGACATGGTGGCTACAGCGACAGCGTTCACGGCGCAAAGTCTCGCGGACGCTTACCGGCGATTCGTCTTCCCCAAAGTGGCCCGCGCGGATTTGGCGCGGCTGCAAATAATCCTCGGTGGCGGTGGCGCGAAAAACCCGACCCTCCGGCACATGCTGGCGAAGCGCGTGGGGGCTGGTGTTGGCGAAATCCTGACCCATAAAGACTTCGGCATTCCGGATTCCGCAAAGGAAGCGCTGGCGTTTGCCATCCTTGCGCATGCCACGTTGCTGGGGCAACCGTCGAACGTCATCGGCAGCACGGGAGCCCGGCGGGCTGTGGTGCTCGGGAAGATTGTCCCGGCATGAAAGCGTGAGCCTATGAAACACATCGTGCGGTTAACAGGTTTGGGGATTGTGGCGGTTGGTGTTTGCGCGGGCGCGAGCGGTGCTGAGCGTCTGGTGGATGCGCCGCCCCCTGCGGCATATCGCCTTTGGCCCTCCGCCCCGCCGCCGGATTGTCCCTTCCCGAAGTCGGATCGGTTTGTTGGGCTTGGGTTCACGGGGCGTCACGCCGAATACACGGGCGCGGACACCTGGTATCCCTCGTGGGCGGCGGACGGGAATCTCTATTCGCCGTGGACGGATGGGACGGTAAACGGAATGGGCGCGTTCTCCGGCGGCACCAACGCCGTCACCGGCCACGCCACCATCCTCGGCGACGATCCGCTGCGGCTTGTGGTGACGAACCAAGGTGTTTACGCCAGCAGTCCACGGCCGTACGAGGGGCGGTATCCGTGTGGCTCGCTGGTGTATCGCGGTGTGTGGTATTACGGCACGTATTGTCTGCATCCCAGCCCGCAGGTGCCGCGCGACGGCATCCCTTACAACTGGCCGTGGCTCGGGCCGTTTGTGGGCTTCCGCTGGTCCACCGATCTGGGGCGGACATGGACGCAAACGCCCTGCACGCCGGCGGCGCCGCTCTTTGGCGAGCACGCGCTCAACGGCGAGCCGGTTAAGATCGGCGCGCCGCATTTCGTGGACTTCGGACGCGAACTGGAGCACTCGCCGGATGGCAAAGCGTACCTGGTCGCGCATGGCGCGTCTGAAGGGCCGGCAGGGCGGCGCTTCGCATACAATTCGTGGACCACCGGCGACGAGATTTACCTCGCACGCGTCACGCCGGGCATCGAGAACATGAACCGCGCGGCGAGTTACGAGTTCTTCGCCGGGAACGACGCGGCGGGGACGGCGGCTTGGACCCCGAGCCTCCCGCAGGCGCGGCCCATCGCCGCCTGGCGCGATCACATGGGGTGCGTGACGATGACGTGGAATGCGCCGTTGAAGAGGTTTTTCCTGTGCGTCACCGACGGCGGCAACACGGTGTCGCGCTATCACACCTACCTGTTGGAATCCGATCGTCTCACCGGGCCGTGGAAGCTTGTCGCCTTCTTGCCCAACTTCGGCGAACAGGCCTACTTCGTGAACATCCCCAGCAAGTTCATCAGCGCGGATGGCCGGACCCTGTGGCTTTGTTACTCGGCCAATTTCAGCAGTGGCTGGGGGGGCATCACCTTCCGGTCGCGCCCGCCCGGCAGCCGCTACGCGATGTGCCTTCAGGAAGTCAAACTGCTCACGCCCGACGATCCGACCGAGCCGGACGCGCTCAACGGGCCCGACAACATCGCGGGCGAGGCGCGGGTGAGCGTGAGCTCCGCGCACAGCGGCTACGCGGCGGCGGCGGTGACGGACGGGGTGGTGGACGGTTTCCCCCGCGACACCACCCGCGAATGGGCCAGTGCGGGCGAGCAGGATTCCGCCTTCGTGCGGCTGACGTGGAACACGTCGCAGACGATTGATCGGGTGTGGCTGTTCGACCGCCCGAACGATCTGGACCAAGTCACCTCGGGCATGCTGATCTTCAGTGACGGTTCGACGCTCGCCACAGGCGCGCTGCCGGATGACGGAAAACAGGGCGTGGAGCTCCGCTTCGAGCCACGAACGGTGACGTGGCTGGCGTTCTTCGTCACGAAGGCCAAGAAAGGCAGTCCGAACATCGGCCTGAGCGAGATCGCGGTGTTCACGGCCCGGTAGCTCGGCGAGCCGGCGAAGCGCATCTCAGTTATTGAACACGCTTGCGAGGGGCTCGCCACGTAGGGCCTGCGGCCCACAGGGGGACGCCGCATGGGGGCACGCGGCCTACAGGAGCGGGCATCCGGACCTGTAGGCCGGCTGCCCTCAGCCGGCGGGGGCTTTCACCGCCCCCCCCAGGCCCGTCACCTTCCAGGGAGGTTTTGCAGAAGGTCCAAGTCTTGAGAGGCTCCCAAGACGGCGGTGGATCGGGTTTCAGGATTGAGCTGGCCGGCACGGTTTGGAAAACTCAGCGACGATGTGTCGCGTGTTTTCCACAAGGTGTTTTTGACTCTATGGCAACTCTGCAAATCAAACCGGCTGATGCCTGCAAATACGATCTGCTCTCGCTGGGCGAGATCATGCTCCGCCTGGATCCGGGCGAGGGCCGCATCCGCACCGCCCGCAGTTTTCGGGTCTGGGAGGGCGGCGGCGAATACAATGTCGCCCGCGGCCTGCGCCGCTGCTTTGGCCTGCGCACGGCGGTCGCGACGGCGTTTGCCGACAACGACGTGGGCCGGTTGTTGGAAGATTGCGTCCTCCAAGGCGGCGTGAGCACGGAGTTTATTCGCTGGGCGAAGTTTGACGGGGTGGGGCGCACGGTGCGGAATGGGTTGAACTTCACGGAGCGCGGCTTCGGGGTGCGGGGCGCCGTGGGCGTGTCGGATCGCGGCCTTTCGGCGGCGAGCCAGCTCAAGGCCGGCGATTTCGACTGGGATCACATCTTCGGCAAGCTGGGCGTGCGCTGGTTCCACACGGGCGGCATCTTCGCGGCACTCAGCGACACCACGCCCGGGCTGGTCCTCGAAGCGGTGCAAAAAGCGAAGCAGCACGGCACGGTAGTGAGCTACGACTTGAACTACCGGCCGAGTTTGTGGCGGAGCATTGGCGGCCAGGCCCGCGCCCAGACGGTCAACAAGGAGATCGCCCGGCACGTGGATGTGATGCTGGGCAACGAAGAGGACTTCACGGCCTGCCTCGGCTTTCAGTTGGAGGGAGCGGACGACCGCCTGCTCCACCTTGACGTGGAGGCGTTCAAGCGCATGATCGAGACGGCGGTGGAGGCGTTCCCCAATTTCCAAGCCACGGCGACCACCTTGCGCGCGGCGAAGACTGCGACGGTAAATGACTGGGCCGCCCTTGCTTGGGTGCAGAGCCGGTTCTATGAGAGCCGCCAATATCCCGATTTGGAAATCCTCGACCGCGTGGGCGGCGGGGACAGTTTTGCGTCCGGATTCATTTACGGACTGATGGCCACCGGCGATCCGCAAAAGGCGGTGGACTACGGCGCCGCCCACGGCGCGCTGGCCATGACGACACCGGGCGACACGAGCATGGCCAGCCGGGACGAGGTGGAGAAGCTGATGGAAGGCGGCGCGGCGCGAGTGCAGCGATAGGCGGGTGAGCGGCCACCCTGCGAAAACCGGGCAACGGTTTGCCTTGCCCGCCGCGCATCAGCAGCGCCGCGACGGGACCGGTGGTGGCCAGTGACAGCGAACGCCATTGATCAGTTCGGCGTCCTGGTTGCCGCGTGGGCGGATGTGCGACTTGACCCCCGGCCGTGTTTCTTTGGGAGCAGCATCCATCGTGGACACGAATTGCACGAATCCACACGAACGGAACGCCGGTCAGAACACTACCGTGCTGCCTCCCGCACGCACTGACCGGGTGCAGATGCACGACTATCAGTGGAGACGCGCGGCGTGACGGTGCGATGCGGACAGGACCTGCCCGCCAACTGACTCCAGCGCCTGGAACGCGCGAGCGCGGCTTCAAGGCTGTGGAGCTTCCACGAACCTGCGAAAGCGCTTCGACTCGAAGACTTCAATTTGCTCCGCCGGTTTCCGCACGACATGCGCCGCGGCCTTCGGGGTGGCTTCGATGAGTTTCAGTCCCGCGCTTGGGCCCAGCACGCTCACCACGGTGGAGAGGCTGTCGGCGGTGGTGCAATCCGAAGCGAGCACGGTCACCAAGCTGTGATCCGTGAGGCCCACGCCCGTGCGCGGATCCACGATGTGGGAGTAACGCCTGCCGTTCAGTTCGACGTGCTGGAAAAGGTCGCCGGAGGTTGCGAGCGCGCAGCGTTTGAGCAGCAGATGACGCTGCGGCGGGGCGTTCGTCGCGTCCAGCGGCGCAATTTCAATCCGCCAGCCTTTGGCCCCCGGCGGAGGATCGCCCACGGCGAGATCGCCGCCGCCACTGACCAAGGCGCGGGTGATTCCCCAAGTGCGCAGCGTCTTCAACGCCTCGTCCACCGCGTAACCCTTCGCGATGCCGCCAAGGTCCAAGCGCATGCCGGGCACCGTCAGCGTGGCGGTGCGTTGGCGCGGGTCCAGCACCAATTTCCGATGGCCGACGGCTCGCAGCATCTGCTGGAGGCGGGCGGGATCGGGCATTTCCTGCTGACGCCGGGCGCGGCGCCAGAGTTGGACTGCCGGCCCCACTGTCACGTCAAACGCGCCCTCGCTGCGGCCAGCCAGCCTCTGGGCGCGGGCCAGGACGCGCCACAAATCTTCGCTCACCGGAACGGCGCGCCCCGATCCGGCCGTGCGCGAGAGCTGCGTGAGTTCGCTGTCGTCCTCGTAGTCGCTCATCACGCGGTTGAGCGCCGCGACGCGGGCGAAGGCGGCTTGCGCGGCGTTGCTGGCGGTCGGGGCATCGGGCGCGTAGAACACCATTCGGAACGGCACGCCCATCTGCGGCTGGGTGAACTCGAAACGTCCCGGTGGGCGTGCCGCGGCGGCGGAGGGCTGGGGACGCCCGACGGGGCCGGAGGCGCAGCCGATCAGCACAAGGCTGCTCCACGCGACCGCCGCTCCAGTTCTCATGCTTGTGGACAAGTCCCGGCTGAAGACATCAAATGCACGCATCACAAGCCGCAGTTTCCGGCTTCAAGCCGCTCACGCAAGCGACAACTTCATTGTCGCAGCGTCATCGAGGAAGAGCCAGGGCTTCTCAAGTCGCCTCCATCTCCTGCGGCTTGAACTTGCCAGGCCCGCTCCCTAAGCTCAACGTCAGCAGTGGCCCGTGACCGCTCGCGGCGCCGGGCTGCAAATTCAGAGCCGGAAACGCGGGTGTCGGCTCGGAAGCCACGGTTGGTGATGACGTTTCAACCACATCTCTGGCTGGCGAAGCGGCAGCTTGCCGCTAAGTCCGTCGAGACACGCCTCCGCACGGTGCGCAAACTCCGTGAAGCGGGCGGGCGCGCGGCGTTGGATCTGTTGGCTGCCGCCCTTCGCGACGCGGAGGCGCAAGTGCGCGTTGAAGCGGCGGCGGCGCTGGGCGAGATGAAGGACCGGGAGGCCGTGCCGTTTCTCTTGCAGGCGCTTGGTGATGGTTCGGCTGAGGTTCAGCAGGCCGTGGTCCATGCCCTTAAACACATCGGCGATTACCGTGGCACCGGCGCGCTGGTGGAGATCTTGGTGACTGGTTCGATGTCCGCCCAATGGGGCGCGGCGCAGGTGCTGCGGGCGCTGGGGTGGCAACCCGGCTCGCCCACGGAGGAGTTGCATTATTGCGTCGCCATGGGCGAGCTTCGGCAGGCGGCGGCCTTTGGACCGGAGGCCGTGGCGCCGCTCGCCAAGGTGCTCAAGGAGGGTTCGTATCAGCAACGGGTGATGGCGGCGAATGTCCTGGGCGGGATGAGTTCGCTGACGGTCTTGAAGCCGTTGCTGTCAGCGCTGAAGGACGCGGATTCGCTGGTGCGCACGGCGGCGGCGGAAGCCTTGGCCCTGCAACAAAGCCACGAAGCGGTCGGCGGGTTGACCGCGGCCCTCAAGGATCGCGAACGCAACGTGCGCGTGGCCGCGGCTGCGGCGTTGGGCCGGTTGGGCCACGAGCAGGCGGTCAAACCGCTGATCGCCGCGTTGAACGACCAAGACTGGCAGGTCCGCGGCACCGCGTTGGAGGCGCTCGCACGTCTCGGCCAGCGCGACGCCCTGACCGCCGTCCTCGGCCGCTTGAACGATCCCGATCCGGAGGTGCGGGAAGCGGCGGCGGACACGACCGCCGCGCTTGGAGACGAACAAGTCATCGAGCCGTTGCTGCCCAATTTGGTGGACGTGCATGCGGGCGTGCGCCAAGCGACCTTGCGCGCCTTGAATCGGATTTCGCCCAACTGGGAACGCTCGCCCTGCGTGCAGAACATGGTGGGCCGCCTGCAGGCGGCGGCCAAGCACGACGACTCCGGGGTGCAGTACGCCGCCGTGACCTTGCTCAAACGGATTACCGGCCTTTCGACCACGGAGTTGTCCCAGGCCTCCGAGCGCGCCCGGGCCGCCGCGCGCGCACAGCGGATCGCCGAAGTGTTGTCGGCCCTGCTGCATGATCGGGACGCGGCGGTGCGTCTGGCGGCGGCGGAGGCGATTGGCCGGGAGCGTTCGCCCGCGTGCGCGGATGCGCTGCGCCAGGCCTTGGACGATCCGGATCATTGGGTGCAGGTAGCGGTGCGCGAAGCGCTCGCTGCCTTGAGCCCCTCCAGCCTCACGACCCACGCATGAGTGACGCCTCCGCTCATCGTCGCCGGGTGCTGTTCGTGGATGACGATCCGCGGTTCCTCCAACAGGTGGCCGAGTTGATGGGCGCGCTGAGCGGTGGCGCGTGGGACATTCTCACGGCCAACAGCGCGGGTCAGGCGTTTGCGCTGTTGCACGACACCCCTGCGGACCTGGCCGTGGTGGACGTGGAGATGGAGGTGATGGATGGCATCCAGTTTCTGTCGCTCCTGAATCGGGGCTACCCCGACGTGCAGCGGGTGGTTCTAACCGGCGTTCCCAGCGAGCAATACCGGGCCGCGTGTCTCGCCAACGGCGCGGAGCTCTTTCTGGAGAAACCCACTGCCCCCGAGGGCTGGCAGCAGGTCTATCTTGCGCTGACCGAACTATTGCGCTTTCACCGCGAGAAGGGCTTCCGCGGCGTGCTGCGGCGCGTGGGGTTGCAGGACGTGCTCCAGATGGAGTGTCTGGCGCGCAACTCCTCGGTGCTCGAAATCGCTGACGGCAGCCTCCGGGGTGAAATCTTCATCGAAGAGGGTTCGATCGTTCATGCTCAGGTGGGCGTCTTACAGGGCGAGGAGGCGTTCAATCACCTTCTGTCATTGCCGGGCGGTCAGTTCAATCTCAAGCCGTTCTGCGAACCGCCCGCCCGCACCATCTCGGGGCAGTGGGAGATGTTGCTGATGGAAGCGGCGCGCAAGCGCGATGAGGCCGCTCCGGAGGCTGCTCCGCCACCGGCCCCATCCGAAGCCGAACCGCTTCCAATCCCCCTCCAAGCGAAGGTGGACACGCTGCTCGCGCTCACCGAGGCGGCGGCCAAGCCGGTGGCGCAGGCAACCGCTGTCGAGACGGAGCGTCCGCAGGTTGCCGAACTGCTTGTCTGCTCCAGCAGCGGCGAAGTGTTGCACGAGTGGCAATGTCGCGACCGGGCGGGCTGGATCAGCTTCTTCGAGTTCCTCTCCCAGAAGGCGCAACGTTTGGCCGAAGGGTTGGCGTTGGGCGAATTCGACCGGTTGGAACTTGTGACGGCGCAAGCTCGGTCGGTCGTCATCATCACTGCGGACAGTGGCGCGCTGGTGAGTGTGGCAGCGCCGACCGCTGCGCGACCCGCGGCCGGCGCGCTCACCTTGCCCGCGGGCCTCCAAGCCGGCCTCACAGAGTGGATGCGGCAGACGCCGGTTCTCGAAGGCGAACGGCTGCGGGCTTTGCGCTTTGCCGATCAGACGTTTGTCTGCGACGAGGATTCCGCCGAGTTTCCGGTTTCCGCGACGGCAAAATCCTGGCGCTGCATCGCCGACACCTGCGACGTGCTTGCCACCCGGCGAATCCGACCGGAGCGGATCACTTGGGAATACCGCCAGGCGCTGCTGCATTGCGTTCGCCGTCCGGACGGCACGGTCTTCGGCCTGCTGGCGGCGCGCCCGGAAACCGAGGAGCAGCGCCAGGCCGCCGAAGCGCTGTTGGAAGAGTTTCGACAACTCCGTTTGGGAGACGTTGGCGTCACGGAGTTCGTCAACCGGAGATGAAACCCGAAACTGAGATTCCCTTTATGCCCGATTCCATCACCCGCCGCTCATTCGTCAAGCACGCCGTCCTCTCCTCCGCCAGTGTGGCGCTGGCGTTGAACAGTGCCGCCGACGAACCGCCGCCCGCCGCGCCCGCCGCGGCTTCGCTGCCGACCGGCAGGATCGGCAAGCTTCACATCAGCCGGCTCCTTCTCGGGGGCAACCTGCTCACCCACTACACCCATCGCCGCGACCTCAATTACGTCTATACCCTCGCCGCGAAATACAACACCGACGAGAAGATCCTCGAAACGCTCGCGCTGGCCGAGCAGCACGGCGTCAACGCCGTCGTCATGCACTACCCCCCGCATCCCATGTCGCTGTTGCGCCGGCACCGCAAGGAGCGCGGCGGCAAGATTCAGTGGATCATCTGCCCGACCGCGAAGGTCGAGCTGGGCCTCGACGAGTACCGGCGGCACGTGGACGAACTGCTCAAGGAGGGTTGCGAGGCCATTTACCTCTGGGGCGTGCATGCGGACTCGCTGGTGTCCGGCGGACAAATGGACTTGGTGGCGCAGGCGGTGGAGTTGCCCAAGAAGCTCGGCGTGCCCTCGGGGGTTGGCGCACACGACCTGAATGTCATCAAAGCCTGCGAGCAGCACGGCATCCCGGCGGATTTCTACATCAAGACCTTCCACACGCACAGCTATCCCACCGCGCCAAAGCCGGACGAATTGGACAAGCCCTACAATGAATTCCCGGGTTACTGGTGCAAGAACCCGCAGGAAACGGCGGACTTCATGAAGACCGTGAAGAAGCCGTGGATTGCCTTCAAGACCATGGCCGCCGGCGCCATCGCGCCCAAGCCCGCCTTCCGCTACGCCTTCCTCCACGGCGCGGACTTCGTGCTCGCCGGCATGTTCGACTTCGAGATCGCGGAGGACGTGGCCACGGTCAAGGAGGCGATGGCGGGGTTGGAAAACCGTGGTCGCCCTTGGATTGCTTGATCCGCCCAGGGGCAGAACGCAGGAATGTGGGAAACCACTCTTGGTGGGCGTGGTCACTGCCGTTGCCCACCCGTGTCGGTTGGAGTCGGCGGGCGGTGGGATCCAGCCAACTCAGTCGGAGCGTCCCGTTGGCGGCTCTGTCTTCGTGGCCTTTGCCAAGGCCCAAACTCCGAGCCCTCTCGCCTGCGCCTCGGCCTCCAACGCGCGCAACTTGGCCGCGAAGTCCTTGGAGTTTTGGCCGGGGATCGTGGCGGTGACGCCCTTGGTGCGCGCCCAACCTTGCGCCACGAGCATGCTCGCCAGGCTGTTTGTTCCGATGTCCACGAAGGAGTAGTACCGCGGCTCCCGGCCGCCACCGGCGGCACTGGCCCAGCGCGTGCGAACCGTGAAAGGCTCCTGCAACAGAGCCCGGGTCACCTCCTTGGCCTTCACTCCGGCCCTTACGATTTCGTCGAGCGTGACGCCAAAGTGCTCGGCCTGCTCGCGGCTGCGCTCGGCGTAGCGCAGATTGGATTCGGGAGCGTCCACGAAGTAGAGACGCACGTTGAACTCGTTGGTGCCGCTGCGCACCCGGAAACTGTCGCCGTCGCCATCCTTGGTGGCCACGTACTGGCAATTGGTGAACATGACCCACGCGCGGCGCTCAGCGGCCACGCTCGCGGCGAGCGTGAGCAACCAACCGAGCGCGACCGCCGTCGTCCGCGATTGGCCGGAGGTAATCATGGTGCGCGTAATGTCGCCCAATGGCACGGTGGAGACAAGCTCCGCAGGAGCTCAGCGGTCGGAGACGAGAGTCGCTCCGCCTGCCGCTGCCAACGACACGCTCGCCTCCGTGAACGCAGGCAGGCGGATCTGCCCATCCGATCCTGCTCTCCATCGCGCGCCGCGCCGTTCGCCTTGATTGGCTGCGGGTGGTTTGCCGCTGGAGTCTCCGAATGCTCGCGGTTTGGTAGCGGTTGCATTCACGGTTCTCCCGAGTACTCTTGACCCATGAAAATGCTGCCGCTGCGCCGGGGTTTTTCACCCCTCCTGCTCGTGTTATTGACCGTGCTGGCTTTTGGTTGCGCCACCAGCAAGGTGGATTGGGCCGGGCGCGTGGGCGTTTATACGTTCGACCAAGCCGTGCTGGACCTGGGTCCGCCCGACAAGCAGGCGAAACTCACCGACGGGACGCTCGTGGCCGAATGGCTGACTCGCCGCGGGCGCGACCACCTCTATGGCTCCGCCACCTACTTTCCATATTACGGATCGGCGTTTCCGACCTACGTGGAGGGCTACTCGCCCGACTCCTTCCTGCGCCTTAGTTTCGCGCCTGACGGCACGTTGAAGGCGTGGAAGAAACTTGCCCGATAACGGCTGCATCTTGCGGTGGGTTGCTGTGCGCGGCGCGGCGGCTTGTCGGATCGCTGTCTTTTCTCCCCCTGAACGGGCAGGGGGTTGGCCCGCTGATACGCGCGCGCCAGAATGTGCGCCCAAGGCCCCGACCGAATCGCGCGTTTGAAGATGCGGATTGTTCGGATTGTTGCGTTGTTGCCGTCCCGAAAAATGGGTTTGCCACGATTCGCGAGTCTGCTAGCTTCTGCGTCCCCTCGACCCGGGTGACTCAGGTCGTCCGGCACGAGGGGAAACGGCCTTAAACATTCCGTGCCGGTGTAGGCGCGGGCGGCCACAACAACATCGGTCATAATCCCGTGTTCCGCGGGATGGTCTTGGCGGAGTCGGATTAAGAGAAAGAACGAGATCAAGAACCAGTCACGAGCTAAGGCCTCCGGCCTTTCTTGATCTTAGTCGTAATCTTAATCTCGGTTTGCCGCGAAGGCTTTCAACCAAAGGAAAAACTGTGTTAAGCATTGGTATCAAAGAGTTGCTGGATGCGGGCGTTCACTTCGGTCATCAGACCCGACGCTGGAATCCCAAGATGAAGCCGTTCATCTTCGACGCGCGCAACGGCATACACATCATTGACCTCAGCAAGTCGCTCGCGCAGCTCGACGCCGCCTGCGCCTTTCTGCGCGAAATCGTCGCCAAGGGCGGGCGGGTGATTTTCGTCGGTACGAAGAAGCAGGCCCAGCAGGCGATCAAGGACACCGCCAAGGAATGCGGTCAGTTCTGGGTCACCGAACGCTGGCTTGGCGGCACGCTGACCAACTACGCCACTATCAAGCGCTCGATGAGCCGCCTGAAGGAAATAGAGAAGATGGAGACGGATGGCTCAATCAATAACTACGTCAAGCAGGAGCAGAGTGCCATCCGGCGCGAAGCCGCCCGGCTCGTGAAGTATTTTGACGGCATCCGCGGAATGGACAAACACCCGGCCGCCATGTTTGTCGTGGACATCAAGCGCGAGCACAACGCCATCGCCGAAGCCCGCAAACTGAAGATTCCCATCGTGGCCATCGTGGATACCAACTGCGATCCCGACCTGGTCGAGTATCCGATTCCCGCGAACGACGACGCGATCCGCTCCGTCCGTATGATCCTGAGTGTGGTGGGCCAGGCCGTAACGCAGGCCCGCGCCGAGCACGAGGCCAAGTCCTCCCGCCCCAAGCCGGAGGAAATGCCGGCGGCTGAGACGACGCCCGTGGCCGCCACTGCTCCGGCCGACGCTCCGGCCACCCCAGCCTAGGCTCGGGAGCGCGAGGGCATCGGAGTCGAATTGTTTTCCAACCTGAACCGAATCTCATTTACGAATTATGGCTGAAATCACTGCTGCCAACGTTGCGAAGCTCCGGGAGATGACCAACGCGGGCATGATGGATTGTAAACGCGCCCTGACCGACGCGCAGGGCGACATGGACAAAGCGGTCGAGATCCTGCGCAAGAAGGGCGCCGCCACCGCGGCGCACAAGGCGACTCGCCAGGCCCGCGAGGGCGCCATCGTCCAGCACGTCCTCCCGGGCGCGCGCGCCGGCATTCTCGTGGAGGTGAACTGCGAAACCGACTTTGTCGCCCGCAACGAGATGTTCCGTGCCTTCGCGGTCGAGGTCGCCGCCAAGCTCGCCGCCGATCCCAACGTGGACCTCGAAGCGATGCGCCAGGATGCCGTGGGGCGGATTCGCGAGAACCTCAAGATCACCCGCCATGTCCGCATGGAAGTGCAGGGCAACGGCATGATCGCGGCCTACATTCATACTGGCTCGAAGATCGGTGTCCTGGTGGAAGTCGGCGCCGCGAACGAGGCCACGGTCGCCACCGAGGAGTTCAAGCAGCTCGTTCGCGACATCACGCTGCAAATCGCCGCCGCCAGTCCGATCGCCATTTCCCGCGAGCAACTGCCCGCCGAGGTGGTGGCCAAGGAGCGGGAGATTGCCGCGCAATCCGATCGCCTCAAGGGCAAGCCGCCGCAAGCAATGGAGAAGATTTTGCAAGGCGTTCTGGAGAAGTTCTTCCAGACCTCGTGTTTGGTGGACCAGGGCTACGTGAAGCAGAACTCCGAGATCACCGTCAAGGAGCACATTGCGAACGTCTCCAAGAAGCTCAACGACACGATCGTCATCCGGCGCTTCGTTCGTTATCAGATCGGCGAAGCGGTCAACGCCTGAACCGAACCTGCAACCTTTGCGACGGGCGTCCTCCGGGACGCCCGTTTGGGTCTTCCGTCCTCATTACGGCGTGGCCGCTTTCTTCAACGCCTCGAGGACGATCCCCGGCGTGAGTGCTTCCGGCAAGACGAGCGGCGGCTGCGTCGCGTCGCGGGGATAGACCAGCACCAGCGGCACGCCGGCGCGCTGGAAGCGGTTCAACTCCTCCGTGATGTCCGCCGGGAAACGTGTGTAGTCGCCGAGCAGCGCCACCGCGTTGATCTGCTTCAGCTTGGCGCGCACGGACGGGATTTCGAGCGCGAACTTCTTGTTCGCTTGGCAGGTCAGACACCACTTCGCCGTGAAGTCCACCAGCACGGGCCGGCCTGCCGCGCGCGCTTGGGCGACGGCTTCGGGAGACCAGCGTTGCCAGGCAATCCCATCAGGGCTTTCCTGGAGCGAACCCGTCGCGGTTTCGGGCGAAAGGGGTTCGCGCCAGCGCAACTGGCTTTCCAACGCGTAAGTGTAACCAATCGCGAGCAGCAGCAGCAGCACCGCGCCAGCCAGCCCGCGCCGGTTCGCGCCGCGTTGCAGAAAGGTGCCGTAAATCCACGCGGCGAGCGCGACGAACACGAGGAAGACCGCCAACCACCAGGTCCGTTCGCCATAATGCGCGGCCACGATGCTCATGAGCCACACCGCCGCGGCCAGCATGGGGAAACCCATTGCGACTTTGAACCGTTCCATCCACAGGCCGGGTTTCGGCAGGAACTTCAGCCAAGCCGGCTGCCAACTCAGCACGAGATACGGCGCCGCGAGGCCGAGCCCGACGGTTAACATCGTCACCGCAATAATGAGCGGTGGCTGCGCGAAACCGAACCCCACAGCCGCACCAAGGAACGGCGCCGTGCAGGAGGTCGCCAGTACTGTGGCCAGCAGGCCGTTGAAGAACGCGCCCGCCGCGCCGTGCTTCGACGAAAGCTGCGCCGCCGTTTCCAGCGCCCGCCCCCCGAGCGTGACCTCGAAAACGCCGAACAAGTTGAGCGCGATCAGCGTGACCAGCGTCGTCATGGCAACGAGGAAATAGGGGTTGCCAAACTGGAATCCCCAACCCGCCTTGCTGCCCGCCGCCTTCAACGCAATGACGATGAAGGCCAGAGCCAGGAATGACGCGAGCACTCCCGCCGTGTAAATCACCCCGAGCCTGCGGACCTCGCGCGGATTCTCTCGGGCCTGGGCCACGAAGCCGAGAATCTTCAGCGCGATGACCGGGAGCACGCACGGCATTACGTTCAAGATTAACCCGCCAAGGAAGGCGTAGAGCAGCATCTGCCAGAGCGAGGCGGTGCTTGCGCTTTGGCTGGACCGACCAACTCCCGTTGCAGCCGTGGCCGACAAACCAGACTCAACCGGCAGCCTCACCTCGTAAGCAAGTCGTTCCGCGCCGATCTTCTGCACCAGAACACCGGCAATCTCCGCGGGCCAGTCGCCCGCGACTTTATGCACCATCTTGCGCAGGCGAACCACGCCGGCGTCCGTCGGGAGTCGCTCGGTGGCTGGTTGCACTTCAAACTTGTCGCTGCTGAACGGGAAGAAGTCCGCCACGGTGACCCCGGTCTTCGCGGGCCATTCCAGAACGAGCGAGCGTGACGCGCCTTCCGCCGGCTTCTCCCACCGTGCGATGGCCTGCAACGCTTCGCCCGCGCGAGGGAGCCGGCCTTGCCAGGTTTCGATCAGCTTGGCCTCGGCGGATTGCTTGAGCGTGTCGCCAACGACGAGTGTGGCGCTCACATTCGCGCTGCCGGGGAGGCACGCTTCCTTGCATTCAAGCCAGGAGACTTTCGCTTTGAGTTCCAGCGGGCCAGGCCTGATGTTCGTCTCGAGCGTCAATGGCACGAGGAGCACCACTTCCTCGTGATAGACGTACGTCGTGAGGTCGTCCTCGCCGTACTTCTCCGGTGGCGGCCATTGAATTTCACCCGCAGCGATGCCGTCGGGGAGTTCCCATTCGATTTCGGTGGCCATGCCGGACGCACCAGGATTGCGCCAGTACGTGTGCCACCCGTCCTCCATGCGGAGAAGGAGTCCTCCCATGACCGTGCTCCCCGGGCGCGCGGTTTCGGCGGACAAGACGAGCCTGGCTTCGGTGTGCGCCGCCAGCGCGGGGAGCAGTCCCACGGCGAGGCAGCAGAGTGGCAGCAGTCGTTTCAGCGTTTGCACGCTGATATAGATGCCTGAAGCCGCGAAAATGTTGAAACCAATTCAGCCGCGATCCCGGATTTCGCCCTGCAATCAGGGTTGCTTTCCCTGAACCTGGGACGCCCTTTCAGGGATTCGACGTGACCAAGAATGATCTGATGGCACAGTCTGGCGGCACACGCGCGAAAAGGCGGCGGGTTTTGACTTTGTCGCCCGCATCTCCTAGCCTGCCAACATGAGAGTGATTCGATTCTCCGACCGCGGATACGCCGCCAAGCTCCGTGAGGTCACCGCGCCGTCCAGCCTGTTCGATGCCGAAATCGAACAGCGCACCCGGGCGATCCTCGACGCCGTGCAGGCGAGGGGCGATGCGGCGGTGCTGGAGTTCACCGCGCGTTTCGACGGGGCCAAGCTTGCCGCGGAGCAACTGGCCGTGACCCAGGCCGAGTTAATGGCCGCTTCGCTGAAAGCGAACGAATCCCTTCGCGCCGCGGTGGCCGAGGCGGAAGCCAACATTGCGACCTTCGCGAAGAAGTCTCGGCGCAAGGATTGGTGGATGCGCAACTCGCATGGCGCGGTGGTGGGGGAGAAGTTCGATGCATTCCAACGTGTCGGCGTTTACATCCCCGGCGGAACGGCGTCGCTGGTTTCAACGGCATTGATGACGATTACGCTGGCGAAAGTCGCGGGCTGCCGGGAAATCGTCGTGACCACGCCATGTGGCCCCGACGGCTCGATCAATGCCGCGCTGCTCTTCGCCGCGCGGGCCGCCGGCGCCACGGAGATTTACCGGGTGGGCGGCGCGCAGGCGATCGCGGCGCTGGCTTATGGCACGCCGACGATCCGCCGCGTGCAGAAGATTTTCGGTCCGGGCAATGCCTACGTGGTTACCGCCAAGCGGTTGCTCGTCGGCCACGTGGCCATTGATCTTCTGCCCGGCCCGAGCGAGTTGCTGGTGCTGGCCGACGACACCGCGAATCCGAAGTTCGCCGCCGCCGATTTGCTGGCGCAGGCGGAGCACGGCTCGGGGCACGAGCGGGTCTGGCTGGTGACTACTTCGGCGAAGTTGCTCAACGTGGTGGAGCGGGAAGTCGCGAAACAACTGCCCCGGCTCGCGCGGCGCGAGTTCATCAAACAAGTGCTCGCGGAAAACGCCTGGCTGATTCAGGTGAAATCACTCGACGACGGCGTGGCGCTGGCCAACCGACTTGCGCCGGAGCATTGCGAACTCATGGTGCGCAAAGCCCGCGAAGTCAGCCGCAGCCTCGTGACGGCGGGCGCGATTTTCCTCGGGCCGTGGTCGCCCACGGTGTTGGGCGACTATGTCGCCGGGCCGAGCCACACGTTGCCCACAGGCGGCGCGGGCGCGTCGTTCGCGGGCTTGAC